>CAZDIO010000020.1:0-70222 GCA_964505555.1 uncultured Bdellovibrionales bacterium
AGATAAGAAGTATTTTAACACAGAGTTTCACGGAGTCTCACAGAGTGAAGAAAAAAAGTTAATGAATTTAACTCTGTGGAACTCCGTGAAACTCTGTGTTATTCAAAAAAGGCTCGATAAACGCTTATCTTAATGCCATTCACTTCCGACCCTTTTTCTTTTCGAGGGAAACAGGAGAACCCTCACCTTTTATGAAAAGAAAGAAATGATGATTGTTCCCATTAATGACTTTTACCAACGAAGGTGCTGTTTGTAAGACTTATGACCGATGCGTAAATATTTATACAACAACTGATTCATAGGAACGCCGGTCTCTGCTGAAATTAATTTCAACTCCGAATAAGTTTGATTATCAATGTAAAGTTCTACTGTGACCCCTTCAGATGGAATTTCAACATCAGCTTTGGTCTGTTCTTCTTCGATAGCATCCCAGTCATTTCGAAGAGAGGCGCGAGCTTGCGCATTTTCTGCTGGTTTCGGCGAAGATGCGACCGTCGATGACGAAGGAGCCTTACTGCGGGAAGTGGTTTCAGATGGCGCTTGCCCAATCTTCTTACCTGCAATACCCCTACTACTAGACCAGTAACGTGTTTGACAGAGAGCGTCACCGCCAAAAACTGACAATAGCAACGCAAGTAAGAGCATCTTCTCTAAGCGTTTTATAAGACAAGGTCGTTTCATTTTTCCTCCGCACGATAGTTTTGATTTAGCAGTTTCCATTTAGCCCAAGACCGCCTTCGCAAGAGCAATCTGCACGTGCGAGCATGACTGCTACTCATCACAAACTTCGCTTGAAGTTCATGGCTACTCTAGTTATGCGAAATAATTGCAAATTGTTGCTAAAAACGAATATGCAATACCCTTCTTAAAACGAGTCAGCACTTTTAAAAACTCTTCTCTAGTCCTTACCCCCTGAGGGCTCTCCCTCAGGGGGGTAATTAACTAACAAACCTCAAATGAGCTCCAAGCTTTGATCTGACGTTTGCGACCTGTTCTACAAACTCTTTGATTACGGAAAAACTTAACTCCTTAGTCGTTCCGTCTAATGATCGGAAACGCACACTCCATGACCCACAGCTCTCGCACGTTGGCACAAGTTCCGTGATCTGAGTGAACTCAATATGAACTCTTTTGGATTGGATGGGATACAGGTCGATGGAATCTGTCGGTCGTATCTCCTTGAGAAAGATATATCGGTAGATATCGATTGTTAAGCTAGAGTAGTTAAGTCCCACAAAATGACGATCCTCATGATCGTTTAATATGTTTGAGATTGGCGGCCAACCTGGTGGTGGCAACATCTCTGAAACATGAGACACGCTAGCTCGAGGCTCTCCTTTGCGGCCGATAATCCGTTCAACAAGGACAAACTCTCCGGCGCTTACTACCCTTGTATGGGTAATTCGTAACAGCGGAACGCTAAGCTTTGTCTCCCAGCCGCATAGAGTCATCGGACGAGTGCGTGGCAGAAGTTTACTTCGATCAGATGTAGTTATTTCTCGAGGGCAGGCGTACATGATGCCGTCACTGCCCCGAACACAAACGGACAAAAACGGTTCCATTGACCACCTCCTTATGAACAAAAGAGCGAAAAAACAAAAGAAAAAACAAAAAAAGGCTGCTGACTCTTCTCCTAATCAAGGACTACCAATGACAAATAGAGGAGTAGCAGAAACGGCGTCTACTAAAGAAAAATAAACGTTAAAGAGCGAGGAATGAAAATATAGCAGAAATTGTGCTGTCTGTAGAGTCGTCGGAAACAATATGTGTCTCTATAACTTCGTGGAGCTAGGTGCACCGGAACTCCAGAATCAAATAAGTACCTGCCACGAACGGCATTAAGTTAAGCGCAACCCATTGCCATCATAAGAATTTTTATTTTACCGCAAAGGACGCAGAGAATTTTAAAATCAATTAAAACTTTAGTTTTTGTTCCTCTACGTCCTCTACGTCCTCTGTGTCCTCTGCGGTAAAATAAACTTAACTCTAAATAAATGCGAAGATATGCGGCCATCTTGGAGAGCAAACCTTCGCATGATCGATAGTCGGTTCTTCTCGGCTCAAACGACCTGTTTTTTTTCGAGCAGCCTCAGGCTCTCTGCTATCTTCACGGCGGAGGTGAGACGATCTTTGATCCTTTGGACTGCTTGTTGAGAGACAACTCGTTGGGTTCGCACCGTATCAACTTCTTCCGTTAGCTGCCGAAAGTTGGCCGCTAAATTTGATAGGTTTGCCGATAGCCGTTCCAGGACTGCTCTGCTATCGACATTCAGTCTACGAAGAGCTGCGGAAGTGTCTAGTATCTCCAGAAAGTCAGCCCGCGCTGAGGTTCCTTCGCTACCACAATCCGCAATTGACCTATATGCAGCAAGAACGATCTTCCGTGTCAATGAATCGAGGTTGGGGTACTTCTCCACATACTGCCTGAGGGCGTTCGTTCCATCCCTTGCTGACGAAACGGATCTCCCCCCTACCCGTCCGATTGCATGAATGACTTTACGCTGCATACGGATCCCGAGGTTTGGGTCCTTGAGAAAATTCGCAAGTGAAGAAGATCCGAAATGACTCGCACCTCCTTCTGCGCTTACAAGCGCCGATACTTGACCTAATGTTTTACATCGCTTCAACGCGGAACGAAATTCCGAAACTGACTTTATTCGGCGCATATAGCTCTCTCCTGCTTCAGTTAAAACCTTGATCTTCTCTCCACCGCACATCGCAATGAAGAAAGAGGACGCATACCTCCTTAAAGAGCAACGGCTCATCAAGGAGGTCTTTATGAAAGCTTCCTACACCGAATAAGAATTGGAATGAACGAAGTGAAGTAGAAAACTATCATAATATCGAAGAAAAACCAACTAAGCTGCAGGGTTGTTGCTTCTTATAATAATTTGCTGTCATCAAAGATTGGGAAAAAAGTTGAAGTAACCAGTAGCAATCCATCAGATCTACTGCTGCCCAATTTTTTCCGCGATTCTTTTTTCTCTCCAAATAAATGCTTGACCTATTCTATGTTGTGATGTTAATCATTTAAGAATGAACAGAAGATATATTCAGATCTTAACACTCCTTCGAACTCTTCGTCTTGCGCCCCCAAGCGCAACATACTTCGTATAACTTTCATTTACATTGTTATTGTTTTTCAGAGCTAGCCACATAGTGGATCGTTCATAGCAGATCATTCTCTGTGCTGTGATTGGAAACATGCTGTTTTTACTTGATATGGTCCCCCGCTCCAGGTGGAACAGAACAGCTTTATCCAAAAACAGAAAGAACTAAAACCGAGTGGGTGCTCTGAAACAGTTGGGGTAGAAGAGTAAACCAAAAAGAAGGTTTTACGAAGCGTTTGGAGATGAAAAAGGAGAAGCGAACAATGGTAACCTCATATCGAGAGATCGTACGGTGCCTCTGGTGCGGCGCTCCGCTGCTCGTCACTGATCAGTGTCCTGATTGTGGAATGGGTGCTCGGCTAACAAAGAGAACAACGAAGTGGGAGATCAGCGGAAAGTTGTGGAGCGGTAAGGGCTCAAACACCTTATATGAAGGAGCAGTAATCGGACAAATTCACGTCAAGGACATTTCACCTTCATTTGAGGTGCGCGCGGATGAAGCTCTGGTGTGCGACAACTTTGAACTAGCAAGAGCAATTCAGCAATTCGTCCGGGATGAACATTGGCCGCCCATTCAAGTGCTGGTCCGAATCTAAAGAAACACACCGTTGACACCGAATGCCTATCCTGCACAAGTTCTACCGAGGTGCAGGATAGGCATCTTTTATCCGATTCTTCCGTCACCAGGTTTATGGTTTTTGATTTGGTTTGCTCTTCCACTCTTATTGGAACGACAGCGAGGTGAAATGTGCACCTGTTGGTCGGCATAGAAGTGTAGAACAATTATCTTCTCCCAACGGAGCCGAGACAGAAGTCTCGGCTCCGCAGCGATTTACGTCGTCTTGGTAAATACCAACGCGACGTAATCGACATGAGATCGAACCACTCGATGAGCATTTAATATCTGAGAAATACGCCACCAGTCGTCGTTACTAAATTGAGCAAATGCTTGGCGAGTTGACCTTCGCAATTGGGGAAGGACGCGTCGAAGAACTAGGCGTCGACTAATAGTTCTTGCGAAACCATCAAGCGTTTGCCTGCTCCAATTATGAATCTCTGTCACTTGTAATCCCACTTCAACAGCAGCCTGGCGGTACTCTGCTGCTGAGCCAAAATTATCAAAATGCCAAGTATCTCGGACACACCGATCAGTGTCGAGACTGTCAAGAGTTACTCCTTGTGTTTCATTCCATGTGAAATCAACCACTACCAATCTACCGTTTCGCTTCAGCACCCTTCGGACAGAGTCCAGAAATTGTCTTCGGCCCGCAGCACCAAATAAAAAAGCCGCTTCTACACACAGAACGCGATCGAGAGATTCATCAGCGAACCGACGAAGATCAAGAGCACTTCCAAGTTCAAAGCGGAGTCTTTCCCGGTCGCCAAATTGCTGTCGAGCGACCCGAACATGGGCAGGAACGCAGTCAATTCCACAAACTGAGGCCCGCGGATAACTTCGGCTAAGATAGTGCGTACCCCATCCCCCACCACATCCAACATCGAGGATGCCCATAGAGTCCGTGGCATTAAGCAAGCTTACGGCGCGCCGGATAAGCTCACGTTGACTCCAGTGTAGGGAATACAAACTGCGCAGATCGAACCAGCTGAATTTCGGGTAGAATCCAATGTTCAAGAGAGAACCCCACCCAAGACATTTCAGTAAACGGAAAAACAGCTCACCCTCGAACGGTGAATCAATATTGCTTTTCATCGATGAAATCCTTTTCTAGAACCCGTCACCACAAAACCGACCAACTCGGTTGCACTTCAAGCGCCTTCGTCTGCAAAAGCAACCTCTGCAGCACAAACTGCGCTTAAAAAAGCACCCGAGAATAAAGGATTTTACCCAATGAAAAGGAGAAAAAGAGCGGAAGGATTTATTACAATAACTATCATCGTTTGTCGACATCCTCGGGATAGGTGGTGACGGTGGGAAGAAACGGGGAGAGAAAACGAAAACAGATGCCTGTCCCTCGTTCCCCCGAACTAGGAGAAGGAGAAAAGAAAATGTTTCAGTTTGATAAATCTCTAGACCTGTCGCTCTGTTTTTCGGAATGAACGAAAAAATAAATCCGTTTTGTGGATCTACACACAAACAAAGAAGGTAATAGATAAAAAAATCCCTTGACTTTGAATGAACCTGTGATACTAAGGCCACATGTATTGCACTTCTATTCACTTTATTAATACCTTCTTCAGCTTGCCTGGGGCGAGGTAGTAAAGTACCCCCCTGGCAGCTGAAAAGGTTGCTAGGGTCCAAAAAAAATCCCTAACAACCTTAAAAAGCTTCCGGGGCAGAGTAAGTGTTGTTGATGACTTTTAAGGATCGATCATGCGTTTTCAGGAAAGCTGATTACGTTGGATTTTTAAGGGGAGGGACAGATGACTATGAGAATAAGCATCTCGCTATGCCTGCTAACGATCTTACTGCCTTATGCTGAATTCAATGAACTGCACGCTGAAGTTGGCAGGATATCATCCACCTCAAATACATCCAGCGCTTCGAAACAATCAGCAAAATCACCTCCACCTACTCGGAACGAAGTTGGCGTAGTGCCCCCTCTGCCGAGTGTGGACGGCACCATGTCGGGCACTGTCGAAGGTACATTTAAAACAACTGATATGGGGGCTTCTACTTACATCGTACCGCTTGCAGTTTCTCCGGGAACAGCAGAGCTGCACCGTTCCATCATAAAGCGGATGGAACACGTTCTTTGGTGCTGTCATAGCAGCTCAATATGAGGCCGTTGTTAGGGTTTTAAGGTTTTGGTTCTCCATTGTTGAAAGGGAAGGGCAGAAAGGAGGTAGCTTATGTTAGGAGCATGGATCACTGCAAAATTGTTCTCCATGGCTTTTTACGGCATGGCTTCGATCGGACTTTTCGGTCTATCGAAAGCATGCGAAAAAAAGAAGTCGTAGGTCTGATTTGAACGGGGCCAAGGAACGAGTGATTCTCTCCTCGTTCTTTTAACTCCGCGCTCAAACTTCTTAGAACAGCCACCTTTTTCCCGCCAATTGGTTTACCTGCCGGTAGACTCAGCACCGGCCTCACTTTATTCTAATGGAAATGTCTACCTGGTACGGCATTTCGACATTTCTGACACTTACGGACAGTCGATGCCCAAAAGCATATAATTAAAATTTAATATCGAACGTACGGAGGTGCACTTCTTGGTTGTTGGATTCGTGCCGACCGCCGTATAGGTTTTTGGAGGGGCGCGCCTTGATCGACTTCAGCCATGCACTCTTTTTTAAACGGATATTTGCAGCCCTGCACTACGTAGCCCTCTGTCTTCATGGATGAAATACATTCGTCGAGGGAGAGATTAGCTACTACTGTGTTTTCCAGTAAGTAGGTGCACCGTTGTTTCTTGATTAAAGTTCGGTGCGCGCAATCGTCGGGAACCTTTCCTAAGATTGATACGCATGTCTTGACCTCTGAATGGGCGATGTCGTTTGTGTCGGATTTTAAGAGACAGAGATCCTCCACTTGGGCATAAACCGACGAGGCCGGTGCCAGACACTTATTTGTTCGTGAAAATGTGGCGCAGCCAGAGAGGGTGCAAAAGAGGATTAAAAATAAACATTTATCTTTCATGCACTTTAATGTTCTCAGAGTTTTCGTTATCTAAGTCTTTATATCAGTTTCTCAAGACAAGGGAAATAAGGGTCGAGCACCAAACCTGGGAGCTCGTCCAACCGTTGCGACGCCGGAAGAAAGGTCGCAGGTAAATTACCAACTCAATCCTCTATACCTTTCCTTGGGCTTTTTTCAATGTCTCCCACATCCTCGCTAGTGAGAAGGAGGAGTACTCCGGACATGCAGCGATGATGTTCTTTAGCTCCTCGTAATCCGTAGTCAAGTTGTCAGGAGGTTCCTTCCCCCAATCGACTTTATGCCGATCAAGGGCTTCCCTCAGTTTAGTGATCGTGTTTGTTGCCGAGTTGCGGCAGTCGATGGCAGTCTGGAGATCCTCTGGACGCTCTCTCTCCGTGACGGCGTAGGCCTCTTTGTCCGCAACAAACTCCTCCCACGCTCTATCCACAAATGACTTTTTCAGTTCGACATATGAAACTGCTATTTCCGTAGCTTCCAGCCACCCGGCGCTCACCGCGCGATCACGTTCTTTGCGTTCCCGTTCTGGCCGAAGCCCCACAAAATAGAATAACAGTCCACAAACAAGGAACCATGAGAGAATGAAGCCGATGGATATTCCCAATCGGAGTCTACGTACCGTTTTCTCGAGGATCTCTAGTTTTTCTGTCGCACCTTGGGAAGGAGCTGCACTAGCAGAAGCTGTTGTCGGTGAGTCGTTCATGTTCCTTACCTTTCAATCGCCAACAAAACCTGGTGAATGCATACACTGCATCCAAAGAACCGAACCAGGTTTGATACCCGAAATGCACAGCTAAGCTGCGGAGATAGAAAGAACAAAACAGCAAGTTAACATACTGCAGTCATGAGAATTGTCAAACAGACTATCAGAGGAAAGTTCTACATCTGAATTAAGACGAAAGCCCTTGAGAACCAAGGAAACTTCGGAACAGCCATCTATGTAGTTTTCAATAATAGGTGGCTGTCCCGAGATCTAAGGCTAAGTATCATATGTATCTACATCAATACTATCGTATTGACGAGAAAGACTTTCTCTGTTAAGCTTTTCCCATGAAGAAACTTAAACGAATTACGGCGAACTTACCTGCCGATCTATTAAGAGAAGCTACCGCAGTAACTGATCGTGGCATCACAGATACTATTGTTTTTGGTCTTCAGTTAGTAAAGCGAACATCAGCATACCAAAAAGCGCAAAAATTAAAGGGAAAGATCAATATCGATGTTGATCTCAATATAAGCCGTGAGCGTAGTTCTCGTTGATACTTCAGTTTGGATCAGCTACTTGGCTGGCTCACAAGAAAAAGCTCTCGATGATGCTTTAAAGGAAGACAGAGTATATCTCTCACCTCTCGTCGCCGCAGAACTCCTAAGCGGACGACTCTCAGCACAACAACGTCGTAATCTCAAAAGTTTTTTAGAAGAACTTCCTCTTTGTGAAACCTCGCTTGATCACTGGTTTCGAGTAGGAGAACTCCGTTCTAATCTTTTTCGTCGAGGACTGAGCGTCTCTACTCCCGATGCGCATATCACTGAATGTGCACTTCAATTACAAGCAGAATTAATGAGCAAGGATAAGATTTTTTCAAAGATCGCCCGCGCAGTTCCTCTTTTGCTTGGTTAATCAAACCTCACAAAAATTGACGTACCTGATCCTCATGCTATCTTTTCTAAACCTATTGTTTTAGAGAGTCCTGGCGACTTAAAGTAATAGTGGGTTGCCATCCACGAACCCCCAAGATTGTAGGTTAAAAATGTCGGCGGACTTAGAGACTTACTTTCCGGGAGACTCCCTTACAGTCTGTGCTATTTTACGAATCTCCTCTCGTACCCGTTCATTGATAGCTCCAGAAAGAAGTTGCTCTTCGAGTTGATTAAGAGACATTGATTTCTCGCCGTAGATAGCGGAGAGCGCTTGTAGCTGCCCTGCCTCGGTGCTGATGTGAGCAAAAACGGTACTCGGTATTCGAAACGTCTTTTTAATGAGCTCGGTTTGAAGATCTGGGGTATCCTTGAGCATAACAATCACCCTTCCCAGCTGATTCAAGTCTCTTCCCAATCCTGGCCACTCGATGCGAGTTGTTTTTGGAAAGTGTCCTTTCTCTCTGATTTCTTCCGGAAAATCTTCAATTCCCCAATTATGATTCCTTCCAAAATTAAGCGATACTACAGCCCCTGGGTGAGTTTGTAAGTACTTCATTACGTGATCCATCGCGAGCTTCTCCCGCTCGGCCGCAGTTTCTGCATAGGGAACGAGTTCACCTTCAGAGATTCTCTTTTGATGATATCGTTGGAATCGCTCCAAATCAGCATTAGAGATTGTGGGGTGGAGCCGTACCTCTGGGTTAAAGGCTGCATACACCTCATGTGCTCCAAAACGCGCAAGAGTTTGAAACTGCTTGATAGTAAGATTACCGGGATCTGCTGGCTTTCCATCATCTTCGGTGAATGTGGCCCGCAATTTTTCATACATCTCCTTTCGAGCAGGACTACCGAGATCGCCTGGACTTCCGTTCTCAACAAAAATATCTGAAGGCTTTGTCGATAGTAAATGAAGAAGAACTTCTCGCTGATATATGCCGATCGTGAGTAGTTCACTTGGATTTTCGCCTTCACCAAAGTGCGTTGTGCCGGTGATATCAATTCTTCCGATCTTTTCATCACCTTCGATGAGAACACGGGCCCATGCTGTTCTGTCCTGATATGTCTTCACATACTCTCGTAAAAATTCCGCCCGCATTTTTTCAAATTCATTGATTTCTGCATCTGATGGAAATTCACCGGATTTTGACTTTTCGGTGAGTTTACTATGAAGAGTGCTTACCTGAAGCTCAAGTTTGTCAAGCTCCGTAGTTCTTTGCTCCGGAAGTGCAACCTTAGGTTTCTCGCTCTTTTTTGTTTCGTCATTAGCTATCGGTATCTCAGGTGAAGGTTTGGGAAGCTGTGCTACGCGTACAGGAGGTATTTTTGCCTCCTGTTTTTGGGACTTCTCATCATTTGTCGGAACGGTTTGAGATTTTTGAGATATCATAACTTACTCCACCCCTCTCTGTTATGAACACAGTTAGTATTTTCGTGATTGCATTGCAGAAGAAGGATAGCAGGTGTTCTAAGCGCTTTATGCCAGTGCAGCCAAGCTGGTCGCCTGTTACTACTCGCATCTCTCTTCAAGGCGATCGGCGTCATTAAAAGTCCCCGTATAAGCCTTAACTTAATACCATTCGTGACTGGACTGTCCCATTATTTCTTTACACCATCTTATCTAGTTCCCGTTCAGTAAAAACTAACATTTCCACTTGGCACCCGTTTTGCCTCAATGGATGCTAGCATTTAAATGATATCTTTCGGAGTTCCTACGATGAAACGACTAAACATTCTCTGTTCTGGTTTGCTTTTTGTTTCCCTGCTAAGCGTATCAGAAGCATTCGCCGCAGCTAGTGGATTTGCTGTTAAAAGTATATCAACAGAGGAACAGGTGGAAGGGGGTGGCAGTGGGGGTGGTACTGGCGGGGGAGGTAATACGCCGAACCCTGTCGTTGAATTTGAGTGCACATGGCACGCTGGAACCTCATACGGTCCCTTTCCTCTGTATCGCTGTGGGGATCGATATAAAATCAATCCAAATTGCTCCTCAGATTTACTTCCTGGCCAAATTGGCTTTCACACCTTCTCGTTTGGTTTAGAAGTCCAAGTAATTCCCGAGGAAGGAAAATTTAAGATTTGCGATCTACATGCAATCGTTGGCAATATCCAAACCAGTCAAAGTGTTCGATCGGAATTAAAATCAGCAGTGTGTGCGCTTTCTGTGTCCGCTGGAGAAGAAATTGACCTAAATGCGATTCACGTATCCGGCTACCCTAATCTAACGAGCTCATGCAAGTTCAGATTTAACCTAGAATAAATCGCCTTCTTGAGTTGATCATCTTGCTCCCAAAAAGAGAGAAGCACAGAACGGAAAATCTATATCATCGGTTATATCTGATACAACATTAAGAAAATGGAAGAAACCGTTTCGGGGCCCGATCCCCTTCCAGAGAAAATGCAACCCTCAGCGAACATAACGTCATAACAAAAGAAGGTTAGCATTCCAGTTGGGAGGTGAAAAATGAGATTCGTTTTCGCACTAATGTCTATATTGATACCTTTTGCTCCACGTCCGGCAATGGCATTGGTTAATGTTGTCAACTATGCAAAGTTCTGCAAACAATATGCAAATTATAGTCCAGAAACTTGCACGTTGTGCGGTGGGCAGTATGACACCTTCGAGTTACCGTATATGGACTTCCAGCCTTACTTTGGAAATTGCATGATGAAGTAAGCCTGATCCAGATTTTCAAGACTCTGATTGCTACTAGGGGCAGTCACCTATTTTCCCTATTTTATTCGAGTGTTGCACTTGTATATTGAACCTGGGTCCACCAGATCATCATCTCCTCACGGATCTCATCAGTCCGTCAGTTAAGGAGAAAGAGCACACATTATGGTCATTTGTGGTCATAATATCGATATACCATTAGATATTTACTTAGGAGATTGAAATGGCGAGCCCTAACGTATTACAAGCAAACAGAGATCAGAAAGAGCAAGTGCCTACCAGTAGCAACCGGGAGAATATGCCTAAGGCCATTCCCGAACGCAGTGCGTTAGTTGCGCCTCCGGTTCCTCAATCGAATGCTCAATTGGGAACAGGGCAGAAGCTTGAGAATATAAAAATAGATCCCAACAATCCAGATCACCTTATAGCTTATAATGCTATTCGAACTCTTCAAGCTGCCGCCTATGATATTAAGATTATTAATGACGGACGTGTTTCTTCTTTTGAAATATATGGCAGTAAAGAAAGAAAGGGCGGAGCGACAGTTAGTATTTTTAATCTTCGCACTCAGGAAGGCTTAAATGAAGCATTGAAATCAGTCGGACCACAATTGCAACAAGAGGTGGAAAGACTTCTCAGTCCCGCTCTCGTTATTCATGACACGACCTCCAATTTAACAATTACCGCTACGCCGAACAATCCCGCACATAGTCAATTATTTCGCGTGTTAAACGAGCTGCAGAACCGAGGTTATCGCGTTAAATTGACAGATCCAGAAAAAGGCTCATTTGAAATATGGAATCCAATGGAGAAGGTTGCATCTGTTGATGTTGGAAAAGCTAATATCAATGATCTCGACGCTGTTGGAAAGGCACTTCAGTCAGAAGCAAGAAAAGTTATTCAACCGCTTAAGATCGAATCTACGACAGGCGAAGTTCTGGCCGAAGTAGATGCTTTTAACCCTGAACAAACAAAAGCGTATCGCACATTGAGCCGATTATATAACAATGGTGGCAAGCTAGAGGTATCAAAGGGAAGAGATGGCACACTTTCAATTGTCCTAAAAGATAAGCGAGAGATAGTTAATGACGGCGCAAATAATATGCTGAGATTAGAGCCAAGAATCAACGCTAGTGCTTCCCATTTGGAATTGAAAATTAATGAGATGCTTCAGGGTTTATCAAATAAGCCAACGAACTTTCCTCCACTTAAGATATTAGAAATCCCTTTGGAGAATAGATAGGGAGTGAGTAATGGACCCCTATCTCTGGTGCCCGAAAACTTGGTGGACCTAGGTCCACCAGATCTCATGACCAGATCTCATCCCACCAGATCATCATGCCCCCGTTTTCCCATGTTGTGCTATATCTAAAAATATTATCAATAGGCAATAGGCATCAAGGTTATTAGCGCTGCCATTGGTCGCTTGAGTAATCGATTGCGTGTGCTCAAACGGCTATTGGCAGCAGAGGGATTGGCCTTCTGCGTTTCGCTCACTTTGAATTTGGAGCAACGTCGATGAACGAAAAACTCAAAATAGGGGTGCAAACGACGATCGTATTTGTGCGGCCGGCCTTCTTATTCGAACGGAAGACCTCTATTCAAGGAATTCTTGAGGCAACCGAAGAACGCGGCCTAACGCTCAGGATAGATAACGAAAATGCATACGTCTTCGTTCCCTGGAACGCGTTCACCGGCGGCGGTTGGGTTGCACAGACCTTCGAGTAGTGAGGAGAATTACCCAAGGTTGTCACGCCTCGTCCTGGCCCAACGTTACACGGGCCCTTCCCCTTCATTTAAGTCCTTCGGAAAATGTCTACCGGGTATGCCCCGGAATAAACGGGACAGCGATCTTTTTCGTTTTCAAAAATAGGTGGCTGTCCCGAATGGCATTAAGTTAAGCTATAACGCCTCGATAGTATGGAACTTCCGCTTTCTCATACAAAGTAGCGGAGTCGTAGAGCACATCTGCAAGTCGAATGCGCTTTTCATCTATCTCAAGGTAAATTAAGATATTCGGTGAGTAGCACGAGTATTTCGAGATCATGAGCATCACCTACGACAGAGAGAAACTAAAATCAAAGGCTCAAGAGTATTGCGATAAAAACAAAACAATTCTCGCACATCAGCTAGAGAGAAGATCGGAACATTTTCTTTTCGATGTCGACAACTTGTTTTCGAATCGCCAGATACTCTTGTTCACGTTTTTCATCACGAAGGTAAAGACCATCGATCTGACTCGCAACTTCGTTGAATCTTTGATTTACCTCTTCCCGAAAAGGCTGAATCGCTGAAGTAAGTTCTTCTTGAAGAAGCAAACGTAAAGCTATGAGTTCTTCTTTTGAAAGTGACATAACGATTTTCTATCATCTTGAATCATAAAACACAAAAATCTACCAAATCTATATTTGTCGTTTAACAAAATTTTAGTTAACTCTGTAAAGCTATTATCGTGTGATTTCTCCGTTAGTTTCACATTCAAATGATCGATTATCATCTGATTAAAGTTTGTTGAGAGACAGGTGATGATCTGCTGCGGATGATGATCCGGTACATGACAACGTTACAACAGTCAAAGTTGTTTAAAGTTTTAGTAAAGAACGTTTTAGAATTCAGTCAGTTAAGGAGAGAAGACAAAATGATTTAAAGTAACATTGAGTTGCCTTCCACCAGATCTCATACCAGATCTCATAGATTTTATTTACCAGCAACCAGACAATGGCGCACATACTTCTTGCTCAAAATCGAGCATATAGCAGCCAGATGAATCACATACCCTTACCGGTTTTAGTGGAGGACCTTCACAGAGAAAAGCGTATTCGAGTAAGCTAGCGGCACTTGCCACCTGAGCTGAATTGAAAAGACTTGCCGTAAGAAAAGTAAGTAAGCAAATAAAACGATTGAAGGTCTTCATAGCATCTCCTAAAAAACTTTAATCTCAATAAAAACTCCAATTTAAACTATGCAAATAGCAGGCCAAATAAAAGATCGCATAATCACACGTGGGAACCGAACTCCAAAGGCCTGTTCTTTTACCTAAATTCAAAAATTTACACTAATTCAAACTTATATAGATTAGAAGCGACAAGCGAGGAACCATTTAGGGACCCCTCTGAAACTACAAACCTCTGCCGTTGGCCATGGATCTCTGGTGGACCTATTCGAAGGAAAAATGTCTACCCAGCACTGAAGTACCCCCACGAAATATCGACTAACAACAACCAATATGCCCAGAGCGCGTGGCTGCGCGCGTCACCTGAAGGTCACGAAAAACCTTCAGCTGGGCGATTTAACGATCCTCACACGCTAGCCGATTCGACTCGATTGCCAATGAGTACGATCCCATTTCGTGGAGTTTTGCGAACCAGAACACCCACAACATCATCAGCGGGAGTAGGCGTTCCCCACAACTCCATCGACCGTATATCCCTCGGAAGCTTCTCGCCCAAAGGCTCCAAGAACTCTTCACTGGCGCTCCACGGAAGCAATTCCCGATGGACCATGGTAGGTCCCCACCCAACAGCCAATATGGGCCACGGTGTTCGCCCCATCGGGGTAAGTCTTAGTGTCATCTCTAACAATCGCGCGCGTTCAATCGGTTCGCCAATCATGCGAAGAATAGTCCCGCCCATGATCGTTGTTGCACCTTGTTCCGATCCCGGCCTAGGTGGAATTGTTGCCTGATCCAGCGCAAAAAAAGACCCTTCTGGCAAACGACTCGATATCAGACTTACGTTCTGAAATGCACTGTTGAATACCTCCAAAAAGGCCCTGACTATCTCGATGTCGCCTTCTGCTATCAGACCGAAGCGCGCAAAAAGCGGCATTACAACCTCAGGCGTTGGAAGTATTATGTGAAGTTCAGCAAACCTAAATTCATCTGACCAATGCTTCGGCATATCACTTTCCCTCCTTTGTAAGAGTTTATTTAAACCCAAACATCATCACGACTCATATTTTCCGGGTCACCTTTAATGTCCAAGAAAATACGAGTCGCTGAAGGAAAAGTGATAGTCTTGAAAACCTACTGCAGCCACAAAGCCCTGGGGACCAACAAATTGCTCCTCAGGGACTTTGGAAAATTCACTTAATCTTAAATTTGAAAGAGCACAACAAGTAGTTCTAGCACACTTGGAATCAACCCGCTAAAAGCTAAAACTCGGTACATAGGAATGCAGCCGTAGTCAAAGTAATTTAAAGTTCTAGCAAAAAATGTTTTAGAATTCAGTTAGTTAATATGAAAAGAAAAAACGACTTAAAGGAACAGTGAGTTGCCATCCACCATCTTTTCGGGAGTTGCCATCCACCATCTTTTCGACCATCTTTTCGGGACCATCTTTTCGGGTGCCTGCCCCCAATTTTCCTTTGCAATACTGGTAGCAATCCCTCGTCAGTTTGACTTTCCGTTGTCGTCATGAAATGAGCTAGCAGTTTCGTCGTGTGATAATTTCAAGGTTTTGGAAAGGGTGTAATTGTGAAAAAACTTGATTGGGTAGTTGGCGTATTCATTTGTCTCGTGGCCTCTACGCAGGTGGTTCGGGCAAAAGATAATCAAAAAGAAGAAATCTTTCAGACTCAAGAAACCGAATTGTATACTGAGGATCTATTACTCAGCGAAGAGTATAAAGAAGCGGTGGTGATAGATTCTCACAGTCAATCAAGTGATGAGGGTCTGATGATACGTTTTTCGTTGATTGAAAGAATCAATTTTAATAGCGACGGTCGTCGGACGAGTAGCAAGCGCATAGTAAGACTACAGTTCGGCCGTTACCTGTTGTGGTGTGATCCGGTAGAGGATACGGAGTGTACCAAAACGAGGGTTGTAGATCTATGTCTTTCTATGATCGGCGCTGAAAGCGAGGGCTGCAAGGAGATCTCCCTGCAATTGGATGAGTTCGATGACTTTATTAAATTCGTTCAAAACCTTAATAATTTGACAAAAAACCCATCGCTTAAGAAAACTCTTGCCGGTGGTTCGTGGAAAGGGCTGAAAAGCGTTACGTTTTCGAGTCGTCTCGAAAATATAAAAGGCTTCGATGGGAAGGAAAAAAAAGAAAAACAATGGGTCTCGCGAATCGCATTGAGCCAATGGAAATTCTCGTTACCAATAACTTTGGAAAACTTTCTTAAAACTCTCCAATCAGTCAGGAGAGGACCAATTACTGAACAGCCGGCGGAGGAACCTGAGACTGAGCCAGATGACGAAGAGTAAAGAGCGTTCTCGAGACGCCGCATCGTTTTTGGGATGCGGCGTCTCGAGTCGGTTATAGAGATTCACACGACGAATTTCGAACGCGTTCTTCGCACAAATGCTTTCTAAATAATAGAGGATATCTTTTCTACAGAGCACTCCCGACCCCTTTTCTTTTCTGATTTCAATTCCAATGCGTTTTATGTTACTATTCTGCGGGTTCATTCGCGCCTGGCTTTCTCTTTAACAATTTCTATTTGGGTAACTCACCAAACACCAAAGCAGCTTCCAGATCGTTGGTATCTGAAAGCTGCTTCGGCAGTCTTATCGCGTTTTGAATACGGTTTTTCGGCAATTAGCTATGACAAGGAGAGTGCCAATGCCACTGAGCATTTATGAAAAGACGCCCACTGGCAAATTCATGCAGTGGCTGCGCACACACACTACTCGACTTCGGCCGGGTCAGCTCGTCACCGAAAAGTTTGCGCTGACGTTGGGTGTAAAACAGGCATTTAGTGAACAGCTGATGGCGAGCATTCGCCCCATGTTTGAACAGGTCGCCTCCTGGCGGAGAGAAGCGCCGGACACTGCGGGGGTACGTGGGGTTGATCCTTCCCATCAGTCTCTCGTTATCCGAAATTTGGAAGAGGCAGAGCTTGATGAGGTCATAAATGGCGTGCTGCGAGAACGTATCGACGGGATCTCTTCCTTAATGATCACAACTCTACTTGCGGCCTTTCAAAAACGGATGAACGACGATCCTAGCCTCGTTGATGGTGCTAACCAGTATCTGGAAATTTCCGGTTATTCGTCTTTTAGCGAATTTCTTCGACAAACGACGAGTCCCGGACTTAAAGCCATCAGTAGTTTGGTTTGGGTCGCAATAGCCAATGTCCCAAATAAGGATATCGAACGGATTGCTCGCGTGATCAGGAATTCATCCTGGCTGATTCGCGAATGGGCTAACCAGAATGACGCGGTGTTCGTTCCTCTAAGAGCGGCGCTCGGCAACCGCATACTCGATGATGACGCACCCATAGGTCCCGCGCGCCCGCAGCGCATGCTCATTGCAGATTACGGAACGGAGAAGGAACATCTTGAGTTCACCGAGGAAACTATGCAATGGGTTAGAGATGTCGGTCTCAACGACGGACTTGTCAGGCACGGTACGCACCGCCTGGGTTGTCCGGCACTCGGCGTTCGGATTAACGACACGGATGCTATCACCGACTCGGTTAACTGGGCGGTTGAAATTCTAATCGCATTCCGTCACCGATTCTTCCCTCGCTAACGGATCGCGTCGAACGGCGGTGGGACCATGTGTCCCACCGCCGTTCGCGCTACCCCGTTTCAGGGTTTTTGACTGTCGAAGTAGCCTCAACTTTTCAAAATAAATGGGAATAAATAAGGATGGATCTCTGGTGGATCTCTGGTGGATCTCTGGTGCATGACAACACAGTCGTAGTCAAAGTCAGTTAAAGTTCTAGTGAAAAACGTTTTAGAATTCAGTCCGTTAAGGAAAGAAGAAAAAACGAGTTAAAGGAACAGTGAGTTGCCATCCACCAGATCATCATCATCGGAATCAACCCGCTAAAAGCTAAAACTCGGTACATAGGAATGCAGCCGTAGTCAAAGTCATTTAAAGTTCTAGCCAAAAATGTTTTAGAATTCAGTGAGTTAAGATGAAAAGAAAAAACGACTTAAAGGAACAGTGAGTTGCCATCCACCATCTTTTCGGAGGTTCAAGAATCTTGCGCAGCACTTCAAGTGACAACCTCGAACGAGCTTGGCAAAACGCTGAGGCAGTAAATGGTATCCCTGATAGGTGCGGCAAGTGGGCTATTGCTGTATTGCCATACAGAACTTGCAGAAACATCAGCTGAATCGTCGTAACAGGATCTAACAGACGTTCTCGCCAGCCTAAACCCAGCTCTTGACACACTCTCCGAATCTCCTCCCCCTCCAACTCTCTCGTCCATTTTCTCTTGAACTGTCCTACGATTTTGCTAATATCAATACGCATTTGATGCCTCCTGAGATTTCTTTAGCGTTTGCTTGACACAAACACTCTCTCAGGAGGCTTTTTCTCGTACAACCACTTTCTTATTCGGATTTTCGTACGTCAGCACGCGGACTTACGCTTAACTTAATGCCATTCACTCCCGACCCCTTTTCTTTCTGCTTAGCTCACAACGGAAAGGTGTAGCGACTGAACACCTTTCCGGTGAACAGGCTGGCTGATCATTGGTCGCCGCTTTGAGCGAGAGCCGATGTTTCTTATGATGATGATGGTGGCAGCGCCTCAGAATGACTTTCAACGTAAATTGCGAGCTTGAGAGAGGCGATAGGTACTGCAACTAGTCCCACCGCTGAACAAAGAATTGTGGATCCAAGTAACACCCAATCCTCCAACCACGGGTAGCGAGACCACCCTCCACCTACCGCGAGAACGCTAATTATATTGATACATACGTTGAACAATACGCAAACAATTATGGTATTGATATATCTTTTGATTTCTGATTTGCCTATCGCAATGAGTAAAATATAGCCAAACACTCCGGCTAAGATATTTCCCAAAGCAGCAAAAAACACCACGATTGACGTAGATGAAGGAGGAATCCCCTCTCCTCTTAATGCTAGATAACAAGCTATCCCACCGAGGGCGAAAATGCCGCTGAAAAACACGAGAGCCATGAGAACTCCACATTGTGACCGCATTTCATGGAACCCCATTTCATTTACAACCTTCGTATCCTGATTCACGGTTTTTCCTTTCATAAAAG
Source organism: uncultured Bdellovibrionales bacterium (assembly GCA_964505555.1). GTDB lineage: Bacteria > Bdellovibrionota_C > UBA2361 > SZUA-149 > CAZDIO01 > CAZDIO01. Next base: position 19,016 of record CAZDIO010000020.1, read on the forward strand.
TTTCGGCTTGAACACACACAGGACAGTTAATATTCCAAAAATGACTATTAACTGTCCCGCTGCGAACAACCGACATTCACGAAAAACCCTTACGCCGCCACGCCTTTTCGTTGTGACCTAAGCTTCTACCCAGATGTTGTGAGTTGTGCTTTACCTAGCACTGGAAACGAGGGATTGCCACTAGTTTCATCCCCGTGTTTGGCAATTATCTAAAAAATCCTGAGATTTGGTGCCTGAGATTTGGTCCTGAGATTTGGTGCATGCCAACGCATCGATAGTCAAAGTTACTTAAAGTTCTAGTCGAAAATGTTTTAGAATTCAGTCAGTTAAGAATAGAAGAAAAAGCCCTTTAAAGTAACAGTGAGTTGCCATCCACCAGATCAGGCCACCAGATCAGCCGGCTCATCGAATTGTTTAATCCGCTGGTCAAGCGAAGAAAGCTCTTCTTGTAACAGCCTGAACATCGAACATGTCATCGTTGATACCTCTTGCTCTACCTCACTAAGAACTTTCCCTAACATCCGGCGCAGCTGAGTTACTCCCCGCGAAATCACAAACCCATACTCTGCTAGTAAACCCCGAAGCTGGTTAATAATCGCCGTCCGCTCTGCTACTAACCGTTCTCGCACCCGATGCAGATTCTGTAGATCCTGTTGCTCAACTCGCTTCACTGCTACAAATCTCATGCTCGGTCTCTGCGCTGCTTCAGCTATCGCTTCTGCGTCAGCGCGGTCGTTCTTTTGTGACTTAACGTATGGCTTTACAAACGCCGCCGGAATTAGCCGAACTTCGTGCCCATAGGATTCAAACAGCCTACCCCAATAATGCGAGCCTGCTCCGACTTCCATCGCTACTATACAACGCCGCCGCAACAGCATGAATTCTTTCACCTGATTCCGGTGCAGCTTTCGCTCCAGTGTCTTCTCCCCACACTCGTCAACACCACAAACCTGGAAATAGCTCTTTGATGTATCTAGTCCGATAAGATATGTTTCCATTTGGTCCTTTCCTCCTTTTAAAGTTCGTCTCGACTCCAACGTCTTGACTACTTTGGCACTTCAAGGCCGTTAATTAAAGGAGGACAGGACCATTCTATTGCACCAAGTTTTAACCAAGTTTTAACCAAGTTTTACGCACCAAGTTTTGGGCCTCGCAACGACAGGAGGACGAACGCTTAACTTAATGTCATTCGGGATTGTCCCCATAACGATTACACATATTTAGCTTGGTTGGAGAAGCATGGTTAGACAAACCACCGATGAGTGTATGGTTTTAGAGAATGCCCGGAATGTTCGGGAATCAGATCAAAGGTGCTGGGAGGAAGTATGATGAAAAGGTTGTTATTTACAGCCGTAATGGTTACCTGTTTTGGAGTCGAAAATGCATCGGCCCGTGCCTATTATGATACCGAAGTATGCTACGGCAATTCCAGCGGAGGGATATGCGTCTACTGTCTGGGGGATGAGTGTTGGTCAGTAGTTAGCCATCCTCCGCGATTGGTCAATGATCTCTATTGGGAGGAAGACGGGCTCTTATAACCGGGGGATGAGATCTGGTGGATGTACATTCAAGGACTAAGTGCAACACACTTAGAGCACGAGGCACGCGGTACTCTAATTCTTTGTTACCACTACACTTTATTCCCATTTTCGTGGGGATACTTCAGTGCCCGGCGGATAATTCTCGCAGACGTTTTCCTCTATTTTGACCTCATCAGTTCCAGTGTATCGATAAGCACAAGAACGTTATTGCTCAACCCTTCCACCGTTTCTCTAACCACGCCTTCTTTGTCTAGAAGCAGTAATTTATTCGAATGAATAATATCGTTAGAGGTTGGGTCGCTCTGGAAATTAATCGAAAGAAGGTGAGAGAGTTTACGAATATCTTCTTTTTTGCCTGTTAAAAACCGCCAATTTGGTGCTGTTAAGTTCTTTTGATCGCGAAACTTCTTTAGCTCAGCAGGGCTATCACGATCGGGATCAAACGTCACAATTACTATTTCAACACGAAGCTGTTTGTCCTTGAGCGCATCATCAAGCTTTTTTAGGCGAGCGATTGTTAAGGGGCAGGCTGTGGAACAACTTGCAAAAGCCATGGTGAGGACCACCGGCCTTCCGGAAAAATCGGCGAGAGTCACTTTGTTCTCTTTGTCATCCTGCCACTCCATCTTGATGTTATACAGCGATTCGTCGGGGTAAGAGAAGGCCGATTCAATGCGGGTTATTAGTGAGAAAAACAAAACTAAGAACAAACGAGAAAAAATTAGCGAACTTGTTTTCATATTTTTATCCACTACTATTTGTCACGTGCACATCGAAAACCGAGCGTCTCCATTGTAAAGCGAGCTTGTAAGCTGTTTCTTAAAGCGTAACGCATGTATGCCGCATAATTTGCTTTATCGGTGGAGCTTGTAGATCCTGCACCACAAAAAAGATTCTTAAGCTCTTCTGCGTCGCGACGATTGTCACCACCAACAAAGACACTATTAAAGTCCGCGGTCCACTCCCAGATAAGCCCGTGAAGATCGTGGATGCCCCAGAAATTCGGATCACCCTTTCCGACCTCACTAAGGGCTTCGCCACGGCTTGGTTTTGAATACCAGGTAAGCAGTCGTTGAAGAAATTGAGCATCTTTTGATGCATCCGCTTTCGATTCGCTTGCCAACGCCGCAAACTCCCACTCAAAGACCGTGGGGAGACGCTTCCCTTGTGAAACGCAATACTCATTTGCGGCATACCAAGAGACGTTTGTAACGGGAATGTTGTCTGTTCCGTTTTTCGGGCATAGGCGATCACCTTTTTTGCTCCAGTGCTTCAAATATTTATTGTCAGCAAGAAGGGAACTAACGGTTTCAGGGTTCCATTCACGGTGAAGCTGAATGAATCTATCAAATTGCCCATTTGTTACTGGTGTTTGGTCCAATAAAAATGGTTTCACATGAACCGTGTCTGAGGGCTTCGAAACCCCATATTGTGGAGTGAAATCTCCGCCTGGGATGTTTGACTGAGCGGAGTTTTGTAAGAGCCCTAGCGCTCCGCAACTAGCGTAAAAAATTAGATCAAATAACCAGCCAAACACCCGACAATCCATCCCGCTATAGTGGCAACGTTACTCGACACCGGTACTTGCCGATGCAGATTCTTCAGCAAGTGTCGCCATATGCTTTTTTACTTCTGCTACAGAAAACGCATAGGCGGTGTTGTCCCAACTGTTTGTGATATAAGTTAGAACTGACGCAATCTCCTCTTCACTCAGATTCGTTAGTGGTGGCATGGCGGCATTATATTCCACTCCGTTAACGGTAATCTTTCCGGTTTTTCCATACTTAATAATGCGGACAAGCGCTTTCCGGTCATTTTCTGCAAGCTTCATCATGAAGTCAGATTTTGCTAGGGGTGGGAAAACTTGCGGTACCCCTTCTCCTTTAAGCTGGTGGCACATTAAACAGTTGTTTGCATACACTTTGCTTCCTTGCCCGATCAAAATATCCTTTCCTAACTTCTGTAACTTCGGGTCTTGGGCGATTGCTTTCTGATACTCCTCTCGAAGCTTGGAGAGATCTGATTGGTTCGATGCTTGCTCTCCTAAATAGACCGCATCAACCTCCTTTCCGGAGTAGATCGCTTTATCTTCAGCCCCAACAATTTTTAGCATTCCCAGCGCACCCTTGTTAAATGCACGAAAGATGCTGTGGTCGACTAAGACGAGCGTCCCCGGAACCTCAACTTTGAACTCAACCATCGCCGAGCCCCCTGCAGGAACGAGCGTTGACTGAACATGCTCCTGATTTGAAATGGTTCCCCCTTCAGTATAGACCTTGTCAAAAATTTCGCCGATTACATGAAACGACGAGATCAGATTTGGTCCACCGTTTCCAATGAACAACCGCACGGTTTCGCCAACGTTTGCAGTGATTGCTTTGTCGCCGGTGAGCGAATTGACGGCGCCGTTAAAAACTACGTAGGGAGGGCTCTCGTCAATTGCCTTTTGCATCGAAAACGATTGAAGACCACGTTCTCCATAATTTCCCGCTGTGTAGAATTCACTTTGCATCACATAAAACTCGCGGTCGACCTTTGGAAGTGGCTTCTCAGGTTGCACGTAGATAAGGCCATACATCCCGTTTGCGACGTGCATTCCCACAGGCGCCGTTGCGCAGTGATAAACATAAAGCCCGGGATTAAGTACCTTGAAAGTAAACTGCGATTCGTGTCCTGGTGCAGTAAACGTACTTGCAGCTCCACCTCCGGGACCAGTCACTGCATGGAGATCGATGTTATGAGGAAGTTTACTGGACGGGTGGTTTTTTAGGTGAAATTCAACTGTATCACCGACGCGAACCCGGATAAACTTTCCTGGAACTTTTCCTCCAAAGGTCCAGAACGTATACTCAACGCCATCAGCAAGTCCAGCTACAAGTTCGCGAACCTCGAGATCGACTCTTACCTTGGCGGGATGACTGCGTGTGATCGGGGGAGGTACATTTGGCGCATCAGTCAATACCGTCTCCTCAAGCGGAGGCTCTCCGGCTGCCTGTGCAAGACCGAAAGGAATAAACAGTGATAATAAAGAAACAAAAAACGGCTTAAAAAAATTGGTCATATCTCCCCCTCTTGTAAATGTCTCATTTGTATAGCGCATTCTTCTAAAAACGTCAGAAATTATGTATTTGAGAACACGATTCGCTCTCTTTCATCTACTTGAATAAAACATTCAACTTACTCCGGCGTTATGTTGTTAAGAAAATCAGTCTCTATTGGCTACACCGCTGAAGAAAAGATCGCTGTAGTTTCTAATTGATATTTTTCAATATAAGAATCAAATACCATCGCCACATTTCGTACAAACAATCTTCCCCGGCCGGTCAGATAAAAACCATCTCTTCGTTCAGAAAGAAGGCCATCACTTATGAGAGTTCTAAGTTCAGCGTATTCTTGTCGAAAGGCATGTTGAAAGGATGTTTGCCACACATCTTCGAAGTTACTGAAAGCGATCCTTCCCTGACAAAAAAGTTCACCGATGATAAATGCTCGTCTTCTGTCCTCAAGGGAGCGGAGTTTCCCCCGGGTAATAGCGGCGCCGTTTCCCTTCACCTTTTCAAAGTAACTGCCAAGATCCTTTTCATTTTGCGCAAAGCAGCTCGGTAGTGCCGATATTGCACTAGGGCCAAAGCCAAGTAAGAGATCGCTTTCGGACGATGTGTAACCCATAAAGTTTCTTCGTAGCGTTAAAGTCTTAAGCGCGATGGCCAGATCGTCACCGGGCAAAGCAAAATGATCCATTCCGATATGCACGTAGCCTGCGGCTAACAACTGTTGAATGGCCTCATGAAATATTCTAAGCCGCTCTTTCGCAGTTGGCAGCGGTAGCTTATGGAAGCTTCGCTGAACCTTCCTCGACCCAGGAAGGTGCGCATACCCATAAAGTGCGATTCGTTCTGGGCGTAAGGTAATGACGTTGTTTATCGTAGCTTGAAACGTTTTGTTCGTTTGCTGTGGTAGTCCGTAGATAAGGTCGACATTTATTCCACGAAACCCCAATTGCCTCGCCTTTTCAAAAAGGGAACAGATTTTAGCAAATGATTGAACACGGTGAATGGCATTTTGCACTATAGGGTCGAGATCCTGAATACCGAAGCTTACCCGGTTACAACCAACCGCACGAAGGGTACTAAGGGTTTCTTCAGTAGCGGTGCGGGGATCGACTTCTACGGAGAATTCAAAAAGGGGTGACGAGTGTGGAAAAGCATGTCGAATGAGGTCGCTCAGTGTCTCCATCTCTTTGCTGTTTAGATAATTTGGTGTGCCACCTCCCCAATGAAGTTGTGCGATCTGATGATCGGCACCAATGAGCGACTGATAATAAAAAAGCTCCTGTTTTATCGCTTCAAGATATGGCCCGACGATACTGCGCTCTTTAGGGATAATCTTATGACAGGCACAGAAGTAACAGAGGTTATGACAAAACGGGATATGAATATATAGAGAGAGCGGTTTTATCTGTGCTTTATTGAAAGTGTCTCTTAGGCACCGCTCCCACACTGCACTACCAACCTCATCGGAGAACTCAGCAGCAGTTGGGTAACTTGTATAACGAGGCGCAGAAACGCTATACTTTTCAATTAACCGTGCGGGGATAGTGTCAGCAGGTATGACTTTATCCACAGCCCCCCTGACCCCCACAGTTTAGACAATAATAGCACCCACCCTGTCTGACCATAAACGATGACCCACAACGGGTGCATGGCGGTGCATCCTCAAGGTTTTTAAAAGAAAGGAAAGATGTTTGCTCAGCAGCGCTCATTTGCTGGTCGATCGTGATTGTATCTGTTTCACTTTTTGCCCGGATGCCAAGCTCCCCTCGCTCATGTCCAGATAAGAACTTCAGTGAAAGCCAGCGAAAAATATAGTCGATCACAGACTGCGCAACAGGAATCTCCGAGTTTTGAGTGAAGCCTGCCGGCTCAAAACGAGTATAGGTGAACTTCTTAGCCAAAGTGACAAGTGGCACTCCATATTGGAGAGCAATTGATACCGATGTTGCAAAAGCATCCATCACTCCAGAAAGCGTGGAACCCTCCTTTGCCACCACTAAAAATATCTCCCCTGGCATCCCATCGTCATAGAGTCCAACAGTAAGATAACCTTCAAGACCTGAAACGTTAAATTTGTGAGTAACTGCTTTTCTCTCTGCTGGAAGGCGCCGTCTTTGCGGCAAAGTCTTTTCTGTAGATTGCTCACTACCGTTACTGGTGTTTAGAGGTTGAGTTCTTTTTGAGCCATCTCGATAGAGTGCGACGGCTTTTAATCCCAACTTCCAGGCGTCAATGTAAACCTCAAAGATCTCATCGACGGTGATTGTCTTTGGAAGATTCACCGTTTTTGAGATCGCTCCGGAGATAAATGGCTGCACGGCTGCCATCATCTGCAGATGACCAGAGTGGTGGATGAAACGTTCTCCTCTTAACGGTTTAAACGCACAGTCAAAGACCGGGAGGTGTTCCTTCTTAAGAAACGGAGCGCCCTCAATGGTATCGTTTTTCTCAATGTAGCCGGCAATCTCCTCGGTAACATCAGGGCCATACCCCAACGCCTCTAGTCCACGAGAGACGCTTCGATTGACAATCTTGAGCATCCCACCGCCGGAGAGTTTTTTGTATTTTACAAGAGCGAGATCGGGTTCAATGCCGGTCGTATCGCAGTCCATCATGAATGAGATCGTTCCCGTCGGGGCGATGACAGTAACCTGAGAATTTCTAAAACCAGTAACCCCACCTAGCTGCTTCACTTGTTGCCAGAGGTTGCTCATTTCGCTCACATAGTGTCCCGGGAGTGCCCGAAAGTCATGTTCATTTGCTGCCTGTTGATGCTTCTCGATAACAGCCAGCATCGGTTTTCGGTTCGTGCGAAATCCCTGGAAGGGGCCAAGTGAGGAAGCTAGGCGAGCACTTGTTTTGTATGCTTGAGCAGTCATTACGCTTGAAACAAATGCTGCCCAAGCTCTTCCCGCAGTGGAGTCGTAAGCGAGTCCCTTTGACATCAACAATGCTCCGAGGTTTGCATAGCCTAAGCCGATCTGCCGAAAGTCATGTGCACAGCGCTCAATTTTTTTTGTAGGATAACGCGAGCGGCCGATTAGGATATCCTGTGCACATATGAGAAGATCCACCACATGAAGAAAATCCTCAAGTGCAAATTCGCCATCATCTTTTAAAAATTTGAGAAGGTTAATACTAGCAAGGTTACACGCTGAATTATCGAGGTGCATATACTCGCTGCACGGATTGCTTCCCCGAATCGGTCCCGAGCGGGAACAGGTATGCCACGCATTAATGGTCGTATCATACTGAATACCGGGATCGCCGCAGATATGTACACACTCAGCGGCTAACCTAAGCACTTCGCGCGCACAGAGTTTCTCGCAATTGTCCTGGTCGCTCACGCACTTTGTGTAAAAACTTTCATCGTTTACAACGGCGTTCATAAACTCGTCGCTCACGCGGATGCTGAGATTCGCATTCTGAAGCGCAATCGAGTCGTAAGCACCGCCCGGAACATTAAATCCACCGCTATACCCGGCATCAATAAGCGCCCAGGCCTTTTTCTCTTCCTCAGCTTTGCAGCGGATGAATTCGATAATATCTGGGTGAGTGATATCGAGCATCTGCATCTTTGCAGCACGCCGCGTTTTTCCCCCACTCTTGATGCTTCCTGCCCAGGCATCAAAACCTCGCATAAAGGAGAGTGGACCAGAGGCAGTGCCTCCACCACTTAAGGATTCACGGCTAGAGCGGATAGACGAGAGATTTGTCCCGCATCCAGAGCCCGATTTGAAGAGTGTGCCTTCAATCGTTTGAAGCTCGAGTAAACTGGGCATGCTGTCTTCAACAGAAAGGATAAAGCACGCGCTACACTGCGGATGCGCTTCAACACCGAGGTTGAACCAGACTGGCGAGTTAAATGATGCGTACTGATGAAGAAGAATGTGAGTGAGTTCGCTTCGAAAGGTCGCAGCATCATGTTCTGAAGCAAAGTAATGATCTGCTGCTCCCCAATTCGTAATTGTATCGACAACGCGGGAGATAAGCTCTTTTACACTCGATTCTCGGTCATTGGTTGATGCAGAGCTACGCAGATACTTTGAAGCAACGACCGTTGCTGCCATATCGCTCCAGAAAGAGGGCACCTCAATTTCACGGCGGGAAAAGATTATCTCACCAGCGGAGCCTTTAATCTCGCAGTTTCTTCGCTCCCACGTAATTAGATCATAAGGAAGTGTTTCAGGAGTCGTAAAACGACGAGAAAAGAAGAGCGAGGAGTCTTGATGATTGAGATCTGCCGGAACAGCCGCATTTTCCTGTTTAGTAATGTAATTGCCTACATGGTTTTTTTTAACGCTCTCTTTGAAAGGGGTTATTTGCGTTCCATCTGACATGTGCAGATCAAAGCACCAAGTTTGCGGCGCGTCAATAGGAGATATTAATATCTTTTATTGGCGCGCTATTTCGAGGGAGCAATCCGCGCTTTTTTTAGGAAGCGATGAACTTGTTCACGATTTTTCTTCCACTCCCGATGAAGCGGGCAGGGATTTTTTTCCTCACATGACGTTTTTGAAAGGAGACATACTTCGCTGACAATCGGCTCATTAAGTGCCTCACAAACATCAAAGAAAGAGATAGCCTTTTTCTGGCGCTTTAAGCGGACACCACCGGTGAGGCCTCTTCTTGTCTCCACAAGTTCTTTTTGTGAAAGAATCTTCATGATTTTAGAAAGATATGGTGCTGGTATCTCTGCTTCCTTTGAGAGCTGATCGACGCGTATAAATGCTCCATCATCTGGGCATTTTGCTAAACATATCAATGCGCGAAGGGCATATTTTGAAGAGGCGGTGAGCATCTATTAGTAAAACAGCAAGTTGATCTAACTTCCCTTTTCTGTAATAAAGGACTGGTATATCTTTTATAACATAGTTGATAAAAAAACACTACTTTTCGTTAAGTAAGGGCCAAAAGGTCATACCACAAAGTGGTGGTTAGCATGAGAAGCAATGATGATGAAAGATGGTAAGACTACAAGCAAAGACGATGATGAACATATTCCGTGGCTTCAGAAGGTCTACGATCGGCCATTCCTCCTTCTTTTTTTGGGAATTGTCGTGATGTTTGGTTTCTATACGATCTGGGGAATGTGGGAGGTGCTCAGTTTGCCACAAGCGACACTACCGTAAGGAGAAAGTATAATGTCAGGGGAAGAGATGCATTCAGCGCTTGTTTCGCCGGTCGGAACGTGGTGGAAACCGGCACATATCCAAGAGAAACGGTGGGTAACGATATCTTTTATTTGGTGCCTGATCTTATTTGGGATGATGCCTTTTTGGCATTTCAAAGGGGGTCAAAACCCAACGGGAATTCGCGCCAAGGTGACCCCGGAGGATTTTAGCACGCGAGTTGCGCGCTTTATTAATGACTTTAAAGTTGGTGAAGAGAACGGTTATCCCGTCGTAGCCCCACCACCGGGGAGTGATATCTATCTGATCGGTCGGATGTGGTCGTGGAGTCCTGTGCTCAAACTAAAAAAAGGTGTTGAATACACACTGCATCTCTCATCAGCTGACGTCAATCACGGATTTAGTTTATATCCGATAAACGTCAATATTCAGGTAGTTCCTGGTTATGATTACGCATTGAAGATTACACCGAATCAAGCCGGAGACTTTCGCGTCATCTGTAATGAATTTTGTGGAATCCTTCACCATAACATGGTGGGGAAAATTTTGGTCGAAGAATAACGGAGAGTGCCATGGCGACTGCCACAGTAAGTCAGCAGTTTCGAACCTGTTTTGTGACAGGGATAAAGATCGATAGAAATGCGGAGTTGTTAATTAAATGTAATGCGGTGGTTGCCATTGTCTGTTTTCTCATCGGAGTTATCGCTGCTACTGGTCTCGTTCTTACACGGTGGCAGGCGATCCATCTTCTTCCGGCCGATTTATTTTATCGCTTTCTTACGCTGCACGGTCTTAACATGCTCATTTTCTTCATTATCTTCTTTGAGATGGCAGTTCTTTATTTTGCAGGCCCCGTTATTCTTAACTGCCGGTTACCAGCGCCAAAGCTCGGATGGTTAGCGTTTCTTTTGATGCTCGTTGGCGCGGTTCTTGTTGATGCGATGGTGATTATGGGAAAAGCCGACGTGCTTTTTACCTCTTATCCACCATTGAAGGCTGACCCAAACTACTATCTCGGAATAATTCTTTTTGCCGTCGGAGCACTGATTGTTACAATGCTCTTCCTTGCAGCTCTCACTGTCGCTAAGCGAGAAAAAACTTATACAGGCTCCATGCCTCTTGTCACTTTCGGTGCGCTTACTGCAAACATTATTGCAATAATTACGCTCCTTCACGGCGCATTGATCTATATTCCGACCTGGCTCTGGTCGATGGATCTGATCGGTATGGACCCACAGATCTACCGCTTAATCTTTTGGGGTCTAGGCCATTCATCGCAGCAGATAAACGTCGCGGCGATGGTGGCGATCTGGTATTTTCTTGCAGCCGTTACCGTTGGCGGCGTCGTGCTTAACGAAAAGATTAGCCGCACCGCTTTTGTTCTCTATATTCTCTTTATTTCGATGGCCTCAGCGCACCATCTTCTTGTAGATCCCGGCATGGGGCCAGCCTGGAAGGTATGGAATACAAGCTATGCGATGTATCTGGCGGTACTTGCTAGCATGATTCACGGGTTTACCGTACCGGCAGGAATTGAGTTGGGACAGCGCTTACGTGGCTTTACCAATGGTACCTTTGATTGGTTACGGAAAGCACCGTGGGGCGATCCCGGTTTCTCAGGGCTTGTACTCTCTGTGATTATTTTTGGTTTTCTTGGCGGGATCACCGGCGTGACCATCGGTACCGAGCAGATAAATATCGTTGCCCATAACACGATGCGTATCCCCGGTCATTTCCATGTCACGGTAGTCGGCGGAACCGCACTGGCATTTATGGCGGTTACCTACTACCTCATCCCCTTGATCTTTCGAAAAAGAGTGGCGCTCTGGCCGCTTGTGAAGCTCCAACCGTATATCTTCGCTATCGGCATTACGGTGATGTCAATGGGGATGTCCTTTATGGGATCCTTTGGTGCGCCGCGCAGACACTATGACATCACAGCAGCCGGTGCTCCTTTCACCGTCGATTTTCATCCGGCGGTCCTACTCCTAGAGGCAGTTCTTGGTATCGGCGGACTGACCGCGGTAGTGGGTGGTCTAATCTTTATATTTAGTGCGGTCCTCTCTGTCTTTTTTGGTAAGCCCTTTACCCCAGAAAGTGTTGCTGCTGGTGCGAGTGGTATTCCCCAGGGGATTCTCAAACTCCCTGCACAGGTTCATAGTGGCTCGATGGTTTCAAGGATTCACAAAGAAGGAACTCCGGGAACAGTGATCCTTGTTGGAATATTTCTTGTTTGTTTCATTGTCTATTACTTTCTCAATTGGAAGGTGCTCTCATTTCTATGGCGGATCGGCTAGGAATTGACGAACAGGTGATTGAGGAAAACATTGCTGCGACTAAAGAAGTTACACCCGCAATGCTTTTTGTGCTCTGGGTATTCATCACCCTTTCCTTGTGGAGTTTTGCTTTTTGGCATGCTCCGGAGCAAACTCCGGAGTGGTTACTCCGGGCACAGTCTGCCTGTTTTGGAACCGACCAGACTGGACTTCCCGATACGTATGGATGGTTTATTTTAATTCTTGCTCCACTCTCTTTTTTCTTTGCTTTAACAGTGGCATATGGAAATGCGCTTGGAGATAGCCTCCGCTCATTTTTTCATTCCCGTATTCGACAGGTGCTCGCGTTTGCACTTACGATTTGTGTGCTCGGTGAGACACTCTGGGTCTCAAAAAGAATCAATCAAGGACTTGCCATTAAGAACGAAACGTATCTGTCCGAAGATCTCGGCGACCTTCCAGAAGCGTATCCGATGATACGAGAGCCTGCCTCGCCGTTTGTTTTAACAAATCAAAATGGAGAACATGTTTCTCTTGAATCGCTTCGTGGTAAGCCAGTGCTCTTAGCGTTTGCTTTTTCACACTGTCAAACCGTTTGTCCCGCAGTAGTTCAGCAGACACTTGCTGCAAAAAACCATTTTCCACCGTATAAGCTTCAACTAGTGATTGTTACTTTAGACCCGTGGCGCGACATCCCGAGTGCTCTTCCCTCAATGGCAGCACGGTGGAACTTGGGAGAAGGCGAGCACATTCTTTCCGGAAGTGTAGACGAGGTATTGGCTGTGCTTCAAGCTTACCGGATGCCGATTCAGCGTGATTTGAAGACGGGCGATATTACGCATCCCTCGCCAAGCTATCTGATTGATTCAAGTGGAATGATCGTTTACCAGTTTAATAATCCCTCTGTGACTTGGCTTGTGCAAGCACTTGATCGTGTGATTAAGAACAAAGAGGGAACGTGAAAGGTAACTTTCGAACACCGTTACCACATGCTGCCTCTCTTTTTGGTCGGATCGTAAACCCGCTCCACCGATTTTTTGACTGGCTCTACCACTCGGAATACAACCCATTGTACCGAAGTGGCACACTTGCGGTTGGTTTTCTGGTGGTGCTGCTAGTGACAGGGTTGTATCTGCTTTTTTTCTACAGTGTCTCTGCTCCGTATGAATCAGTTACAGAACTTCAATCGCAAGCATACCTTGGACGCTGGGTGCGGGCGCTGCACCGTTATGCGACTGATGGCGTTATTATCGCCACTGTTTTTCATATTCTGCAGCTTCTTGTTCAGGGAAAAACATGGGGGCCACGAACCCTTGCCTGGTTAAGTGGAATTGTTCTATTGGGGATGATCCTTATCTCTGCATGGACCGGCTATGTGCTCGTCTGGGACACTCACGGCCAGTTACTCGCGATAGCTGGAGCTTCTCTTCTTAAACTCTTTCCCTTCCTCCATGATGTCGTCTCCGGTGCATTCAACGGCACAAATCCGGTTACGCCGTCATTCTTTTTTATGAACCTCTTCTTGCATGTCGCCCTACCGGTTGGTTTAATCTTTGGGCTCTGGGTTCACACGGCTAAGCTCTCGCGAAGCAGATGGTTTCCGCTCCGTCCGATCTTTTTTTGGTCAACTCTCGCGCTCATCGTGCTTGCCGTGTTTTGGCAAGCACCGCTCATGCTGAAGGCTGACCTCCTTGCACTTCCAGGAATAGTGTCCACTGATCTTTTTGTTGGCTTTTGGATACCGCTTGCTCTGCATTCGCCACCTCTTGCTTTCAGTCTCCTTGTTTTGATCCTGATCGTTCTTACCTCGATGCCGTGGGTTTGGCGACCAAGCGCGATGGCGATCCGTAAAACATCTGTGGTCGATCTCACGCGCTGCACCGGCTGCACGCAATGTGCGCGCGACTGCCCGTATGAAGCGATAATTATGGTTCCACGTGACGATGGAAAGCGCTTGATTGCCCAGGTGCAGCCAGAGTCGTGTGTGAGTTGTGGGATCTGCGCGGCATCGTGCGGGGACCTCTGTATCGGACCCCCAGAGCGAAGAGGTGTTGAGCAACTTGCTGAGGTCGAACGGTTTTGCGTAGAAAGGTTTTCACAAATGTCTGCTGATGATATCACGGTGATTGCCTGTAAACATAACGGGTATGTTCCAGATCGTTGGCAAAAGTTTGCTTTGGAACAACCGGGCTTTCACCTCTATTACGCCGATTGTTGTGGAACCGTTCACACTGAGGTAATGGAGCGGCTCTTGCAATCCTGCGGTGGAATATTCTTTCATGCCTGTCCAGAAAGAAATTGTTTTAACCGAGACGGGCTCGATCTCCTCAGTCAGCGTATCTTCTACAAACGCGTTCCCTTTCTTGCTCGGGAAATCGACCGCCGCAGGTTGTTCGTCGACTCAAGTTCTGAGAAGGAACACAACGAGGCGTTACTGCAAGCAGTAAGGTTTCGAGATTCTCTTTTTAAGCTTGGTGATCCAGATAAACAACTAGAGGTTAGAAGAAGAGGAGTTGGTCAACTCCTTCGCCGCATTATTGCAACTGCGGTCCTTCTTTTTGGAACTGCTGCGATAAATCAGTGGCCAGTCGGAGGCGTGAGCAACTACGCTCTGATTCGCTTCGGTGCGAAGTTGCCCGGCCAAACAAAAGAGGAGTGTCGACCCTTATCCGATGAGGACAAAAAAACACTCCCGCTCCACATGCAGCTTCCTGAGATCTGCAATAGGCGGCAGCTTCGCTATCGCATTCGAATCACTCTTGATGATAAAGAGCTTCTTGGACACACACTACAGCAGTCAAACTTGCGGGGAGATGGGATATTTTTTATAAATGAAGAGGTCGAAGTGTCTCCGGGAAACAATAGAGTGAGTGTCAGTGTTGAACCGATAAACACTCCCGGAGGAAAGATATTGTCGTTTTCTGAGGAGATAAGATTAGAACCGCAAAAAATCTATCTGATCAGTTACGATCAAACCACTGGAGCGTTAGTGCTTGTAGATCGGTAGTGATATAAACGGAGAGGTGTTTTATGGGGGACGAAAAATTCATTCAGATCGTAAAGGGTAGCTCATCGTCCTGTCCAGTATCTCGGGGGTTTGGTCCCATTGCTGATAAGTTCTTTATTGCCGGTGCGATCTCTTCGTTAATCGGAATGGCCTGGCTCGGAGTGTATCTTTGGCTCTCCTTCCAAGGAAAAATTCAACCAAGTGAAGAGTTTTTTAAACTGCGAACGCTGCATGTTCTTATACAGCTCTATCTGTTTTTCGGATTTTTTGTACTTGGCTTTTTAGCGCAAGCAGGTGCAAAGCTTGTCGGCGCCAAGGTTCCACCTTCCCCATTGACGCTTCTCTGGATTCCTTTGTTGGTTCTTGCGGTTATCCTCTGGCACTTCATGCCTGAAAAAAATGTTGGCAAATATCTTATCAGCGGAGTGTTTTTCTCTGCGCTCGCCTATGCTGTGCATCTTCAGAAACGTGGTGAGCCGCATCTTCGAGCAACCGTGGGTAGAGTGAATATCTTTGGTCTGCTCATCTTTGCTATCTCTCCGTTTCTATCGGTAACTGACCGTGGCCCAGCGCTGTTTGTATTGTGGGGAGGAGTTGTCTCTTTAATCATCGGAAGCGGTCAACAGTTTATCGCGGCATTTTTAGGAGGGAAGCGTTGTTCTGAGACGCAATCGATTCGTCTCCTCGTACTTATCGGAGTAACGGCTGGCATTCTCTTTTGTGGTCTATTTATTCATGTCGACCTCTCACGTCTTGCTGGTTTCTTTGCGTTGTTTACGATCCTTTATTATATCGCTACAACAAAAGTCTATCTTAGCTACAAAAGTGCAACGAAAGATGGCCTTGCTCTCTCCTTTCTTACAAGCTTTAGTTGGGCGGTGATCGGCTGCTTTATTTTACTCTATCATGGGAAGAGCGCGCACGACCTCGTTTTTCACCTTTGGGCGATTGGTTGGGCAACGCCTCTGATCTTTGCAGTGAGTGCTCAAATTATGGGCTTCTTGTCGGGGATGACAATAACGAAGAGCCGATATTTCCTCGCCGCAATTGGTTCTTGGCAGCTTGTTCCCATTGGTCGCTCGCTTTTACGGTATGGAGAGATACCAAATCCCTTTTTATGGCTTGTGGTTGGCGTTGTTTTCGTAGTGTTACCTTTCTGGTGTATACAGCTCCTACGTGCGGAACATCGGCTCATTTCAGGTTAGCCGATGTAATTCTTTCCAGATGCTGTGCATGGGGACGAAACAGCGTTAAGATTATCTTTCAAAAAACGAATATATTTCATCAGCTCATGTGAAGTGTTATAATGCTGCTTACACAAAAAAGTGTGTAACAATACAACAGAGAGGAGTGGGATAAGACATGAGTCGTATAATTGATCCCTTAGGAGAGATAGAAGCTCGGGCAAAGGAGTTATGGGTTAATGCTGGAAGCCCAGGGGATAAGACTTGGAGAGATTTTTTTTCGCAAGCAGAAGCTGATATTCTCGGCGAGCCCGGTGCTGTTTCAACTGCGCGCAAGGAAAGAGCAACTGCCGATGATCAGTCGCTCTCTTCAGATTTTGTGACACTTGCTAAAGATAAGAACTCTTTACTTGCGTTTCTTGCAACCACATTAAAGAAGCTGTTAAACGATCATGAATCGCTCTGCTTAGGATATATTTTGGCAAATAACTGCCTTCGTTTCCCATCACGAGATATCGCCACCTTGGCGGAAATTGGACCGGTAAGTATTGAGAACATTGCCGATTTACTCGCTTACCTCTCTGGAGATTATGAAACCGATTTTTTGAAAAAAGAGAACATCGAAGACTACCACTTCATATCGCACACGAAACGATCGGATTACTGGCGAAACAAGTTGCTGCATATGCTAAAGGAAGATCAAGCTTTAACCTACACCGATCGTAATACAATAAACCGCATCATCGATGCGATCGTCACCGCGGGAGGAGGCATCTCCTCTCCTTGCTGATAGTTGTGATGTTCCAGAAGGAAGATCGCAAGTCTGCACCGGTATAGGCACCATCAAGTTTTAACGGGTGTGCTGGACCTTCTTCCATGTCTGGAGGGTCATTATTAAGCACTCACCTTACCTCCTTTTCCCAACACTACCTAAGCACCTCGAAGCTTATGCATTCAGACGCTTACCTCAAATATGAATTTTTGAACGGGTGACATGTAATGCTCCTAAAGAAGACATGCGGTGTTGTTCTTTTTCGAGCCAGATTTTGCTCAAGACCGAGGCACGGAAATTTTGAGGAGCGGAATGTGCTTCCTGCACAGGAGCACCGGAGAAATCTTCCGGAACGATGGGCTTGGGCAAAAGCTGCCTCGAAAAGAAAAATCCTGGCGACGTCCTACTTTCCCGCTTGTCGCAGTATCATCGGCGCTGGAGGGCTTAACTACTGAGTTCGGTATGGGATCAGGTGTGACCCCTCCGCCATTGTCGCCAGGAAGGAAAAGAGAGTTTGGTTGCTCTCCTTTACTTCATGTCGACTAGCTCGCTTGCACAGTTTGCGATTCGAGATTGCTTCGCTTCGCTCGCAACGACAGTGACTACTCTACTCATATGAAAAAAAGAAGGTAGACGAGCGAAATATACTGCTGCAAACTTCTGCAACAGTATGTGAGAGCTGAAATCTCTCAAGTAATGTTTGCATCGTCCTGAGTAATCCGTTGACTGAACAACGGAGCTCAGGGGTAAATTTTTTCCCGAAGGAAAAAATTTGAGAAAAGATTAAGTCTCACGGCCAATTAGTACTGGTAAGCTCCACGCCTCGCAGCGCTTCCACCTCCAGCCTATCAACGTCCTAGTCTAGAACGGGCCTTTAGTCCTCCGAAGAGGAAGGGAAAACTAGTCTTGGGACAGGCTTCCCACTTAGATGCTTTCAGTGGTTATCCTTTCCGTGCATGGCTACCCTGCGATGCTCTTGGCAGAACAACAGGTTCACTAGAGGCACGTCCACTCCGGTCCTCTCGTACTAAGAGCAGGTTCCCTCAATTTTCCTACGCCCACGGCAGATAGGGACCGAACTGTCTCACGACGTTCTAAACCCAGCTCGCGTGCCACTTTAATGGGCGAACAGCCCAACCCTTGGGACCGACTTCAGCCCCAGGATGTGACGCGTATTATTCTAATGTTTCCATCAGTACAGACTATATCATCATCTTACGTTTTACGATTACGTAAGAGCTTGGCGTGTTATGAGTGATTACGCTTTTTCACTCATCTCGTACTCAAACAGCTTGCGCCGCTTTTTCCTCAGTCGTTACACGGTCCAAAAGCTTATATTTCATACATGGTATTTCACGAACTATGAGTTCATAGCTCGCGCAAAGCATTGCTGCTTCATCGTCTAAATACCACGTAGCAAGCGCAATTAAATTTTAAAAACTCAATTGCACCATGACCAATTTCGTTGGTCAAAACATCAAGACTATAGGGACTTCGCACGGTATCACCATATGGGCGCTGGATTAATTCATGCCCATGAAGGTTTCACCGTTATAAGCCAAGTTTGCTTAGAGGATTACTCCTCTAAGGGCCCATGCGAATATTAATTTCGGCTATTATCAGCTACTTCGATGTTTAATGATTCGTTTGTTAAGCGAATTTTCGTTAAGCCGACATCGAGGTGCCAAACCTCCCCGTCGATGTGACATTCGTAGTTACCTACGAAGATAGACTATACCTTCACCTCTTTCGAGGTGGCGACGTATTACCCCTTCCATAAAGGAAGAAGTCTCAGAGCACTCATTACGTGATGAGTGTGATCTGAAGTCGTTACGGGGAAAACTTGTACTGCATGCTTGGAATTAAATACGGCACAACAGCCTGTCTTACGTTTGACATGCTTGTTGCTTTTACTCTTAACCGATAACGATCTTTGTCACGATTAAGAGTAGCTGTAATTCCAAGGTTAGCCTTTAGGATACCAATAAGACGTTCGTTTTCTTCTGGCGTAAAAGATTGAGAATTAATTCTCAACTGCTTTCCATCTTTTGCGCCATCATCCATTAACCACACGCTAAATATTAAGGGACTCATCCATTCTTCAATTTGCTTGGGTAATACTTTACGTCCGTTGACGTAAAACATTCCATGCAAAGTATGAAAATATGAATGCGACACTGTTCGGAAGTAATAACAACTTCCGCTTTGACGTGGGGATGAATTGGTAAATAAACGAAGCTCTTCGTATTTCCAATCGACATATGCCTTTTGGGCAATGCCGTGGTTTACGCGAAAAGCATGTCCACACGTTGTTCGAACTAAATACCCATCGCCAAGCAGTGATCCAATTACGATCTCCTGTTGACGTGTGCTGAGTTCTAATTTTCGTGCTTCGCGTGCTTTCTTTGTATCCATAAGACAAGTTTTCTTACCCTCGGGATTGCCCTCGATATTATCGTAGGGTTTCCCCGATTTGAGTCGCAGTTTACCTAAGGCTTACGCCTTAGGGGAGCCCACATGTTGACTCTTGGGAGAGATAAGCCTGTTATCCCCGGGGTACCTTTTATCCGTTGAGCGATGACTTTTCCATGAAAAATCACCGGATCACTAAGACCTACTTTCGTACCTGCTCGAGATGTCCCTCTCGCAGTTAAGCGGGCTTATGCCTTTACACTCGACGGCTGGTTTCCAATCAGCCTGAGCCCACCTTCGCGCGCCTCCGTTACTCTTTAGGAGGCGACCGCCCCAGTCAAACTACCCACCAGGCGCTGTCCATCTTGAGGATTCACTCAAGAATGTTAGAACGCAGAAAATGTAAGGGTGGTATTTCAAGGATGACTCCACAGAGGCTAGCGCCCCTGCTTCAAAGTCTCCCACCTATCCTACACATACCTTTCCCGCGCTCAGCGCCAAGATGTAGTAAAGGTCCACGGGGTCTTTCCGTCTTGCCGCGGGTACCCGGCATCTTCACCGGGAATTCAATTTCACTGAGTCCGAGGTCGAGACAGCGGGGAAGTCGTTACGCCATTCGTGCAGGTCGGAACTTACCCGACAAGGAATTTCGCTCAACAACTCCAATCTGTTTCCAGTTGGTTGGACTTTATCTTAACTGGCAATCGCCAGTCCCGAACGTAAAGTCTCTGAGGATTCTCATTGAAGAACTAATTTCAATGAGCCTTTCCTGCGGATTGTCCCCATGTCAGTCGGATTTTTACTGCAGTTAAAAGTTTAACTACGAGTACCGAACAGCTTTTGAGGATGTTCCCGCATATGGTTCAGTTTTACTAAGGCAGCGTTTAATCCACCTTAGGACCGTTCATCAATGTTACTTTCTATTTTCATAGACGGTGAAACGTTTCCGCTTCACTCTTTATGTCGCCATAAAGATCGGACCATATCATTCCTCAATTATGATTCTACAATTGAAGATCCGGCGTATGGTCTCTGAGGATTCTTAAGTCTCTCCAGAATGATGAGGTCATCGTATTTTCGCTTACCTCCATCATTCATGTTCTTACGAAGTTCTAGAATTTTTCCAACTCCTTCGTTCGTAAGGTGTTCTCCCTCTTTAATGAGCTCCGCCATTCTTACAAAGAGCGCAAAATCGCGCTTTTTCTTTGCAGATAAAAAGCCATATTTACTAAAAAACGGAATTACGTTTTCAACTATTGAAGTAAAGTTATTTACTTCATAGTACCAAACTCCATCTTTTCGAGTTCTCATTGTTCCGCAACCTAAGTGTCGCTTGAACAACGAAAGAATGACTTCATCTTTTTGCGAAACATTAAAGCAAAGTGAAATTTTCCACGGATTCTTGTAATCGATTCGCGACCTGAAGGAGACATTAAAGCTTCCTTCACCATCCGCAAATCCCGCCAAGTAATACCCAATTTGGGCTGGAATTTCTTTCACATTTAGAGCACACATGAGTTTTGACTTTAGCCTTTCCTGCTGATTGTCCGCACCTTATGGTTTTTCACTGTGATTGTTATATCAACCACGAGTACCAAAGGATACATCGGAGTTTCCAGCATATAGCCAGATTTATTAACGTAACTACAATCGGTCGCAGCTTTTATTACTGTCTATAGTTACGGCCGCCGTTTACCGGGGCTTCGGTTCGATGCTTCTCGCTTACGCGATGACAAATCCCCTTAACCTTCCGGCACCGGGCAGGCGTCAGACCCTATACATCCACTTACGTGTTTGCAGAGCCCTGTGTTTTTAGTAAACAGTCGCTACCCCCTGCTATCTGCAACTCCATCAGGCTTCAGACGCGAAGTCTTACACCTTACTGGAGCCTGCCTTCTTCCAAAGTTACGGCAGCATTTTGCCTAGTTCCTTAACCTCGGTTCTCTCAAGCGCCTTAGTATTCTCTACCTTCCCACCTGAGTTGGTTTCAGGTACGGACACATTTTTACAGACTTAGAAGCTTTTCTCGGGAGCTTGGGATCAGTTACTTCTCCTTGACCCGAAGGTCGCAGATCGTCATCACACCTCAGCATTAACGGTGAAACGGATTTGCCTGTCTCACCTGCCTACATGCTTAAACCGAGATATCCATTACTCGGCCAACCTACCCTTCTCCGTCCCTCCATCGTACGAAGTAAAATTGTGGTACGGGAATATTAACCCGTTTCCCATCGCCTACGCCGTTCGGCCTCGGCTTAGGACCCGACTAACCCCGGGAGGATGACCCTGGCCCGGGAAACCTTGGGATTTCGGCGACAAAGCTCTTTCCTTTGTTTATCGTTACTCATGTCAGCATAATCACTTGTTATCAGTCCACACGTTCTTCCGATCGTGCTTCAGCCCGATAACAACGCTCCTCTACCAAAGAACATTCCGAAGAATGTTCAGTCCGCAGCTTCGGTACAATGCTTGAGCCCCGTTAAATTTTCGGCACGAGATCGCTTGACCAGTGAGCTGTTACGCTTTCTTTAAAGGGTGGCTGCTTCTAAGCCAACCTCCTGGTTGTCAGTGCAATCTCACATCCTTTGACACTTAGCATTGATTTGGGGACCTTAGCTGGCGATCTGGGTTCTTTCCCTTTTGTCCGCGGACCTTGTCACCCGCGAGGCTGACTGCCGTGCTTGACTTGAACGGTATTCGGAGTTTGCTTGGGTTTGGTAGGCTGGTAGGCCCCCTAGTCCATACAGTGCTCTACCCCCGTTCAATATACACGACGCTATACCTAAATATATTTCGAGGAGAACCAGCTATCTCCAGGTTTGTTTAGCCTTTCACTCCTATCCACAGCTCATCCCCTAATTTTTCAACATTAGAGAGTTCGGACCTCCACAGCGTGTTACCGCTGCTTCATCCTGGCCATGGATAGATCACCTGGCTTCGGGTCTACCCCCTGTGACTCAATCGCCCATTTCGGACTCGCTTTCGCTTCGGCTCCGTCTTCTCGACTTAACCTTGCCACAGAGGCGTAACTCACTGACCCATGATACAAGAGGTACGCAGTTCCACTGTTGTTCCGAAGAACAACATAGTGGTTCCACTGGTTGTAGACACACAGTTTCAGGATCTTTTCATTCCCCTCATCGGGGTTCTTTTCACCATTCCCTCACGGTACTCGTTCGCTATCGGTCATTGAGTAGTATTTAGCCTTGGATGATGGTCCACCCAGATTCCAGCAAGATTCCACGTGTCCCGCTGTACTTAGGAACATACTCACCGCACCTTCCGATTTTGCTTACGGGGCTATCACCCGCTATGGCCAAGTTTTCCAAAATTGTTCAGCTATCAGTCAGCATCGGCTTTATTGTATGTCCTGCAACCCCATCCGAACCGAAGTTCAAATGGTTTAGGCTGTTTCCTCTTCGCTCACCGCTACTAGGGAAATCTCGTTTGATTTCTCTTCCTGGGGGTACTAAGATGTTTCAATCCCCCCCGTTGGCTATCTGCTTACGCAGAGTGACTTCGTTTTACGAAGTCGGGTTTCCCCATTCAGAAATCCCCGGATCAAAGCTTGGTTAACAGCTCCCCGAGGCTTATCGCAGTTATCCCACGTCTTTCATCGCCTCTCAACGCCAAGGCATCCCCTGTGTGCCCTTAGTAACTTAATCTTTTCTCAAAAAACTTATTTGAGATCGTCATTATTTTTGTCTACGCCGCTTGTCCTTTGTTCTCTCAATCAATTTTTTAAATAAATTAATCGTACAAAGACATGATTGTTGTATTGCGCGCTTGAGAAATTTCAGTATTTCTCTTTCGCTCGTCTACCCATATTCAGTTTTTACCGACACAGTATGCACATCTTTACGGCAAACATTCGCCGGAAAGTCTGACATACAAAACCTGTGTCACTCTATGCCTCCAACAAAAATTTCTTCTTATTTTCAGCAGTAACAGAGGCCTTTAAAGCGCATACTTTGGCGCAAGACGAGGCGCGGGAATTGCGAGGAGCGGAATGTGCTACTGCACATGAGCACCACAGCAATGTCCCGCAACGAAGTATTGCGGCAAAGTATGCGCTTTAAAGAGTGTCTCAAAAATAGGTTGGGCTTCGGGAGATATCCGAAAGAAGAGAGTTGGTCACACAGCGTAAATAATTTTATAGCTAGCAACATTAATGTAATGTTTCCCAATTGTGTCAGTATGTTTCTGAAAATTTCTTTTCAGAAAACACCTTGTAAAAATCCACCTAATAATTCGTAACCATCACAGTGAACTGGTTATAGCCCAAGGCTATAAATGCCAAATTCACACTGTAACAGCTCCTTAAAGGAGGTGATCCAGCCACTGCTTCCGCAACGGCTACCTTGTTACGACTTCACCCCAGTCATTACCCATACCATAAACGCCTGCCTCCTTGCGGTTAGCTTAGCGTTTTCCGGTACAAGCAACTCCCATGGTGTGACGGGCGGTGTGTACAAGGCCCGGGAACGTATTCACCGCGGCATTCTGATCCGCGATTACTAGCGATTCCAGCTTCATGGAGTCGAATTGCAGACTCCAATCTGAACTGAGGGAGGTTTTTTACGATTGGCTTGCTCTTGCGAGCTTGCAGCGTTTTGTGCCCCCCATTGTAGCACGTGTGTAGCCCTAGACATAAAGGCCATGAGGACTTGACGTCGTCCGCGCCTTCCTCTGGCTTAAAGCCAAGCGGTCCCACTAGAGTGCCCAACTTAATGCTGGCAACTAGTGGCACGGGTTGCGCTCGTTGCGGGACTTAACCCAACATCTCACAACACGAGCTGACGACAGCCATGCAGCACCTGTCACCGGGTCCCCGAAGGGAACTCCTGCTTTCACAGGATAGCCCGGGATGTCAAGTCTAGGTAAGGTTCTTCGCGTAGCATCGAATTAAACCACATGCTCCACCGCTTGTGCGGGCCCCCGTCAATTCCTTTGAGTTTTAATCTTGCGACCGTACTCCCCAGGCGGGATACTTAATGCGTTTGCTTCGTTACCGAGACTATTAGGAATCCCAACAACTAGTATCCATCGTTTAGGGCGTGGACTACCAGGGTATCTAATCCTGTTTGCTACCCACGCTTTCGCGTCTGAGCGTCAGAAACGAGCCAGATGGCCGCCTTCGCCACTGATGTTCCTCCTGATATCTACGGATTTCACCCCTACACCAGGAATTCCACCATCCTCTCTCGTCCTCTAGTTTGCCAGTATCCAGTGCACTTCCGGAGTTAAGCCCCGGGCTTTCACACCAGACTTAGCAAACCGCCTACACGCGCTTTACGCCCAATGATTCCGAACAACGCTTGCACCCTACGTATTACCGCGGCTGCTGGCACGTAGTTAGCCGGTGCTTTTTCTGCAGGTACCGTCAAGTTACCCTTCTTCCCTGCTAAAAGAGCTTTACGACCCGAAGGCCTTCATCACTCACGCGGAATTGCTGCATCAGAGTTTCCTCCATTGTGCAAAATTCCCAACTGCTGCCTCCCGTGGGAGTCTGGACCGTGTTTCAGTTCCAGTGTGGCTGGTCGTCCTCTCAGACCAGCTACCCATCGTTGCCTTGGTGGGCCGTTACCCCACCAACTAGCTAATGGGCCGCAGCCCGATCCTCTCGCGCCTTACGGCTTTGCCGGCAAGGTCCGCAGACCTCGACAGCACATTCGGTATTAGCTCCGGTTTCCCGGAGTTATCCCCAGCGTGAGGGTACGTTAGCTACGTGTTACTCACCCGTGCGCCACTCTACTTACCCTTGCGGGCTTTCGCGTGCGACTTGCATGTTTGAGGCATTCCGCTAGCGTTCGTTCTGAGCCAGGATCAAACTCTTCAGTTTGTAATATCCTTTTCTCTAATTGTTTTCCGGAGGGAAACCCCCCGGAGGGACAACAGAGTATAAATCGCTGTGTGAAAATCCAGATTGTTTTCCGAAGGGAAACCCTTCATAACGACAAATCTGGACAAATCTCTATATGAATCTTCACAAAATTTTGATCTCAAAAGATCAAAGGCTCACACAATTGGTTGCATTTATCATCATGCGCTACCAATCTCTCTTCTTCTACCCAACCTATTTTTCAGACACTCGGCGGCCACAATTTGGCTACCGTTACAGCGCACCCCTTCGACGTTACAGAAAAACTCTCCCTGTATTTGTTAGGCAATAATTTTTTGCCGACCAAACACTCTCCGAAAAGAACTAAACTTGAATTTTACACCACGTACGTAGGAGACGTTTTTCCCGTGTCCGAAGAACGGGAACCAGAATCTTTGCCCTATTTCAAAAGCGAAAGCAAGAGCCCGGTCGCATTATTTATTAAATGGGGCTCACTCTTACAAGATGGAGTATTAAATATAGCTTTCGCCTTACGAATTAGCCGATGCCAACAGGTGAAATCTATCCAAAAATCCCCCTCTTCCCTGGGGAGATCCCTGGAAAATAACATCTCCACCCTCTCCAAGCTCCACTATGTAATCTGAACACTCAATAACGGGAACTTCGTGACTTATGACGAAGAAAGAAGCGCCGTTATTTATTAATTCTTTTAGTCTTTTCATGTAGTAAACAGACTCATCCACAGCTGCTCCAGAGAACGGTTGGTCTAAAAGATAGAGAGTGCTTGAGAGATCTCCATCCAAAAGCGCACTAAGTCTAAGTAGTTTTCCCTCTGTAAAAGAGAGTGAGGACAAAAATTGACCTAATTTCAGGTGGCGAACTCCAAAATTAAGAGCCGTTAGGAGCATAGAAGAGAGAGTTCTCTCTCCCGAAAAGAAAACCACCCCTTCTTCAATACTTAGCTCGAGCACTTCTGATATCGAGAGACCTTTGAAGTGAACCTTTAAAACTCTTACCGAAAAACGTCTCCCCCCACATTGATCACAAAGCTCATCGATAGCTCCAAAATGTCCAAACACGTTTCGTCTTTTTCCACTTCCTCTACACCCTTCACACCTCCCATCTTTTTTCCCAAGTGAAAAAAAGTTCGATGAAAGCCCCATCTCACGAGCAAGCGTTTGCGATGAAAAAATCTCAGCGATCCTCTCCTCCACTCCCAACAACCCACCTACCGTTGCATGCAACAAAAACGGCTCTCCCTGAGGTAAAAACCGAACATCTTTAACCTCTTGAAGTCCAGAGACAAGCAAACTCTGCTTCTTACTCTTTTTTTGCTTTTTAAACTCCTCCAGCATCGTGTAAAAAAGCGTTGTTTTTCCGGCCCCAGAAACACCAACGACAGAAACAAGTGCACCAAGTGGAAGTTTGATCTCTGTATGTTGTTGAAAAAGTGCTCCTTTTTGAACCTGGAGAACTTTCGAATTTGAAAATGAAGTGTCATTTCTAGCTGATTTTCTTGGGACACTCCGCTCAATTCGAACCTTACTCCAATCTCGAACCTCCCCCGCAAAGCGAAGATACCCCCCCTTTTTTCCCGCCCCGTCTCCAAGTTCAATTACATAATCACAAAATCGGGGGAGTTCATCATGACACTCCGTAACGACGACTGTGTTTCCCTGCGCGGTAAGCTCTTTAAAAAGAGAAAAGCTTTTTACAAGATCCTGTGGATGAAGAATCTGTGAGGGTTCTTCAACTACAAAAAGCGTTTCAAACAGCTGCTCAAGCACGTTTCGATAGAGCAACACCTTTAAACGCTCCCCAGTTGAGAGTGTGGAGAGTGTGCTCGACAGCTTAGTAAAGCGAAATCCCAAGGATATAAGTTTTGAAAGACGCCTTTGTAACTCTTCTGCACCAACAACCTCCTGAAGAAGCAGATGAAGTTCGATAACGGAGAGCAGAGCGGCTTTCGGAAAGGAAACTCCCTTGATTCTCACTTGGTGGGAGAAGATCTGATCTTCTAAAACAACCGCACTAAGTTTTGGAAAAGCTTGGCTACATCTTTTGCAAAAATACCCCGGCGCGGTAAGCCATTGTTTCTTATCTCCAAGATCCTCCCCGGAAGGGGTATTCTTTGGATAATGCCATAAAATTGCCGCTGGAGAGCCAAGTTCAAGTGCTTTATGAATTGCATGGAGCAAGCGATCATGACTTGCTTTTTTGCTTTCAAGCTCCACCCTATCAACTACGACACCAAACCCTGTTTTGTTTTTTGCAGCTTTTTTTAAGGCACTTTCAAATGTTTTTTTTAACTCATCCTCTCCCTCTTTTGGGCCTTTATAAAGTTGATCGTTAAGCATAAAGCGGTTGTAGCCAATAGCGATAAAGATCTGTAAGAGGCTTCTTAGGGCTTCAAGTGGGGAACGAATATTTTTTGTAATTTCTAAGATAAAGCGCTGAGGAAAATATGATATGACCAGACACTGTTTCGTGGAGTGTTCTCGGGAATCAAGCTCTGAAAATATCTCGTTTATTACTTTGAGAGGGGGGTTTTGATGTAACTCTTCGTCGCAACTTACACAGTGCACACTGCCAGCGAGAAGATATAAAGAGCAAAGAAGTTCTCGCAGTCCAAGCAATTCTTGAAGTGGCGGATCAAATGAATTTTCTATTGCGGAGATATAAATAGCAGGAAGTAATCCTGAGAGGGATTCATATTGAGCTTGTTTAGAGTGCATTCGGCGAGCATTTTTTAAAGAGAAAGTTGTCTTATTTTTATGCACTCCCCCCTGTAAGCGATACGTAGTTTCACTTACGAGCGTTCGCTTACATAGCGCAGTTTTACCTACACCCCCTGGACCATAAACTACGGTGAGCTGTTTGTGGGGTATTTGAACGTTAATACCCTTTAGGTTGTCCGTCTCTGCCCGGACAACAACAATAGATTCATCTTCATTTTTAGCGGTAAGCACTTGTTTTATTAGTACACAGACGGTATTTGTACTGTAATATCAATGTTTTATGAACACACAACTTTTTGCATACAAGCTTAAGTCTTTGTTTTTTAACTAGCTTAAGTTCTCGAGAATGAAAACGTATCTCACGTTACAATGGAACAGCGTTTATCAGAAAAGTGTTTTTCAATTCTTCTAGTCGAACCTGACAATCTTGTAGGTCTTGCACTTAGCACTTTAGTAAATTCCCTTGGTCGTTATCAGGTTGTTGCCACCGCCTCCACCACTGAAGACGCTCTTACAAAAATCGATCAGTATACCCCGGTGTGTCTATTAATTGAAATTGATCTTCCTGGGAAAAGTGGAATCGAACTTCTGTTAGAGCTCAGACGAAGGAAGTCCTCTACAAAACCCCTTATTCTTTCACACCGTTTTGAAAAAGTTAGTGTCGAGCTTGGTTTTAAACACGGCGCCTTGTCATATGTTCCAAAAAACTCCCCGCTTGAAGATCTCAGTCGTGCCTTAGAGATGGCTTGCGAAAATAAGAAATATGTCCCGGATTGTATCAATCGTTTTGGTTGCAACCTTGACAATCTCCCTCAGCATCTATGCAACGATCCCATCTCCTGCCTGAGTGGACGGGAACGTGAGATCTTCTATCAC
Organism: uncultured Bdellovibrionales bacterium; assembly: GCA_964505555.1. Classification (GTDB taxonomy): domain Bacteria; phylum Bdellovibrionota_C; class UBA2361; order SZUA-149; family CAZDIO01; genus CAZDIO01. Next base: position 47,849 of record CAZDIO010000020.1, read on the forward strand.
CTGGCAGATGGCTTTCAAAATTCTGCAATTGCCAAGAAGCTTTTTATCAGTCCCCGCACAGTTGAAACTCACCGCGCACGAATCGTGCGAAAATTGGGGATTCAAACAAATGCGGAGCTTATTCGCTACGCCATTCGAAACGGCCTCTCTACAGTATAAATTGTTCGCCCTTCTCGTATAGTTCCATCCCCCTTACACACATGACGAAAATCATAATTAAGCCACTTAAAATGTGAGATCACCAAAGGATAAGATTCTCTAGGGAGGGACTATGGATACGAAAATACGCACTAATCAGAAAGATGAAGAAGGGCGCGTTGGTTACCTAGTGCTCTGGCTGATGGGGGCACCGGTGGGGTTGTTACTTCTATTGTGGGTGATCTTCGGTGACAATCTCATCGGAAGGGGATGAAGTTAAAACGATATTACTGTCATGAACATTTAAAAAACGAGGATTATGAGTATGGTAAAAAATCTTTTTACTTTGGGTTTTACATTGGTAGTTGCCTCATCCTTAAGTGGGTGTTGGCTGGCAGTCGCTGGAGCAGGGGCGGAGGCAGGGTATGTTGCTGCCCAAGATGAGCGCACCGCTTCAGAAACGATGGAAGATCAACGCATTACCTCACTCGTTAAAACTAAGCTTCTTGCAGACCCAGATGTTGGGGGGCTCGATATCAATGTAGACACCTTCAAAAGCAGAGTTACGCTCCGGGGGTTTGTTGACACACGACGTGAGGCGGATGCAGCGGTTGAGATCGCTCAATCAGTTTCAGGGGTAAAAAATGTTACTACGCAGCTCCACCTTAAATAAAAATAGGACTAATGAATATGAAAACTACAATAAAAAAATATATTCCTTTGTTCTTCTTTTCTCTTCTGCTCTTTGGGTGTGACTCCCCACAGAAAAATGTTCAAGACGAACGTCGAGAAGCAGAGAAAGAGATCGCTAAGGCACAAAAAGAGGTTCGTGAAGAACGAAAAGAAGCAGCAAAGGAGGTCTCTCGTTCAGCTGGCGAAGAGCGCGTTGAGGAAAAAGTAGAAGCCACTAAAGAGATCGCTGAAGCTGAAGGTGAGGTCGATAAGGAAAAGATCGAAGCAACAAAGGAGATCACCGAAGCTGAACAGGATGCAGGCGCAGGGGGAAGTTACGAACACGAATAGTGAGTTTTCTTCCTATCTTTGCAAGCTGGGCCTTCGGCTTGTAAAGATAACTTTCTTTCAGATCGTTAATTTAATGGCCGTAGGGACGAAGCTAGTTTCAAAAACGTTGATTAAACGGAGATACCGTCGTTTCAGAAAGTATCTCGATAAACTCATGTTCTGTAGCGGCATGACACCGGTTGCAGGACTCAATGACGGTGCGGTAGCTTTTTGAGATTGCTTTCCAATTTTCAGATTTTAAATCCTCAACAAGATGCTGAAAGGGTTCATCCATAATCACCTTTACTGATTTTCGAATCGGCATCCCCTCATATTCTTCAAATCTTTTTTTCACATTCTCAAGAGTTTCTTCCATCTCTTCAGCATAAAAAGTTGCAAGAGGATGATTTTTTGCCTCAATGGATAACCCAAGTTTCTGAGTATAGCGCTGAAGCTGTCCCATATAAGGCGCAAGTTCTGGACTTTCGCTCTCATTTTTCTCGATATCTACCTTGCGATGAGAGTGACACCCTTGAAAGATTACAGTCGTTATCAAGAAGAAAGAAAGAAGGACCTTTCTTCGTTCTCTCCTTTGGTTTTTATCTTTTTGTGTATCCATCTCTTCTCTCAATTATGCTCATGCTAGTGAACAGTTAAATTTATTGCAAACTCAGCTATGTTTCTTTTCCTTGAACTCCCATATTGTTGTCCTCCCTACCCCATGCCATATATATTTATTACATAAAATTGCCGTTGTATAAGCAAAGGACTTGATGTGGGGTTTCTTAATATTTGGAAGCGTATCTTCTCTTTTCAACCACTAACGGTTCGTGGACTCTTGGCCGTTGTCCTTTCAGTGCTTGCGCTCCGTCTCTTTGCCTATCCAGAGAGTGATCTGGTTGCAAATATTATCGGAGGAGGCATCCTCGGTTTATGCACCGTAACAATCCTCTCCTCGACCATATTTAGAATTTCCTTGGCTAGAAAACTTGCCATTGAAGTCACCTTTGACCGACGTGCACCGTTATCTAATCAATTAATCTCTGCAGGGATGGTACTTCGAAATAGCACCATCCCGCCGTTTTTTTCCCTTGAGGTTACAAGAAAGTTTCGCAATCAAGGGGTGCAGTCCAAGCGGCATCTCCTGAAAGGTCGAAGCACTGGCCCACGTCATCTCACTGATACCATAACATTCCCTCATCGCGGCTTGTGGATCTTAGAGACAATTTCGTTTTCGTTACGTGACGCGCTTGGTTTTACAAAACTTTCCTGGAGCACTCCCATTTCTTCTTCACTTGAAGTTTCTGCACCGACTATTCCTATTCGTCCCCTCCCGATAGTCGCCTCTAGTTCTCGAAGCGGAGAAACGCTTCATGAAGCTCGGGAGCGCTCGGGAGATATGTTTGACATCAAAGCCTACTCACCAAGTGATGGGGTAAAAAGAATACTTTGGAAGACCTATGCAAAGTCAGAACAGCTCGTTGTTCGCAGACCAGAGCCAGCGGTGCTGCCGGAAGGAGAGATCGCCATCTATCTTGTAGCAAAAAAGAAAGAGGATTATGTCGCCGGTGCACTTCAGAGTTATCTTCAGCAACTTGTTGACTTAGATATTATCGTCATTTTTGGAACTGATGGCTTCTCTTCCAGCGCACAAGGGGCGCCAACTCTTTTTACCTCACAACCTGAAGAGACAAAACATGCCATCAATAGAAGTGTCTGGAGTAAAGATGCAGGAACTGCAAACGGGTTTAATGCCTACCTCCAAGCACTTGCGGAGGCAAATCGGAGGATTCATCAGGTAGTTGTTTTTGCTCCTGAGCGAGGAGATGGTTGGTTTGAAACACTGAGAGATGCGGCTTCCAGTCATCACGTGGGACTCTCGCTTGCGCTTGTTCCGAAACGACTTGACGTTTCAAATTCCCATCGAACTGACGTGAGAAAATCTGATATACTAAATCGGCTTAAAAAAAGAAACGCTCCCAATGATAAAAACACAACGATTCCCGTAATCGTGTCATCCGGTGCTCAGATATTACTCTGTGAGAGTGTTGAAGGATATGAAAAGCTTAATGAGAGTAGGAGTCTCTAGCAAAATGAAAACGTCTGTCGTTTCGAGCGAAGCGAAGTAATATCGAACCCTCATTGATGGTATGAGATTGCTTCGCTTCGCTCGCAACGACAGAAATGGGACGTCGTTTTGTTAGAAACTCTGACAGATTCATCCAAACGGTAGATTTATAATAAGCCCAGTGAAAGGTAACGTTTTTAAACTTCAGTTTCTTCGCTCCCTTATTGCAACGGGGATAACTCTTTTTATTTGCCACACGGTAGATCTGGGCACACATCCGGGAATACTTGCTTTTGCGGTAGTCAGTGGCGTGTTGTTTTCTGGCTACCTTCTTCAAAAACCGATCACTACTCGCCGAGTAGTGTTCTATCATCTTGGATTCCTCGCTCTTGGAGCACTGTTATTATGGTGTGCTGATATCTTTGTTTCAAGCGGACTCGAGGTGGAGGGAGAACATGAGTTTCTTATCTACCGCATCGGCGATCACCTCTCACTGACTGCGTTGTTTTATCTTCTTGGTTTTTTGGGCACCTGGTTCTTTTGGTCAAAAAGGGAGACCCTCTCTTTTGAAGTAATTACGATGAGTGCCTTTTTTATCTGGTTTCTCTCAGGTCATAGAAACTACTATCTTGATGCTCCAAAACAGGTCAGCGAAACAGCGTGGTTACTCGGCGTTGCACCAGAGCATTTCCTACTCAGTCTTGGGGTGCTTTTTACACTCATTCTTGGTTTCTACCTCTCTCTTTCAACCGATCGCCCACTACTTCGGGGAGAAAATGTTATTGAGCATGCGGGACAAAGAAGGAAAGTTGCCCTTTTTGCAACACCATTTCTTGTTTTTCTTTTTCTTGTTGGCTACGCCGCATACGTAAATAAAACCTACTCTGCAAATATTAGCCGCGCAACAAATGGTGTCGGGGATGAAAACCAAGAAGGAACGAGCCCACTTGGGTTCCACTCCGCAATCGGCAAAACAAAACAACCAGCCGCACTGGTAAGGCTTGAAGGTGATTACGCAAAGAATCCTTGGACACCGATGCTCTACTTACGAGAAGGTGCACTTTCTACCTATAATGGAAACGAATTTGTTATTGCTCCACCAGAGTTTGACACCGATGTTCCGCGAATTCGCGCCGGTGAACCATGGCTTGCCTTAGAAAAAGGCGACCAACCAAACCGGGAGAAACTCATTCAATCAGTATACCTTCTTGCCAAACACAACGCCCCGTTTGCGCTTGATTATCCAGCCAGCATCCGCTTGATTAAAAATCCAGATAAAGCCCGTTTTGAACTTGCCTATCAAGCGGTCTCTGTTGCTCCAACGACTGACTTAAAAAGTCTTATCGGTGAAGCAATTGGAGATCCTAACTGGAGCGAGGCAACCTGGGCGCATTATTTACGATCTCCAGGGAGCTTAACGGCGAAGGAGAAATGGCCTGTTGAGTATAAGAATGATGCCCCTGTGTATGATGATCACGGAGAAGATCTTCGCTATGGAGCACTTGCAAAGAAACTCACTGCAGGGGTAGAAGCTCCGATCTTAAAAGCTGCTACGATCTCACAGTTTTTATCCGCAGCGAGCATCTACACAAGAAAGCCAGGCCACACCGTCTCCCCGAAGGGAGATCCCGTAGCCCCGTATCTTTTTAGTGATGAGAAGCGGGGATACTGCGTGCACTTCTCCCATGCCGCTGTATATCTGATGCGACTTGCCGGCATCCCTGCACGAATCGCCACCGGATACTTAACGGATCTCAGTTACGCAAAAGATGGGCATATCTTACTTCATCTAGGAGATCGACACGCGTGGCCAGAAATTTATGTTCAAGGGATCGGCTGGACCGTCGTAGACGTAACCCCAAGCCAAGCTGAAAACGAGCAGGTGCTTGTTCCTGATGAAAAACTCCTTGAGGAGTTAATGAGTAAGTTAGCGCCTGCAGAGGAGCTTTTACCAACACCCCCGCTTGCTCCAGAAGATGCAATTGCTGAAACCGGTTTTGAAAAAGCTCTTGCCGCAAAAACATTGATCACACTCATTCTCGTAGCTCTTGTGACGTTTATCCTTATAAAACTGTGGCTTCGTCTTTCGTGGCTTCTTCCAAGTAATCCTCAAAAGCGCCTCCGTCGTGCCTATACTTCAAGTATCTCGCTCCTTGCTGACTTGGGAATTATGCGCGGGTATGGTGAAACAAGGCGAGAGTTTGCACAGCGTGTATCTCGCATGGAAGGGGTAGATACGAAGCGTGTTACGGAGATAAAAGTAGAAACTACGTATAAGAAACAGGGGCTTGCCGTAGACGCAGAAGAGCTCCATCTCGCTCTTTCTGAGTTCTCCCACTCCTTTAACCAGTCACGCTCCCGATTCAAACGGGTGCTTGCGTTCTTTAGCCCGTTATCGATTCCAAGGATCGGAAAATGGTAATTGAAAAATGGTAAAGCGCTTTTTCTTTTGGGTGATTATCGGAGCAAGTTGTTTTTTCAGCTTGTGTAATCTTTCTTACGCCGTTCCCGGTTTGGACACAGGGACCTCTGTTGAGGATTCCACACTTGATCCATCGTTACAGAGAAAAGATGAATCGTCACCAAAGAGTCTTGAAGAGGTTCTTGATGAAGCAAACATGCTCTTTCGAACCGATCGACCCCTTGATGCACGAACAAAACTTCTTAAGGCACTAGAGATCGCTCCCTCTGACTACCGCCCTCATATGCTCCTGGGAGCTTATTATCTTTCTGAGGTTGGGCATTTTCGTTTGGCCCTTCGATATCTCAGGCAAGCAGAGGAGCTTTTTGAAAAAAAGTATGGGAGCGAACGCCTTGGAAATCTCGATACCAGTGTGTGGCAGGAGCATGCACGGCTTCTCTATCTGATGTCTGAGGCGCGGTTGAACCTGGACAATTACGAAGGTGCGCTCAAAACGCTTGATCGGTTTGGTGCGCTCTATCGAGACAGTTGGTATCCGGGCACGCGAGCCTGGGTGTTAATGAAACTCAAGCGGGTCGATGAAGCCATTCAAGTTGCGCGTTCCGGACTGATCCTTGGAGCTGAGCCGGGAAGAACCTATAATATCTTGGGGATTCTCCTTTCGATGAAGGGGCATCGAGAGCTTTCACTGGAGGCGTTTGGTCGAGCAATCAATTCTGAGTTACTCCTTGGAACCCTTGGCCAAGCAGCAACACCGCTGAATAACTCAGGAGAGGTCTACCGAGAAATCTTTCAAGACGATCTTGCCGAAGCCTCCTGGCTCAAAGCGCTTCAACTCCGAGATGGGTGCGATCATATCTTACCGAGCTTAAACTTAGCGATCCTCTACACCGATGAGCTTCGACTCTTTCAAGCACAACGCACCCTTGATGACTTCAAAGCATGTTTTGCACAAAACGCCCTTCGTTCTGATACTGAGCATCGTGGTCTCCTCGCTCTTGCCGAAGGACGACTCCTTCTTCGTCAAGGAGATGCAGAAAAAGCGCTTCCCTTACTTCAACAAGCTCTTGAGCGAGAGCAGTGGTTTGGAAAAATTGGCACTAATGAAAACGACCTCCGCTTTGCAGCAACTATCACCATGGCACAAACACTTCGAGCGATATATTCTGAACAAAAAGACCTAATCAGCGAGAATGTCTCAGCACGACTTATGAATGCGGTGCAGAGTCCGCTACTCCCCCTTCGTGCCTGGTGGTATGAGCGTCGAGCTCGAGAGATCGCGCTTGATGAATTAGAAAATTTTGAAGATCTTTTTATTCGAAATACCGATACGATGGTTGAATACCCCACGTTAGGAGATGTTACGAAGGGGTTTCCCGTTAATTCTTTTAAAACACGAATCTCTAAAATGCTCTCTACTGATACCCGAGAAGGGGCACGCCCATTTTATAAACTCTATCTTGCGGAGAATTTACTGGCGCATGGAAAAACAAAAGAAGGGGTTTTAAAACTTGAAGAGAGTCTGCGTGAGCTTCGGCCAATTGATCGACTGGCTCGGGCACAGACATTGGCTCTTCTTGAATCAACACAGAAAACAAACACTGGCTGGTTTTCGGGGAAGAATCAAAACGAAGAGCTTCGCTCAATTGCGCGAAGAAAAGAGCTTTTCTCCTTACTGCCTTCACATTTTCGCTACTACGATCTGCTTCTTCCGGTAACCGTAGTAAAACGATCCTCACAAACGGCAGACAATGAGCTCCTCCAAACAATCAGCAGTGAGCTCCTTGAGAGGCGCTTTGTTGAAGAATCTGCTTTGCTTACCGACTATAGACTTGAAGTAGCGCTCAACCCGATTGCCGGGAAGGAAGGTCGGTTGAAACTGGGTCTTATGCTCTATCAAGAAAATAGCCTCATCTCCCAAGCTACTGGAGAAGTTTCACTTGATGGCGAGGAGAGAAGTAAGGTAATGAATGAATTCATTGCCGTAACGTTTCGTCACAAGGCAGATCCCGAGCCGGAACCGGTTCCGGAGCTTAAGATGTTTTCTTCGGATGGTCAATGATCACTATTAAATTAAATACAGCTAAATTAATACAGCTAGATTAACACAACCAGGTTAATACAAAGAGAGTCGCATGAGAGATGGAATAGCTGAATCGCAACGGGTTGAAAACGGACAAAACAGCGCGATCAAAGAAGCATTTACCACGTTAAAAACTCTTCGAGAGAGTTTAGAGAAGGTCATTCGTGGTCGCACCGATACGCTGAAACTTGTGCTCACAGGGCTTATCGCTGATGGCCATGTTCTTATTGAAGACTATCCCGGCTCTGGAAAGACGACTCTGGCAAAAACCCTTGGCTGTTCGATCGATTGTTCTGACTCAGGAGAGATCGCTCCAAATATACTTCCTTTTCGAAGAGTTCAATTTACCCCAGATCTTCTCCCTTCTGATGTCCTTGGAGTAAATATCTTTGACCCTAAAAATGCTTCATTTCATTTTCAACACGGTCCGATCTTTGCGCATGTGGTTCTTGCCGATGAGATCAATCGAACGGGGCCAAAGGTTCAGGCTGCGTTTTTGGAGTGCATGGCTGAGCGTCAGGTGACGATTGATAATGTTACCTACCCTCTTGATGAACTCTTCTTTGTGATGGGAACTCAGAATCCGCTTGATCTTGCAGGAACTTATCCACTCCCCCTGGTGCAGCTTGATCGCTTTTTGTTGAGAGTTCCCATGAGATACGTAGAGAAAGAGACCGAACTTGAGATATTAAAGAGCGCAGATGAGATCGCTCATGCGGTGAGGCATGTTCGTCCAGTGGTTACGCGTGGGCAGATTCTTCGTGCACGTCAAGCAACTGGAGCGGTACATATTCATGAACAGATCCTGCAAACGATCGTTTCTATTGTACAAGAAACTCGGCACAACCCACTTCTCCAATTTGGAGCATCAACGCGTGCCGCGATCATGCTCAAGCGTGCGCTGAGCGCCTGGGCACTCATTGAGGGTCGAGAGTATGTCACCGAAGACGATCTTAAATACATCGCCCCCTTCGTCCTCCAACACCGCCTCCGCTTTCATCCCGGAGCAGGAAACATCGACGAGTCCTTCCGCGCACTCATCGATCCGCATCTAGAAAAGCTAATTACAAAGAGCTTTTAAACCAAATACCCTATACCCTTTATTTCTGCCCACAACCAAAACTCTGCGTTCAATTAAAAAGCCTCACAATTACTATCATCTACTCATCCAAAACTAATTCTCTCCAATTGCCTACAAAAGAATAAACTGTTTGGTTCTGTATTGCTCCCGCGAACGGTGTTTGGGTTGAACACAGAGTTCCACAGGGTTACACAGAGTTTGGGAAAATTTAGTTGGCAAGTCTTACGATACCATTTTTCAAAGAAGAGACGTGGAAGTTGAGCAGTAAGCCTACTGGTTTTTTGCTGAGCTTTAGGTAGGTAAGCAGTTGAACCTTATGAATGGGGCTCAGCTGAGACACAGCCTTTAATTCAACAATGACTAAATCATTTACGAGCAGATCTAAGCGATATCCGATATCGATGGTCACACCATCATAAGAGACTGGCAGTGTGACTTCAGCCAAAGCTTTCATTCCCTGCTTAAGAAGTTCGTGCTGAAGACAAACGGCATAAGGGCGTTCAAGCAGTCCTGGTCCGAGAACAGTATGAACCCGACAGGCACTCTGAATAATAATCTCAGTAATTCTATTTATTTCCATACTCTGTGTAACCCTGTGAAACTCTGCGTTCAATTAAAAGATCTCACAGGTATTATCGTTTGCTCCCCGATGACGAATCCACTGCGTTATGGTAAGTAATAATATTACGGCTTGGGTAGACAGTAGAGGCATCCGTGACGTGAGTCGATCATGTGGCGGATGCCGTTATCAACTATTGGTTTTTCAATCCAAGTAGCAATTTGAGGGTGATCTCTCAAATTGCTGCTTGGATTCCCGCACTGAGGCAGCGATTCGGGGCGTGCCCGAATCTTATCAGTGCATTGGTTTGGAGTTCATTATGCCATCTTCACAATCCTTCAAAGAGGCAAAGAAACAGGTCAGCAACTGGAACGGGGTGTTCTGTTTTGGTGGTCGCGTATATTGCCCACAGGAATGGCAGTCTGCGGTGGACGGAATGGCGCAAGATCCGGTCACGGAGGAAGCTTTGGTGCGTTTCATGTTCGGTGACCGGGCTGTGATCGTCGCGATCAAAAGCGATCTCAGCTGGAGGAAAGTTTCCCGAATCCCGCGAACGATCTCGTGGGTGAGTCGGATTGAAGACCTTCCCCAATGTTGGAAACAGCGCGCACTAAGTTGCAATGAAATAAGCTGGGGATTTGACGACAATATGCGCTGCGCTGTGCTTGAATTTGAGATCCCGACGACACCCGCGCGACGCCCCCGCCAAACACGTGCGAAGGCTCTCGTTGTGTAATTGCGGATTGGTGTTGAAGCCGCTATCAACAGGTTTGTCTTAATAAGGAACCTGTTGATAGCGGCTTCGCTCCTCAAGCTTCCCAGTCTCCCATGAAAAACAATTAGATTGACTGATCTTTTCTATCTACCAGTTTCTATTGTCATAGCTGTATACATTCAAAGATTCTCTGATAGCACCTGTACAACGCAAACGGTGTTCGGGTTGAACACAGAGTTTCACAGGGTTACACAGAGTTTGAGAAAATTAGTTAGCTATTCTTACGATACCATTTTTTAGAGATGGGGTGTGGAAATTGAGGAGTAAGCCTACTGGTTTTCTACTGAGCTTGAGGTAGGTGAGGAGTTGGACTTTGTGAATAGGACTTAGCTGAGATACAGCCTTTAATTCACCATACTCTGTGTAACCCTGTGAAACTCTGTGTTCAATTAAAAAGGCTTCTTTTGTATTATCGTTGCTAAAAATCCTTGACGCGCAGCCGTATAGCCAAACTTTTCCGCCCGGGTTTATAAAGTTTCTCAACAATCAGTCGACAGCATGTAAGACCTTGAAACTTTAAGGATTTACAAGAAAAGGAATCTTTTAGAATGGCAATTAATCCTGTCTCTACTTCAGCAAGCTCTTTAAACACAGCACCACGAAAACGAATACAAGATGAGATTATCTCCTCAAAGAAATCCGCTCCGCCACCAAGTTCAAAAGATGATGCAGTCTCTGTGAAGCTTTCAGATAAAGCAGCTTCACCTAAAAGAGTCTCAGTTCAGCAAGAGCTCCTCCGAGATGGGGCCGATCGAGTAAGTAGTGATCGATCAAAAGTGGCACAAGAAAAAGGTAGCGCACCGGCAGCGAGTGAAACAAAGGAAAGCGCCTCCTCGACCCCAGCCAAAGAGCGAAAGTCAGTTCAGCAAGAAATTATAGATAGTAACAAAAAACCAGCTACGATTGCCTAAGAATCTCTAACAAAATGACGTTTCATTCCTGTCATTGCGAGCCCGAAGGCCGCCGGGCGAAGCGAAGCAATCTCGAAGCCTTATTTATAGTATGAGATTGCTTCGCTTCGCTCGCAACGACGGGAAGTTTCATGCTCTAAAATCTCTGCTCTCAAGTTCAGTGTAGTAGCGGTAAGCTTAACGCTGACCAGCGAGAACGAGTGGCCAAACAAGAAGATTAATTATAAACGACACTCCGATCGCCACAATAAAAGAGACGATGATATAGCCTATCTTCTTTTCTGCAGGCACTTCCATCATCGGCTCTACGCCATGATAAAAGATATACAGGCCATATAAACTAAAGAGCCCACCAAGCATTAAGATCAGGGAGTGTGGAAAAATATTTAAAATCCCAGCAAGTAGCCCTGGGGTCATTGAATACGTAACTAACTTCACCGCATGAACAAGTGATTTTCTTCCTCCAAAACTTGCTGAAAGAAAATCTAACACCATGGCGATCAGATAGACCATGGCAAGTCCGAGAGCAAAGCTGACGATCATTCCGATTAGGCCGGAAAAAAACGGTGTTCTCTGAACTCCCGCAAGCGGCACCTGGATCCCAAAAAAAACTCTGCCGATAAAACCACAGATCGCTCCTAGCGCAGAAAGTGGGATGAGATACTTAATGTAGATCTCTTTAATCGAATCTGGCTCAGACTTAATCTGCTGCCATGTCTCTTTGGGAGAGACGATAATTGCTTTTGCGCGTGAAATAATAAACTGAACGTCAAACGGTAACTGTGAAGCAGCCATAGTGATCCTCCTTGAAGCCTAACTGGGGCTCACTCTATAGGAAGAGGAGGTTTGCTTCCAGCTATTTAGGCTGAAAACGTTGCAGTTTTGTCAGTAATAAGAGGAGGTTTGGGGTAATTTCACAAAATAAACCTTCGATCTCCAAAACGCTACGTCTTGAAAAGAAACAGACATAACTCTTAAGAAGAATATTTTACCCCCATTTCTTTCTTTGCGGTTTCGTTCCTGCTGAGCACCCACATGCACCGCAGCGTGGGCAGCGAATCCAGTAGCAGAAACCACACCGTGCACCAAGAGAGTCTTGGAGGAGAGTTTTACAATTAAAACATTTTGCAGTACGTCCCAATCGGTGGCCTCTTTTACGGCCCCACCTCCGAAAAGGAAAAAAGAAGTAAGAGAGATTTGAAAAAATGCGGTTACGAAATGACATCGGATTCTTCCTGCATTCAATAAATACCACGCGCAAAAAAGATGTGCAATAATTTGCAAGCAGATCTTAAAATTCAAAACAGCTGATCACGCAGATGAGACGAGCTCATAAGAATTCTAAAAACTCCTTCCGCCCTTTCCCTCCCCCCCCCAAAGAGGTGAGTCAAATTATTCATTACTGGCTCGACTGTTTTCGTGACGCTGAAAGGATGGAAATTACCTCGACAGACATAAGAAATCTAGGCACAGAGCTACCGATAACCGATCTCCTCGAGGGAAGTTGTCCTCCAAATATCATTACACAACTTCAAAACAAAGCAGTTGCTGAAGAGGCAAAGCGTAGTTCACGGGGAGAAAAACTCACTTCCCGAAAAGACGAAGGTATTCTTAAAGTATTACTCTGTCCCCTTCGCCTTGTATGGAATTCTCACCTTTCTGCACGAGACCTCGACATGCCACCTTTTTTAGAGCTGTTATGGATTCCAGCCGATCTTACGACTGAAGGTGAATTGATTCCTCCACACGGTCGGTTTCCGTGGTTTCCCCGAACACTTCTTGGACACACCGATGACGCGGATACAGTTATCATTGGTCAATACGAAGATACGCAGAAATTTATAAAAAACTCTCCACCAATTAACTTTGATTCATGGAGAGCGTATTGGAAATGGTGTGATGAATTTTTTAAAGCCGTATGTGGAACTCGAACTTCAGAGTATTCCATGCTTCATTATCAGACTCAAAAAAATGCCTTGATCCTCATTGATACAAAAGGCGGAGGATCAACGAAAGAGGCCCGTCGCATCTACTCAGAGGTAATAGATCAAAAACGAAACGCTCCCCTACTTTTGAAGCTCACCTCTCTTAAGGAACCAAAACGGATCGATGTAAAGCAAACGGTCCCTCCCTTGCGTCAGGGAAGCCTTCTTCATCTTGGTCAGATGCAGTATGATTACCCCCTTTCCCCTGCACAGCGCCAAGCAGTACATCAGAGTCTCCTTACTCCAGAAGGAGAGATCCTCGCGGTTACTGGCCCCCCAGGAACGGGAAAGACCACTTTTTTGCAAAGCGTTATCGCCTCACTCTGGGTTAACGCTGCTCGGAGAAAAAATGGACTTCCTCCAATCATTGTTGCCTGTGCAGGAACAAACCAAGCGGTAACAAATATTGTAAAATCATTTGAACAGGCGGCAGAAAAACCAGGACCACTTGCAGGGCGATGGCTCCCAGGGGTCAAGAGCTACGGCTGCTACTGTGTCGCTAAATCAAAGGCAGAAGAGGCTGGAGATTTTCATATTGAGCAAAAAAATGGAGCGGGACTCTCTGCTGACATGGAGCAGTGGGAGTATGTAAATAACGCAAAAAAATATTACCTTGAGAGAGCTTCCCAGTATGCCGGGAAAGAGTTAACACTCAAAAAAGCCCTGCAATTTTTTCACGGCGAAATGTATAAAGAGATCTCCTTACTCAATGGAACCATAAATAAAGCTGCCGATCCAACTGGAATTGCTTTCTTACAAAACCTCTTTGGGATGGGAAAGCAGGTTTCAGTCAATGACTTTCAAAAAGTGCTTGGGGTTGTAGATGGTTTGCACCGGCACGCTGCGTTTCAGTTTGCTACCCATTACTGGGAAGCGCGGTGGCTGTTGGTGGTCGATGATATTGTTAATGCAAAAATCAACAAAAATCGCCAACCACAGGGCTTTTTTGGATCTCAAGAAGATTGGCAACGCCGGGCGATGATTACCCCTTGCTTTGTAGCAACATTTTCCACAGCTCCCGCATTTTTTAATTACCAACTTCCAAAAGGCGTTCCATTGATTGATCTTTTGATCGTTGATGAAGCGAGCCAGGTCTCAGCCGAAGAGGGAGCAGCATGTTTTTCACTTGCAAAACGTGCAGTCGTTGTTGGAGATCCACAACAACTTGAGCCGGTAAGGGAGATTCCTCCTTATATCGATATTGAAAATCTAAAAACGCGCGGGCTTATACGTCGTAATGAGGAGAAAGAATTTGCTGCTCTTTCAAAAAGAGGATTAACCGCATCAGAAGGAAGTCTCATGCAACTTTCATTAATGGCATGTCCTGTTAGGGAGAACAACATGCGTGGAATATTTCTTGCAGAGCATCATCGGAGTCTGCCAGGAATTATCGCATTTTGTAACGAACTTGCTTATGGTAACCGCCTCCGTGCTACTGAAAAATCACTGGAAAATCCAATTTTTCCTCCTCTTGGATACGCACATGTTCCGGGAGTTTCAAAACGCGTTGGGCACAGTCAAGAAAACCCGCTTGAGGCACAAACCATTGCTCTCTGGCTTTCAGAAAATCGCAAACTGATCGAGGATTACTACGGTGGCGCAGTGCTTGATAAACTCGTCGCCGTAATCACTCCGTATTTTGCCCAGAAGCGCCTCCTTCAGAATCTTCTTTATAAGACTTATCCAGAGATGACTATCGGCACCGTGCATGGACTCCAGGGAGCGGAGCGACCAATGGTGATATTTTCTCCCGTATGTGATGAAAAGGCGCGCAGTCCTTATTTTTTTGATCAAGGTGTGCAGATGTTAAATGTGGCTGTCTCTCGTGCCAAACATAGCTTTCTTGTTTTTGGTAATATGAGCATTTTTAATCCAGAGGCCAAGACCCCATCTGGACTTCTTGCAAAATTTCTATTTAAAGACTCCGGAAATGAACTTACGGGCATAACCCTCCCTTCACATCCTGATTTTAGAAAAGAAGAGATAAAGAGACTTACCACCCTTGGCGATCATCAAAAGATTCTTCAAGCGGCATTTGAGCATGCAAAACACGAGGTGCTTGTGGTAAGTCCTACAATTTCCCGGTTTGCCATCGAAGCTGACAACATTCCAGAGATGATTCGAAAGGCGAGCGATCGTGGGGTTAATGTCCTAGTTTACGTAGATCTCTATCTCAACATGAACGATAACACTAAAGAGTTTCGTCCTGCGGCAAGAATCGCCTGCGATCTCCTTGAAGAAGCGGGAGCAAAACTCTACATAGTAAAAGGTATTCATAATAAAACGCTCACCATCGATGACGAGGTAATTATTGAAGGCTCATTTAACTGGTTTTCTGCGGTGAGAAATATACAGAGCCGAACACACAAGCAGGAGCATTCCATGCAGTACACCGGCCCAAAAGCCGCAGAACAAATTCGCATCACCAAAGAAACACTTTCTTTCTTAAGAGATAAGTAGCGCCCACAATTGTCATGGCGCGGTTGCGGGCTGCAGTAACTCTCGTCGCACCCTCTTCCGTTCGCGCTCAATTTGTTCCGGCGATGCTCCAAGATTTACCAGGATCTCTTCTGTTAAGGCGAGGGCAACTTCTGCTTCTCCAGAAAAGACACTCCTCAAACCTTCCTCTCTCAGTGCAGAAAGTTCCCGTATATACATGGTGCGAGCCATGATGCGAATTGATGGGTTTAGCTCTCGTGCAGTACGAATAATCTCTTCCCGAGCCGGAAGACTTGAAGCACTCAAAATAAGACTACCAGCTCTTGAAATCCCTGCCTCTTCAAGAACATTTCGATGACTTGCATCTCCATAAATCGCCCGGACCCCTTGTGCAAGTAAACTTCGAGTTGTTTCAACATTGAGTTCGACGATCGTGCAGACGATTCCATTTTCAACAAGCAATCTCGTTACTGTTTGCCCCACCGGACCATATCCAATCACTATCGCATGATGCAAAGAAGGATCCTCTATTCCCTCAAGGGCCTCCATTTCCATGGAAGAAAATTGTTTGCGGAGCTTTTTTGTAAACCAGCGAGAAAGTCGAGGGCTTTTTGATATCCATGAATCCAACGGATCAATCAGTCGATATAAAATAGGATTGAGCGTTATTGAAACAATCGCCGTAGCAATGAGTACATTCGTTGCCAGACTGGTCAAAATTCCAAGTTGTTGCCCAACGACCGCAAGGATAAAAGAGAACTCTCCGATTTGTGCAAGCGCGACCCCTACACTAAGGGCAACTTTTACTGGATATCCTCGAAGAAGAACAATAGCAATCGCCGTAATTGCTTTACCAAAAATCACAATCCCAAGCGTTGCAGCCACTAAAGCAGGCTCGTCAATAAATATTCGGGGATCAAGGAGCATTCCCACCGAAACAAAGAAAAGTACCGAAAATGCATCGCGCATCGGGAGCGCTTCAGACGCTGCACGAAGACTAAATTCCGACCGCCCAATCACCATTCCCGCAAGGAAGGCACCGAGTGCCATCGATACGTCAAATATCAACGTTGAACCCACCGCGATACCAAGAACGAGAACAAGCACGGTAAGCGTAAACAACTCGCGGGAGTGAGTTTCTGCCATACGCATAAACAACCAAGGGATAGCTCGACTCCCGAGCCAAAAGGTTAAAAACACCAGGGCAACCACTTTCAATAATGCTACCCCCACCGCTAGGGCAATTGCCTCCGGAGTCGCGGCGCCACCAAAAAGTACGGGAAGCATAACAAGCACAAGCACCGTAAATAAGTCTTCAATTACAAGCCATCCTACTGAAACATGACCGATTGCGGTGTGCAGATCCTGATTGTCAACAAGTACCCGGGTAAGAACAACAGTGCTTGCTACAGCGATCGCTAAGCCATAAATTAATCCTGATTCCAAACTCCAACCAAATGCTCTAGAAACAAGCACCCCTAGAAGAGTTGCAACAATACTCTGCCCAATAGCTCCTGGAATCGCTACGCGCCGCACCTTCAGCAGATCAGAGAATTGAAAATGCAATCCAACTCCAAACATTAAGAGTATAATTCCGATCTCTGCAAGTTGCTCTGCGAGGTGTTGATCAGCGATATATCCAGGAGTATAGGGACCCACAAATATCCCGGCCAGTAGGTAGCCAACAATCGGAGAAAGACGAAGGAGATGGGTTAAATAGCCAAAACAAAGTGCGGCAGTCAGTCCACCAGTCAACGTCAAGATGAGATTTATATTGTGCATATTCTAAAAGTCACCAATTGGTCCCTGGTGTCAAGAAACTAATCTCTACGACGTAGAATAGGATGAAATAGAGAGGACAATATCCATATTTAGTTAGAGAGTTTCTCTACTCTCCTTTCGAAATTTATTATTTAAGAACTACTCTAACTCCTATGAGTAGGAACCTTCCAAAAAACAAAATTCTCAAACACTTACACGCTCTTTCAAGAAAGAAAGATTTCTTAATCCTTCAAGCTGCAGAGAAGTTCAATAATATTTTTCTTTTGCGTCTCCTTGTCGTTGCGAGCCGGGAAGCCCGGCCGCCGGGCGAAACGAATGAAACAATTCGAGATTGCTTCGCTCCGCTCGCAACGACAAAGAGGCTCTGCTCCATCTAAAATGGGACGGCTCTAGTTGGTTTAATAAAAATTCTTTGCTTAACGCCTACCTCTCTCCTTGCTAACCCCGTTTCGTAAGGGCTTCTACGCATTACGCATCGTAGTCAAACTTTAGGAACAAAAATAATTAGCCGACTTCTTTGAAACGAGGAGCGAGCGTGGCATGAGTAAAATTTTGTTTGTAGAAGACATGGCGATTTTTCGAGAGCCAATCGCTGCCGCTCTTCAAAAAGAAGGGTACCGTGTGTTTCTTGCTTCCAATGGTAAAGAAGCTTTGTCGCTTGTCGATTTTCATATTCCCGATCTTATCTTACTTGATCTCAGCATGCCGGAGATGGATGGGCTGACATTTCTTGAACGAATGCGAGAGAATCTACAACTAAGAAATGTTCCTGTTATTCTCCTTACTGCTGTTGCAGAAAAAGATGCCGTGCTTCAGGCAAAGCAATTAAATGTCAAAGATTATTTGGTAAAATCCTATTTTTCCCTCCAACAGCTCTTAGATTGCGTAAACAAATATTTAAAGAAACCTTCTCCTTCTAAAATTGAAGAACCTGGAAAGCCTGCGGCTCTAAACGGAACAAAGATTGATTTTGTTCAGGAACACAATTCTCAAACAAAAAAACCACCCGTCGGAGATCGTGAAAAAAC
This sequence comes from uncultured Bdellovibrionales bacterium, assembly GCA_964505555.1. Classification (GTDB taxonomy): domain Bacteria; phylum Bdellovibrionota_C; class UBA2361; order SZUA-149; family CAZDIO01; genus CAZDIO01. The sequence goes on from CAZDIO010000020.1 coordinate 66,122, forward strand.
CTTACAGCACTTACATGGGAGAACAGAGCCAAAAACTCTTCCAGGGGCGGTGCAGAAAGTAATCGCCTTAACCGGTGCCTTAATGGCAGATCCGATGGAGCTTGCTGCGATTGTCGCTCGAGATCCGATCCTTGCTTCACAAGTTCTTCGAGCCGCAAATACCGCCGCATACGGAGGGGCAAAAGGTCACACCGCAAACTTGAATGATGCTGTTTTTAAACTTGGATCCCGTTCGGTTCGCGATATCGCTATTGCCGTTGGAATTTTTAATGCCTTGGCTGAGGGGAGCACCGATATGGTTAACTTTGCTCGGTGTTGGGAGCATTGTTTTGCTGTGGCGTCGATTATGGATTTTATGATTCCCAAGTCTGAAGCGGAAGCAAAGGACTTGGCATATCTTGTCGGTCTCTGTCACGATCTTCCCGAGCTCATTTTGAGGCAGGAGTTTCCGGATCAGTTTTCCATCGCATATAAAGAAGCTGCCGAGCACGGAAAAAATCCTTGGCGAGCAATTGAAGATGTTTTTGGTATTTCTTACGGAGAGCTTGCAGAGGTTGTCCTTTCTCGATTTAACTTACCAGAGTCGATCATCAAACCAGTACAAGAATATTTTAACTGTAACTCTGAATTACTTGTTTCGGGAATGAGTCGGTGTGCTCAGAGTCTTCGTATCGCAAATTGGTATGCTCATGGACTGACGATTGCTTCTTCTCTCTATGTCGATGTTCACCCTGTGCGCCAAGATGAATATCTTTTGGCAACAGGAACTCTACATCCAGCAGAATTTAGTTGGGATACCTTTCGAACAACAGTGCAAACAACAACGAGCATGCTTGCACATCTTTCACCTTCTCAGCAGACAGAACTTTCTCAACCGTTATTAAGTAAGGGAGATAAAAAGATTTTACATATTCGTCACGACATCTTCTCATCATTTGATCCCGTTTCGGCAGCACTGACTTCCTTAGGAGAGGTAACGATTACCGATCAACATTTTCAAAATCGAAATGCTCCTGAAGATTCCTCTCTGATCATCGTTACCCTACCGAACATAACTACAAATCCTGAATCTCAAGAATCAATCGATAAAATAATGGAATATGTAAGCCATGTAACAGGAAATGTGCTCTGTCTTTGTAGTGATACAAACACAATAAAAGATCTTCCGGGACTTAAGAAACAATCATTCCCCATTTCATTGAAAGCATTGGCTGATTTTGCAGGATCTTAACTCACGAGTTATTTCATTCGCCGACTATGAAAGTCGCCCTTACTGAAGTGAAAATCCTATCCACGATCCAAACAGTCCAGCCATCACAACGATCGTCAGCCAATAACGAATTGGGTTACCCTCTCGTGATATGGTGACATACTCACCTGAAGAGCGTGTGCGGTAAGACCATTCTCCTTTTCCAAGGAGCCAAATCAAATAAAGAAATCCAATACCGCCAAGAGCAAAGAAAATGATTTTGATATTTGTATCTGATGAAACGGCCGGATCCGAAGTGGGGGTGCCAAATACCATAAAGAACATCAGAACCGCTCCACCAAAGTATACACAAACAGCGGCCCAAAATTCTGCTGGTTGCTCATCTCGGTAGATAGGTCCCGACATTTTGATTCTTGTAACTCCTCCGATCAGAGACGCGATCCCAATAACAATAAAAATAATAGCTCCTAAGATAAGAAGCAACGAGCATGGGCTAAAGGCAACGGTACTCATCAGTCAAAACCGGTCCAGTTTTTCCAATAACTTTCTTAACCAGTATTGTCGTCAGAATTACCTTGCTTCTTTAAAGTAGAAAAATCCCGTTATGAATACGGGGAAAGTATGTTCTCTGAGGTATCAGTTCTATGGTTTTAAGTATTTTTCGTAGAACAAATTAAATTCTTAGGGAAATCATAGAAGAGAAGGATGAACAAAAAAGGTTTCTTGTAGGTTGAACCTCAAATGAAAAAGAAGAACCTTTAATCTTCTGTAACGTAGATTACCTCACGTCGTCCGCTTGGTGCTGCTGGATCAAGCAAAATCACCAACACTCTTTCCCCCGCTTGAAATGGGAGGGCGATACTTTCAAAGATTGGGGTAAGGGTATTTCGCCGAGTGAGGATCAGTTCATAAACTCCTTCAACGATATCGATATTCGGTGAGGTTTCACCAAAAGCTATATCGACTGCTGCAGGAATCTGCCCAACAAGAGATTGGCCTGGAGTTACGACATAGGAGTCAATGGCCGTATCAAGACTATTTGCAAAGTGACTAAATCGTAACCGAAAGTCATCTCCGCTCAGACTATCGGTGCTCTCACGAATGAGCTTTCGACTAATCGAATCGTTACTTTCACGATAGACAATATAAATGTAATCAACACCTTCCTGCAAAGAAAGGCGTTCATCAATTACCGGAGGCGCGATTCCTGCAACATATACTCGAAGCCGTGGTCGGTTGTCTTCAAACTCATCATCATCATCGAAATCGTCTGAGGTATCGACATTGATGGTAAAATCTTCTGAATACTCTTTATAGACAAGACCAGAAACAACTTCACCATCATCAACAACTACACGGATGGGATTTGTTCCAGAAGCAGCGTGGACCACAAGCACACGAGCAGTCTCATCGTCGTCAGAACTGCAACCGATACAGACGGTCAACAAAAGACAAAGAAGAAGAGGGATATAAAGTTGTTTTATCACTCCTAATTATTACGCCATAATTGGACTAAGAGTCAAACTCACTTCAGGCATGTAGTAATGTAAGTTCCTCACAATTTGCTGCTACAAAACTCTGAGATAAATTTTAAAATGTTGCTAGCCCGTCCTAATCAGAATCGATGCTCAACGAGTCATAAAACAATCATATAATTCCTAAATGGTATCAAAGAGTTGGTGGTTTTAGTTCTCTCTTTCTCACTTTTTATCATAACTCATATAAGGAAGATTATATGGGTGTTGAAGTTCAGTATCGTCGTCCAACCACGAAGCAAGAAGAGCCGAAACTTCCTCCTGCGGTTACCACTTCAGCACCAGCTCCCTCAGTGGTTCTTCCTCCCCTTTCCAATAAATTGCCAGCTGAATCTTTATCCCCAAAAGCACCCTCTGGAGAGGAAGGAGAAAGAAATTTCTTTAATGACAAACTCCGAAACGCATTTCACCACCCACATCTTACAATCGAGCCAAAAGCAGGAGAACCTCTTCTTACCAAACTCCTTACAACCACTGATGTAACCAAGCCATGCACATGAATCTGATGCATTTGATTATTATACCGCCAACCACGAAATATTGCCATCTATACCGGATAGTGGTATATTCGATTTTCATGGCAATACAGAGCTTTAAAAATCGGGGAACGGAGGACATCAACTATGGAAAAACATCGAAGGCGGCATTAAAGCTCTTGCCAAAAGAGCTTCATGCAAAGGCGCAGATAAAACTTGCGCGTATTAGCGCAGCCACTTCGATGCTTGATTTGCGAACTTTGCGTGGCAATCGATTGGAAGCCTTGAAAGGAGATCGGAAGGGTCAGTTTAGTATACGTATTAACGATCAATATAGAATATGCTTTCACTGGGAGAAAGAAAACGCGTCTGATGTTGAGATAGTGGATTATCATCATTAAGAAAAGGAATAGCTGATATGAAAACGACACACATTACACCGATACATCCTGGCAAAGTGCTTCGTGATGAGCTTGAAGAACTCGCCGTTTCCCAGACTACACTTGCGGAACATATTGGCGTATTGCCAAAAACGATTAACGAGATATGTCGTGGGAAACGCGGTATCAGCGCGGAGATGGCGATGAAGCTATCCATAGCGCTCGGAGCAAGCCCTCAGTTTTGGCTCAATCTTCAAAATAATTGGGATCTAAGTCAGCTCAATCGAGCCAATTATAATCGCATCACACGCCTTGCGGCATAACGTTAAGTGGCTCCCCGGCGAGGCCACGCCGAGTGTCTTTCTCTTTAGTCCATGGCAACTATCCTTTACTTTAACTTACTTTTCCTAAGGTAAGTAAGAAAGTCTATTTTTCACTATACTGTCCTCCATTTATGTTCTGTTTTAGTATGAAACGAAACACTTCGATCGTTCGATAAA
>CAZDIO010000021.1:0-2708 GCA_964505555.1 uncultured Bdellovibrionales bacterium
AATTTGATGAGCGCCTCGTTGACCTGTTTGATGGAAGCTTCAACATGCTCATCAACTGGTCTTAACATTAGCAAATTAGCCATCTTTTCTTTCCACTCAGTGGCTCTTTGGCGTTCGGAATTTAGAAACCCAAGAAATTCAGTGACTATTACAAGTTTATCTTTAGCTTCTTTTATACTACCAGCCAAGTCTTCAGTGGGAGCGTCCAATTTATTTTTAGCCAGAGAGATTTTTTGTTCCAAACCAGCATTTTCAACAATTATTTTTTGCTGCTCTTCTGACAAGAGGCCCTTTTCGGTTTCGGCTCCGGCAAGAGCATCCCGCTTTAACTCGTTGCTTTTAATAGTCCCTTCAAGAGCAACAACGTTACTTTTGGATTCAAGAACCGACTTCCTAAAAACTTCAGCAAGTCCAGCGCCTCTATCAGCTTCTGTGAGAGACAAAGAGAGCAGGGTTTCTTCTTGGAGCATTGGGGCGACTGAGATTTTGGCTTCGTTAAGCTTTTCTTTGGTGGTTTCATAGTATTGGTCGTATTGAGATGCGCGGATAATTTCTAAAAGTATCTCTTTGCGCTTCCCAGCGGTCTGCTTCACGAAGTTCTCGGCGTTATCCTGTGGGTAAGCGATGGAGTTAATGAAGAGTAGGTAGGAGGAGTGCAGGATGTTTTTTTCTAAGTGCTCCTGGAGGTTCCGAAGGCCTGATACTTCGATTGGTTTAAACTTGCCTTCAACTTCCTGGAGAATCCTAAGGTCGTTCTTGCCCTTCTCATTAACCGTGCGGACAATTTTAGTCCTCAACTTGGTTTGGTCGTCCTCGAGCACCACTATAACCTCAGCTTCATGACGGCCATGGCGGAGCAAGGAGCGGTTATCAGAGCGCCCTTCGCCATAGAAAGCCCAAATGAGTGCGTCTATGACGCTGCTCTTTCCAGCCCCACTTTTCCCGTCAATCAAAAGCTTCTGTCCGGCGTGGAATTGGACTGTGGTTTCTGAGTGTGAGAGAAAGTTTTTGAGAGTGAGCTGGTTAAGGATAAGCATATTATATTTTTGAGAGCGCTAGACGTATTGTACCGTCTACTTTTTTGAAGCATTTTCGGCACAGTTTCATCGAGTAGTGGTTTTGAAATGGACGCTTGCTACCAACGTAAAGATGACTTTGGTCGTAAGTACGCATGATGAATAAACTACGGTTCTTCTCTTCAGCCCCGCAATTACTACAGGTCGGAATTGGTTTGGTGACTTTGAATTTTGAGAGTTTCATAAAATCTTCAGAAAAAGTTGCTGGAAATCAGACTCTGCTTCAATTAAGTATGGCGTATCTTGTAGTGGAATTTTAATAATCACTCTCTTTTCTCCTATTTCTTGTACCTTCCCTCCTATTGGCCACGCACCTGGAGAAACTACCATTACTTCATCTCCTATTTTAATCTACTTAATAAATTAACTGTCATACTACTTATCATTCAGTACCTGCTGCAGCACTGTTGCTACCTCGTCTGGACCGAACACGGTTTCTTCCATCTCGAGCCAGCCGAGAATGTTTTTACGGCTCTGCTCATCTTTGAACTTAAACTTTTCCACCTCAGCGCGAACCTTTGCCTTGGCCTTATCTAGGTCATCTTTCTTGAGCACCCAAGCCACCTGAGGTGCCATCATCTTCTGGGAGACCATGATAGCGTTGCTGCAGTGCGGGCAAAGTGCTTCGGCGATGATGTTCAGGATTTTGGCTTCATTTGGCATATTTATAGTTGTTTTTTGATTAAAGTGGCAACCTCTTCTTGGAACTGGGGAATTTTTTTATTCATGGTGCACGCCTCTGCAACCCTGCTAAGTCCGTAGGCATCCGCAATATTATTATCTGTCAATGTTTCTCCGTAGCGTTGGAACACACTAAGCATTATATTATCTTTCTGGGCGTTCCCATGGCCCGTTATAAACTTTTTTAGCGAGGAAGGGGCTACTACGACGAACTTTAATTCTTTTATCCGGAGAACAACACGGAGCATGTAGTTAAGGCCACATAGTTGTGCCATTGCCGTAGTGTTTCGTGCCATGAAGGCAATTCCTTCAATAGCTACCATGTGAGGTGGATAGTTATCAACTTTAGGACAATCAATCACTGACATCACTTCATCTATTATTTTTACCATCCGTTCAATTTCAGCGCTCGGTTTATCACCAACCGGCTTAGACTTAATCAACTTTTGTCTCAAAATTTTATCGTTTTCAATCACGACTACTCCGGTTCCTGTTAGCGATAAGTCAACTCCAACAAACATCATACTTTGTTCTTAAGCGTCTTCAGCATTTTCTCTACCGCATCCCTGTACCCTTCATCATAGGAAGTACGGAGTGAACTCCGGTAGGCTTTATGGGTCATGTAGATAATTGTTTGGTTTTTTTGATTAACTACGGATAAGTTCCCAACCTTCCCGAAGTCTTTCGGGAGCGATACTTTTTTCTTTGGCATATAAATCTAATAGTTGAGTAACATCGAAGTCGAGCAGATTTTCTGAAGAGACTTCTTTTTTTCGCTCGGATGGGTACTGCTCGATAAGCAGGTGGGCGTCAAAACGGGACAACTTGGTTTTTAAATCGGCTAGTTCTTCGTCTGTCCTTTTCTTGGTTAAAGTGACCTTAACAATTGAAGATGGCAGTAAGCTCTCAATCTCACTTAATGTCCCATCATTTATCGCTACTATGTGCCTC
>CAZDIO010000022.1:0-3778 GCA_964505555.1 uncultured Bdellovibrionales bacterium
TTTTTATAGAACCACAGAGGCACAGAGAAAAAAGATTGATCTTCTCTATTGTTCTTCTCTGTGCCTCTGTGGTTCTATAAATCTTTCTTAGACAAATTCTCCGGAAGATTCGAAATAGTCGTTTGGCAAAAAGAGCTCCTCTCGTCCGCTTTTAATTGAACCATCGGAGCAGATGGTCAGTGGGGCATCGGGGCTAAATGTTCTTGTTCCCTCAACAAGTACGTTTTCCACCTTGAACTCTGCTCTCATTGCGCGAATTCTAAAAGCTTCAATCTTTGCGGTGGTTGGACTAGGAAGGTTTTTACTTCTTATTTGAGCATCTACTTCCGTGGCGTAAGGACCAAGAAAAAACGATTGTTTTAGTGGGCTCTTCTCAGTGCCAATATAGCACTCTATAAAGAACAGATGGCCTCTAGAGCTCATAAACAGATTCCTTCAATTAATTCCTTAGCCACGCTCTGACTCTAGTCGGGTGCGAAACGGACTCGCAAAAAAAAACCATCTCCCGATTGTTTCTAGTCAACTTCGCGGTTTATAGTAACGCTATGGTCGAAATCGATAAGAAGGATTGCAAAATACTTTATGAGCTTGATCGGAATTCGCGTATTCCCTATTCAAAATTAGGCGATACGTTGAAGATCTCTCAAGAAGCCGCTCGGCACCGGGTGCAGAAACTTGTTGAGAAGGAAGTAATCAAGAAATTCTGTACCGTAGTAGATTCAGCGAAACTTGGTTTTGCTTACTACAAAGTTTTTCTCAAGCTTCACAATGTAAATGAAAAGAACATTCAAGAGATCATGCGCCATCTTGAACGAGATCCCTCACTCGCTTGGCTCGTTCGAATTGATGGCACCTACGATATCGGCTTTGCCGTCAAAGCCCGAAGCATTCATGACATCCTTGGCTTAAGTAATCTCGTTGATAACCTCGTTAAAGAATTTGATTGCTTTATTAATAAGCGTGTCTTTTGTGTCAACATCGCTGGAGAATACCTCACCAGAAGCTACCTTATTAACCAGGATCGAAACACTCGAGTAAATGGGTTTTATTCTGTTCACTCTCCTGCTGTTCCAGCGGATGAAATAAACGTAAAAATTATCAAAGCCCTTGCAGACAATGCTCGACAGACAGCGGTTGAAATTGCAAAAACTCTTCCACTTTCTTCTGATGCGGTACTTGAGCGGATCAAAAGTTTAGAGAAGTCAAAAATCATCACCCGCTACAACATCGTTCTTAATCACTACAACCTTGATCAGATCCATTACAAAGTGTTTATCTATTTGAATCAAACAAGCCCAGAGAGACAGCTTGCATTCATGAACGCCTGTAAGACCAAGCCTCATGTGGTGTTTGTAGTAAAAACTCTGGCTGAGTGGGATTTTGAAATGGATATAGAGGTAAAAGATATTCGTCAGTATCGTCAGGTGATGATGGAGCTAACCAGTGAATACGGAGAGATCATCAAAGAATACGACGCACTGATGGTAAGCAAGATCCACAAATACAATCTCTTTTAATCTTCTCTGTGCCTCTGCGTCTCTGTGGTTAATAAAAATAGCGCCACAAAACACGCACGACCTTCACCATGGAGGAGAAAGATCTCCACCAAAATTACTTTTCGTTATCTTCAAACGATGGGCAATACTTCGGACGCTCTATTTTATTAACCACAGAAACGCAGAGGCACAGAGGGGGAAAGGAGGGGGGATTAGTTGCCTGTGATGCCTTTCATGAAATCTTTCCACCAGTGAGTAGATTTTGTTTGGTCTTTGTTTGCTGTTTCGATTAGCTGCTCAAGCTCTCCGGCATCGAGCCAGATTCCTTTTGAAGTTGGACACCGATCAACAACAACACCGTTTATGGCGATCTGCTCCATCGGCTCGCCGGTGATTGGGCTTGGTCGTGGTTTTTCCTGTTTCTTTTTTGAAAGTCGCTCCAGAGCCTCTCGATTTTTTTTATCGAAGTAAGACTCCTCCTTTGCTTTTTTCATATCATCCCAAGCATTGACCATACGAGTATCTCCAAATCCAAGTGTCGATAAATATGGGTCTGATTATATCTAAGATCCGGATGGGCACAACCCTAAGGAAGAGACAAAAAAAGAAACCCACAGAGAGCCCCCCTTGTAACGCGAGTGGGTGAGTCTTGTGGGTTCAAACTAAATCGCTTTTTTCACTTCGACCGCTTAAAATCTCCTACCACAACCACGAAGCGATTTAGCATCTATGCTCTTATCTGGCGATTTTGGATAAGTGCTTCAGATAGATTAACAACCTATTGAGATTGCTTGTTTTTTTACCCCCCCCCTCCTGTCGTTGCGAGCGAAGCGAAGCAATCTCATATTACTAATGACGATTCGAGATTGCTTCGCTTCGCTCGCAACGACAGGTGCTTCCATTTTGCTAAAATTACTATCCACAGTTAAAACCTTTAAAACTTATCTATCGAATCTCGAGTCAATCCTCTCGCTTTTGCTGGAATGAGTCCTACTTCGCCACGATTTCCATCTTCCCAGTACAGACCTTTTCCTGATGCCCGTGCAGTCTCTATCTCTCCGATCGGAATATTGATTAGTTTTTCTTCAGCACTCGTTACCACCGGAGGAAGTCCCTGTGCTGTTCGCAAAAACTCATAGAGACGAGAAAAATCCTGTGCACCGGTTTTCAAATATGCTTTTTTTGTAGCAGGCGTGACGATCACCATCGAGGGTACAAACGCCACACGAAATTCTTTGGCGATCGCTGCACCGTTAAAAATCTGCATCGAGAGTCCGGTATAGTTACGGTAAGACTCAATCCATGTTTTTGGTTGTGGCCCAAGGGTAAACCCGGCCATCTTGATTCGGGGATCTGATTTCGCGATCCTCCATAGCCGCTCAACATCAGGTGCCATCTCTCTGCAATGTTTGCAGTTAAGAGTGAAGAAATAATAAACTTCTACTTCATGATTCGTATCAGAAACGATCCGTTTTAGACTTTCATCGTGAGTAGGTTTTAGAGGGGAACCAAGTTCACTTCTGGATTTTGCAAATTCATAATCAACGTATTGTTCAACTCCAACCCAACTCTCCTCATCAATAATCCCTTGTCGAACAAGCGCACCACCAATGAGGCCGGTAAGCTCACGAACTTCATACATGAGGTTTACAAGGTAGCGCACATATTGGTCAGCATAAGCGTTAGCAAGTGCTTTATCACCGCTTCGGTGTGCAAGGGTCATATCGATGAAGGGTCCCGGTGCTTCCTTATTTAAGCGCACGGGAACATCCTCTCCCGGAGGAGCAGAGTGTACTGTAGGCTCATCACCTACAAAAACGATCTTCTTCTTCTCTATTTCAAGTTGCGATTCACTTGGTGGAAGGATCTGATCATCTTTTTTGATCTCTTTCCAGAAGTTTGTAACCTCAATGAGGTTTCCATCAAAAAGCTTTGAATCGCGGCTCTTAAAAAAGTTAACAACACTCAGCCCGCTTTTTGGGGGAACAACGGTAACTTCTGCAGACACGTCAGAGAGCACCCCTACAGAGAGGAGAAAAAAGAGAAAAAGCGCGCGCAAAGGCTTAAGTAACGCAAACATAGAAAGCCCTACCAGAAATTCTCTAATAATATAGGTAACTTAGCTAAGACAGCTTGGGGTACCCATCTATATCTAGTTATGAACCGTGCGGGCCCTGATGTGCCGTTTAGTGGGGGTAATAGTGTGATTTAGTTAGAGCTTTTCTGGGGACCACCCCTGTCGTGGGGGGGGGGGGGGAGACAACAAAAAAAAGGTATAAGGG
>CAZDIO010000023.1:0-29025 GCA_964505555.1 uncultured Bdellovibrionales bacterium
TAGAGATAGTACTCAAAGAGAGCTCCCTCTTAAGAAGCATCTGATACACTTGAGGAAACTGAGAAACACACCGAGCAGCAGTAATTCTCCTCTTTGCAGCATTCTCTGAATACCCTAATCCAGAAACAGAATAAGCAAACAGGGAAGAATACCCCAAATCCCGGTAGAGCTTTCGTTTATCAAGCTCTACCAGATGAAGAATAATATTTGCCGTAACTTCATTCTCTTCTTTTGTAAGTTTAACAAGTTTTTCAACAAGTACTTTATCTGAGAGTTTCTCTAACTGGTTATCCATGTTTTCTCCTTTTGTTAACTACCAAAGGAACTCTACCATGGCAGTTTTTCGACGTGCGTAATCAATCAACACTAAAAGAACTCACCTTGTTTATTCGCGCCGGCGTCAAAAAAGGCGGAGATCTTGTTTATGTAAATTACGAAGCTTTAGAGTGGCTCGTATGAACTCGATATTTCGTTAACGAAAGAGTGTTCTAAAACTGTCAAGAGAAAAGAAACCTTTTAGAAATATTTTTTTGGAAAGTTTTTTTTTGCAAGCCCGCCTCCGCCTTCGTTTTCACATATATTCACAACAGACTTGAGCTAATCGCAAGCGGCTCGTCGCTGTGAATATATATGAAAAACCCCCACCCACCCGGGGAGTGGGCAGTGCGGATGCCTTTCGCTCCTCTCTCACCTTAAAGTCCAAGAAGCATTCGTACTAGCTGTAACACCCCTTCGGAGAAATTCTGGCGTCAGAATTTCTTCCGCCCAGACCTCTCTACCCAGCAAGTTAACTCCCAGCCTGGGAGTGGGTAGTGCGGATGTCTTTTGCTCTCCTTGAGTAGCAGCGGTTAAGCTCAAACCTTCATCCCGTAAAAGAATCTTCTTTTATTCCTGGGCGGCGTGCATTCCTTGAGAGGAGTTGCACACCGCCCACCGTTAAACATCTTTTGTCTGTGCGGAAGATCGCTTAGGGTGGTGTTTCGGGTGGTTTCAACTGAAACACTACCTTCAGCTCCACGGCAAGACCTAGTGGGAGACTTATTGCACATGTTGTCATCCGTGTTGGAAGCTCTGACTTCCAACCAAGAAGTTCTCCAGCATCACGAAAGACCTTTGAGGCTCCATCTGCGATAAGGGGCAGATCTTGAACTCCCAGGACACCTTGAATGACCACGCACAGATCAAGGAGTTTCTCGATGGCAGAAAGCCCTGCGGTGCGATGGACCTCCGCCAGGACACGAAACGCTGCAAACCGTGCTGCTTCAATCAGTTGTGACTGCTCCATAAAACGTGGTGTTGAGTGGAGCAGGCGCTCCCACGTACCGCGATGTTCCGAAGGACAAGCGACACCACAGATTGGTCTTCCCTTCGGGTCGTAAGATCCGATACCTGATGTGTGGAGTTGATGGTGCGTCGGATCTATTCTTACTGTTTGGTACAGCCCTACCGGTTGAACATGGACTGTTGGTAAAAGGATACCGTTTGTAGCAAGAAGCTCAACGGCTTCATCCCTAGTTACTTGGGACTCCATAAACCCTGCCTTTCGCATATGAACAATGCCAAAAAAGAAAAAAACAGAAAAGTAACCGCTACTACTCAAAGATTCACTGAAGTGAAAAAAGGTCATTCAAAAGAACAGAACAACTGAGGAGCACTTTATAGCTTGCATTGTGAATTTTAACTATGGGGGGAGAATAAGAAAAAGAATAGGGACAAGAGTAAGTGTTTGGGGGGTAGGAGGAATGTGCAGGAAGTGGGCGAGGTGCCCACTTCCTATCGGTTACCGCTGTTACGCAGCAACGAGATCTTGTGAGATCATTGCGCCGTCGAGTTGACGTCGGATTGCTTTTCGCAGCTCCTCTTTGTGGAAATCTAGAGCTTCGCAGATGTAGGAGAAGCCGAATGCTTCACTGGGGTCATCTTGCCCGTAGAGCCATTCCTGTGCGGAATCTTTTAGCTCTCCCTCTCCTGTTAAAAAGTCTGTAATTGCTCGCTGAAGAACAGCAGCAAGAAGTCTTCGTTCTGGGTTAAAACCGCCGGAGCCGCGTGGAATATTGTCATTTGACCAAAGTTTCATACTTCCGATAATCCTTTTCGTTTTTAGTTTTGTTAGCAAAAAGCTTTGTACTTCTTCGCTCAAAAAATTCACTGCAACAAAGAAACAACTCGAAAAGAACCTATGGAACAGTTGCGACTAAACTCAATCGCACTCAAACCAAGACACAATAAAACCCACTAGCGACGTTAGCTCCATCGCTGGAAGCACCCACTGAAGAAGTGTTTAGAAAACCGGGACAATTAATGAAAATTGAGCGTGCAAGGTACACGATCAGTTTCGCTTGGTCAAGGAAAATCTTACTCTAAAGAAATTCCATCCTGATGTACTTAAACTAAAGAACACCAAGCAAAAAACCTTATTTTAACAAAATAAAACAGCCACCACGAGGAGCTTGTATAACCTCTGTTATATGCGCCTCTGCTAGGGGAGTTGCATAAAATATATGCAGTAAATAAGCGGTGGTAACGAGCGGTAATCTAATCACACTTATATATGTTGTGCCACTACTATTAAATTAGCACTACATTTTGTAGTTCTTAGCTATGTAAATTCAAGCTCCTTAAACTATTGAAATTGTTAAAGTTTTTGTTGATTTAACACGCTTGTTTTTGCTACTAATGGGGGTAAGTGGGAGAAAGTGGCATTAAATGGCGTAAAAGTGGGCAAGTGGCGGCTAAAGTGGAGAAAAAAGCGTTAATAACACCAAAAAAAGAAGAAAAAATGGATGAAAAGGCCATTTTTCGAGGAAGCTACACCCATCTTCTTGATGACAAAGGCAGGGTGAGTATCCCTGTGAGCTTTCGTCAGGCGCTGATCAAGCGAAACATTAACTCAGTGGTAGTGACAAATTTTATCTGTGATGGAGCACGATGTCTCGATGCCTTTGCAGAGGATGCGTGGCAGGTGTTTGAAAATAACTTAGCGAAGAAAAGTCAGTTTGACCCCAAGGTTCGCACCCTTGAGAATTTTTACCTCGCACGTGCAACGCAATGCCAACTTGATTCTAGTGGTCGGATACTCATCCCACAACATTTACGAAACTACGCGGGACTTGAAAAAGAGGTAGCGTTTACTGCGACCCTTCATGGATTTAGGGTTTGGGATCAAAGGGTTTGGAGTCTTGTTTTCCAAGAAGCAGAAGCTTCTCTTCTTGAAAATCCCTCCCTTTTTAGTGACGTCGATATTTCGTGAAGAGAATTTTAACAAAAGAAGACAGGCATGACCCGGTGCTTGTGGAGGAGATACTTTCTTTTTTCAAAATGAGATTAGCGCAGAAAAAACAGTCGATTTTTTTTTCTTGATGGAACACTGGGTGCTGGTGGGCATACAGAAGCGATTCTTTCTCTTGATCCGCGGGTTGTCGTTTTTGGAATCGATCGTGATCAGCGAGCGGTTGCAAATGCGAAGAAACGCCTAGAAAGATTCGATAGGAGAGCAGTTTTACTGCAGGGAAATTTTGCTGATGCGAAGGATTTACTTGCAAAACATCTTCCTTCAAGTACGCCACAGTTTGATGGAATTATCGTAGATTTAGGTATTTCATCACTTCAGTTAAGTGATGCCGAAAGAGGCTTTTCTTTTCTCTCTGAAGCACCCCTAGATATGCGGATGGACTTAGACTCTCCTCTCACAGCGGAACAGGTAGTCAATACCTATCCTTTTCCAGCGCTTGTCGGTGTTTTGAAGCGAGGAGGGGTGCGGAAATATCAAACGCTGCTCGCTCGAAAGATAGAAGAGAAACGTCCTCTTCGTTCCACGCGAACACTGGCAAATATCTGTGAAGATGTTTTTAAAAAGGAAGCGGGGACAAAGAAAGCGCACCCAGCTACCGTTCCGTTTCAGGCAATTCGCATTGAAGTAAATGACGAACTTGGTTCCCTTAAGCGATTTCTCTCCGAGATAATCTCGCTCCTGTTACCGGGAGGGTTTCTTGCCGTGATTAGTTTTCACTCGCTTGAGGATGAATTAGTCGCACGACAGATGCGAGCATGGTCCAGGGTAAAAGAGGTCCGCGGATTGCCCATTCGTGAAAAGGGGCTTGCTGAGGGCGAGTTATTAACAAAGAAGGCGATTACGCCCAGTGCTACAGAAATGGAGAGAAATCCCCGTTCCCGAAGTGCGCGTTTGAGAGTTTTTCAAAAAACCGGGGAGTTACAAAAAAAACAATAGTATGATGCACGCACACTCGCTTACAGGTGAAAAAAGTTTTCTTGCTGTTCAACCAGTATTTCCAAAGCAAACAACTCGGCACAAGATCTTTCGTTCCAATCAGCTCCTTCCAGCGTTGTTTCTATTCTTTTCCCTCCTGCTACAACTTGTTGTGCGCTTGGAGATTGTTGAAAACGGATATCTTCTTGAGTCTCTTCGTCATCAAGCTCTGCAACGAGATGCGAAGCTTCGTGAGCTCCAATATGAACTAAGCTCACTAACGAGGCCGATGATGGTTGAATATCGAGCTCGACATGAACTTGAAATGAAAGCGTTGTCCCCACAACGAATTCGAAGAATTAAAAACCTCTACGTGCGAGATTTATAAAGGGAGAAGTAAGTTGATCTATCAGCAAAAACATAAACAGTCTCTATTTGCGGCAAGAAAAGCTGCGAGAAAGAACGCAAGAAAGGCGTTACAAAAAGCACATTGCCACCGATCGCGCCAGTGTGTAGTGCTTTTTATCGTGATGCTCTTTGGTGTTGGAGTTCTCTCTCGTTTGATCTTGCTACAAACAAAGGAGCACGCAAGGTGGCTAGAGCTTGCATCGAAGCAGCATCAAACGAGTCTTCGTGTTCAGGGAGTCCGTGGAAAGATTGAAGATGCTCATGGACGGCCGCTTGCAGTTTCTGTTCCCGTGGTTTCTCTTGCCGCTCATCCTCAGCAGATTACAAACAAAGTGGAATTTGTTCGTTTGATGGGGAGTCTTGTCGGGAGCTCGGAACGAGAACTTCAGGAGGTTTTGAATACAAAAAAGTCGTTTGTTTGGTTAGCACGTGGATTACCACTCTCGGTTCTTCAAGACTCAGCGGTAAGAAATCTCTCAGGGTTAAGCGTGGTAAGAGAGTTTCAACGATACTATCCCCAAGGAGATCTTGCTGGAAATGTGCTCGGACGGGTTGGAAGTGAAGGAAATGGCCTTGCCGGAGTAGAATATGTTTTTGATCGGCAATTAAAAGCGACCGATCTTACCTTTCGTGCAAAGCGTGATGCGCGAGGAGCTTTGGTTGGAGTCAAGGATCGACAGCTTTCCATCGATACGGTGTTTGCAAACCTTGCTTTCGCAGATGATTGGCAGAAGCCATTTCCTGAAGCTCCATTTCGGCGGGAGGGGGCAGACTTTGCGCTGACGTTGGATAGTGTCTTACAGAGAATTCTCGAAGAGGAATTTAAACTAGGACAGGAGGAGACTCGCGCAAAAGCAGTTTCTGGGGTCTTGATGGATGCTGAAACAGGAGAGATTCTCTCTCTGGTTCAACAATCGGCACTTGCTGTTTCGGAGCCGCAAGCACTTTCCTCTGCCGATCTAAAAAATATTGTCATTGAGGAGAGCTTTGAACCAGGATCGACTTTGAAGCCGATAGTGGCACTTGCTGCTCTTGAAAATAAGTTACTCCAACCTACGGATCTTTTAGATTGTGAGGGAGGTAGTTACCGGGTCGGATCGCATACTATCTCTGATGTCCATCCACTAGAGGTTGCCACTTTTCGTGAGGTATTAGTGAAGTCTTCAAACATTGGTATGACAAAGATCGGACAAAAACTTGGTCGAAAGAAGCTCTATCAGGTATTGAAGAAATTTGGATTCGGCGAAAAAACAGGAGTTGAGCTTCCGGGAGAAGCAAGTGGGATTCTACGAGATCTTGAGGATTGGAAGGAGATCGACATCGCTACACATTCTTTTGGGCAGGGAATCTCCGTTACCGCACTTCAACTTGCCCAAGCATACAGTATTCTTGCCAATGGTGGGTATCTCGTTCCACCACGGATTCTCAAAGGGAGGGGAGAGAGTGCTCAAAGAGTGGTTGACGAAGTGTCCGTTCGAACACTCTCTCAAATGTTACTTGGTGTTACGAGTAGCGAAGAAGGGACGGGAAAGAATGCAGCGCTTTCTGGGGTGGATGTTTATGGAAAGACAGGGACCGCACAAAAGACCGTTCCTGGACGACGAGGCTATTCAAGTGATAGTGTTATCTCCTCTTTTATCGGATATGTTGATGGGAATCAGGTGGGGCTAAAACGAAAGCTCACTTTAGTGGTGATTGTTGATGAGCCAGGAGTTACTCCCAGATGGGGAGGAGTTGTCGCTGCACCTATTTTCCGCCGAGCAATGGAACGAACACTTTCTTACCTGCTGACACTGGAAGGTGGGGGGGTACAGACTGCTCTCAATGTGGTCAACACGCACAGTGGGATTGAAGAGCAGAGTGTTGTTGAAAAGTACGGTGTTGTAGAAAAGCACAGTGGATAAGCATCGCGATAAGATTATTGAGTACCTTTTACAATCGGGGCAGTTGCTTTTTGGAGATAAGGAGGAACTGCAAAAGAGAACCATTTCCACGCTTTCCTTTGATTCGAGAACTGTTGAGCGAGGAGGTGTCTTTTTTGCTATTCGTGGTGAAAAGGATGACGGGGGGAGTTATCTTCGCGCTGCTGTAAGCCATGGAGCGCAACTTCTCTGTTGTGAGCGAGGAAGCGCTCTCGAGGATTTCAATTTTGGATCTCCAATTATCATCGTTGATGATATTCGAGAAACCCTTGCTCAGTGCGCAGCTCGTTATTATCAAAATCCATCAGAGAAACTTTTTTCTATTGCGGTAACCGGTACAAATGGAAAAACCTCCGTAAGTTGGATTCTCGCTGAGGCGCTTTCATTATTAAATACCCGATCGGCGCAGATTGGCACTCTGGGAATGAGAATGATGGGGGGTGAGCGCTTTAAAGAGACTGGAGTGACAACACCAGACCCACTCCTTCTTCAGCACTACTTTTCTCAGTGTGTAGAGAAAGGAATACAGGCGCTTGTGATGGAAGTCTCCTCTCACGGCATTGCCCAAAAGCGTATTTCAAGTATTGAGTGGGATAGCGCCGTATTTACAAGTTTTAGCCGAGATCATCTTGATTACCACGAAACGATTGAGGAGTATGAACGAGTAAAAGTAAGTTTCTTCACAAATTACTTTCCCTTCAGTAGAAAGAATAAAAAACAAGCGATTCTTAATCTCGATGATCCTGTGGGTGAGCGTATTGCCAAGGAGTTAAAAACAGCATTTCCAAATATCGGTGTTGTTGGTATCAGGATGGCTGATCCCAAAGGAGAATTCCCCTTCTCAGATTACGCGCTCAATCTTTCTTTAAAAGCAGTGGAGAAAAGTTTTTCTCACACCACACTTGAAATAATGACGAGTTTCGGAGAAACCCTACGTATCCAAACGAAACTGATTGGCAGTTATAACATCATGAACGTTTTACTCGCTGTTGGAACTCTTTTAGGTCGAAACTATCCAAAGAAAGACATTGAAGAAGCACTTCCTCATGTTCCCCGCGTTCCTGGACGTTTAGAGCAGGTTTCAGAGGTGTCGGCGGTTCCTGTTTTTATCGACTACGCACATACTCCAGATGCGCTGATTCGAGCGCAGAGGGCTCTTCGAGAATTAATAGGTGACTCTCCCCATACTCGGAGGAAGGGTCGTTTAATTACGGTATTTGGATGTGGAGGTGATCGCGATCGGGGAAAAAGAAGATTAATGGGTGAAGCCGTTACTCAATATTCGGATGTAGCGGTAATTACCTCTGATAATCCTCGCTCTGAGGATCCCCAAGCAATTATTGATGAGATCATAATTGGGGTAAACGAAGCATCTGCAAATGGGTTAGCAACGCATCATGTTCATAGCGATCGCTTCGAGGCGATCGCGGCTGCCATTGGCGAGGCGAGAGAGGGGGACGTGGTTCTTATTGCAGGGAAAGGACATGAAGGATATCAGGAGA
Organism: uncultured Bdellovibrionales bacterium; assembly: GCA_964505555.1. Taxonomy (GTDB): domain Bacteria; phylum Bdellovibrionota_C; class UBA2361; order SZUA-149; family CAZDIO01; genus CAZDIO01. The sequence continues at coordinate 8,040 of CAZDIO010000023.1, forward strand.
TTCAGGGGAGAAAGATCCCTTTTTCTGATAAAGAGGTAGCTTTTGAAATTCTTAAAGAGAAACAGTACGTACCCTAGATGGCATATACAAAATCTGTTCAAGAGATCGTAAACACCTTACAAGGGGAGTGCATCGGCAATGCACAGAACATGGCTCATCTCTGTCGAGGTGTATCGATCGATACCCGTGAACTGAGAGAAAGCGAGTTGTATGTGGCACGGGTTGGTCTCCGTGCCGATGGACATGAGTTTTTGGTCCAGGCGATTGAAAAAGGGGCTGTTGCTTCAATTGTTGAGCGTAGCGCATTAGAGAAAAAAGATAGGGCAGAAAAAGTTAAGGAACTTTCCTCCAACTATCAAAACCATAGCTTTATTCTTGTAGACGATAGCACCGCTGCCCTTGCGATACTTGCCAAAAACTATCGCCGAGAATTTATCTTTCCTGTTATCTGCATTACCGGATCAAACGGAAAGACAACAACAAAAGAGCTTGTTCGTCAGTTGCTCATAACTCTTGTTGGTTCAGGTACGGCAAGCGAACGCTCATTTAACAATCATGTGGGGCTTCCAAGAAGTATCTTACAAGCAAATCGTGAAGACTCTTGGCTTTTGCTTGAGGCAGGAATGAATCATCAAGGAGAGCTTGATTTTTTGGGAAGCGTTGCTGAACCAGATCTTGGCGCGGTGTTAAATGTTGGACCGGTTCATCTTGAGCATTTTCCTTCTCTGGCGGCGATTGCAGATGCAAAATGCGAGCTACTCTCTCGGGTAAAAGCTGAAGGTCATTGGATCTATCGAGCTGATGACGCTGAACTTCTTGCTGCGGTCAAGCGGTTGCAAGAGCGAAATTTAAAAGAGTCAAAGAAGACACCATTGATGACAACATTTGCGCTCTTAGCAGCAGCAGACTTTCAAGCAAGTAACGTTGAATTGAATCAAGAAAGGGGTATCTCGTTTACTGTAAGCCGAAAGAATGAGAAAGAACGTTTTACACTTCCTCTTTTTGGAACTCACAATGTCTACAACGCGCTCGCAGCAATCGCTCTTGTCTGCAGAGCATTTCCAAAAATTACACTTGCTGATGCAAGTTCCGTGCTTCGTGAGGCAAAGGGGGCATCGATGCGTCTTGAGGTTGTGCAAGTTGGAGATTTACGAATTATTAATGATGCCTACAATGCAAATCCTGTCTCGATGCAAGCGGGCTTTGATGCTCTTCAGCAAATTGCAGAGACCGGCAGATGTGGCGTAGTGCTTGGAGATATGCTGGAGCTTGGGAAACATTCTGAAAAGTTCCATCGAGAATTAGGTTATCTTGTGGCAAAAGTTGGCCCAGCAAGGCTTATTTCAATTGGTAATTTTTCTCACCTTGTTGTAGCGTCTGCAAAGGAAAAAGGGCTCCAGAATGCGGTGGTTGCAAAAAATGCGGAAGAAGCAGCGCAAGCAGTTGTGCGTTGGAGAGAAGAGGGTATTTCAACCGTTTTTCTTAAAGCCTCACGAGGTATGGCGCTTGAAAAAATTATAGAGTTTGTTTCAAAGGAACTCCATGCTCTACCATCTGTATCAGCTAAGTGATCAGTTTAGCTTTTTAAACGTCTTTCGCTATCAAACTTTTCGTTCGATGGCGGCATTCTTACTCACCCTTGCTCTGGTGTTGGTTCTTCAACCTCGTTTTATCCAATGGGTAAAATCAAGACAGGTAGGTCAACCGATCCGAAACGATGGTCCACAGTCTCATCTCAGTAAGCAAGGCACCCCAACAATGGGGGGATTGGTGGTGATTGTCGCGGTGGTTTTCTCTACCGTGCTTCTTGCTGATTTGCGGGTGCTTTATGTGTGGGTGATTATGGGACTGATCCTTGCGTTTGCACTCCTTGGGTTTATTGATGATTACAAGAAGGTTCGTGGAAAAAATAGTAAAGGTTTGAAAGCAAAAACTAAACTGATTTGGCAATGTCTTATTTCACTTCTTGCGGTGGTGTTGTTATTGAGATTTGAACCAGGTTTTTCAACTATTGTGACGGTGCCATTTCTTAAAAATGTGCAGCTTGAATTAGGATATTGGTTCCTTCTCTTTTCGATGTTGGTTATCGTAGGCTGTTCAAATGCTGTAAATTTAACCGATGGCCTGGATGGGTTAGTAATCGGTCCGATCATGACCTGTTCTCTCGCCTATGGTGTTTTTTCCTATCTTTCAGGAAACTCTAATTTTGCCAGCTATTTACAAATTCCCTACATCCCAGGCTGTGGGGAGCTCGCTGTTTTTGCTGCTGCTGTAGTTGCCGGAGGGCTTGGGTTTTTATGGTTTAATAGTTTTCCCGCTCAGATTTTTATGGGAGATGTAGGATCACTCTCGCTGGGAGCAGGGATTGGTGCGCTTGCCATTATCACTAAACAAGAGTTGGTGCTTGTGCTCTGTGGAGGGATTTTTGTTCTTGAGGCGCTATCGGTAATTGCCCAAGTTCTGTCATTTAAACTAACTGGAAAAAGAGTTTTTAAGATGGCGCCGCTTCACCATCACTACGAATTGAAGGGAATATCAGAACCAAAGATTATCGTTCGTGCTTGGATTATTTCGATCGTTCTTGCGGTGCTTTCAATTGCAACTCTAAAACTTCGTTAATGGTACAGCCAACTGTGAAAAACGTAGAAGCGGACCGAATTCGAACACTGCTCAAACGTGGTCGTGGGAAAAATATTCTCGTTGTTGGAGCAGGGGTTACAGGTCGTGCGGTAGCACAATTACTCACCTTGGCAGGGTATCTTGTGACGGTGATTGATGAAAGAGAAACTTCTCAATCAACACGAGAAGAGTTTCGACTACTTCGAGTGGAGTTAGTGGAGGGATTTAATAAGGAGGAAGAATGGCTTGAGAAGAAAGAGTTCTCATTTGCTATTCTCAGTCCAGGAATCGCTCTGGAATCAAAACTTTGTGAGATGATCGGAAAGGCACGCATTCCCCGAGTATCTGAGATTGATCTCGGGGTAGCATTCCTGGGAATGCCCGAAATAGCGGTGACAGGAACGAACGGTAAAACTACAACTGTTCACCTCATTCATCAGATGTTAACGGCAAGTAATCTATCGGCGAAACTTGTTGGAAATGTTGGATTTCCTTTTGTTAGTTTAATTGAACCGCAGCAACTTATTGCCGAGGAATCTCTTCAAGAGGGAAAAGTGCTGAGGAAAGAACTCCTGGTAGCAGAAGTTTCTAGTTATCAGCTAGAGTCAGCAGTTGATTTCGCACCTCATGTTGCTGTGTGGTTAAATATCGATGATGATCATCTAGAAAGACATGGGAGCATGGAGCAATATTTGCGGATGAAGGGACGAATTTTTTCTGGGCAAACCACAGAAAACGATTGGTCTTTAGTCTATAGAGACGATCCCTGTGCTGCAAAAATCAAACAATTTGTGCGCGGAAAATATTTTTCTTTTGGGAATGTTTACGAAGGGTGTGAGCGTGAGCAGTATGGATGTTTTTTTGTAAGAGCAGAAAAGCGGATTCTTCTTTTTCTTGATGGGAAGAAAGAAGAGTATTCACTTCAGCGGTGGAGTCTTTTGGGAACACATAACCTCGTCAACTGTTGTGCCGCCATTGCTGCTTCTCGGCTCATTGGCGCTACCCAAGAAGGAGTGCAATTAGCGATTGATTCTTTTCGTGGGCTTTCGCACCGATTAGAGGTGGTGCGAGTAAATGATGGAGTGATCTATATTAATGACTCCAAGGCAACAAATGTTTCTGCAACCTGTGCTGCGCTGCATACGGTGCGGGAGGAGTTTCAAAAGGCACCCATTGTGCTTCTCCTTGGTGGGCAAGCAAAAGCTGGCAGCCTCAAGCCGCTTCAGGCGGAACTTACTCGGGGAATAAAAGCGGTCTTGCTCTTTGGGGGGAGTCGTGAATATCTTTTTCAGGAACTTCAGAGTGAACAGGGACGAGCTTCTCAAAGTTTGCCATTCATCGAAAAATTTCAGAGCTTGGAGGACGCAGTGGAGAAAAGTAAAGAACTGTCATCTTCCGGAGATGTCGTGCTGTTAGCTCCGGCGTGTGCAAGCTTTGATGCTTTTAAAAATTATGCTCAACGTGGGGAGCGTTTTTGTGAGCTCGTTTGTAGAGAAGAGCTGCGGAAGTTGCAGGCAGAAAGTGTAGGTTAATTGATAACCTAAAAATTGTAGAGAGGAGGATCGATGCTTTGTCCATTATGTGGCACCCCAGTTGGTGAGCGTGTGACGCTCTGTGAACCGTGCCGAGCAAAGCAGTTGGTGGGAGAAGCAGAGCAACGTTTTCATCGTGGAAGAAGTGAAAACGAGGAAGAGCAAAGCAGAGTTGAAGATCTCGGGGTTGAGGAGAGCTTGGAAGAGGAAAAAGAAGATTCTCAGCCTGTTGAGATCGAGAGTGCAGAGGGACAAGAGGAAGTTGGGGAAGAGGAAGAACTTTCATTTGCTGGTTTTTGGCTGCGGTTTGTTGCCTTTCTTGTTGATTGGTGTGTGGTCTTTGGAGTAGCGCTTGTTCTTTCTGTTGTTGGAAGTAATATTTTAACGAAATATCGCTTACAGTTAGTTCATAACTTGCTTGCAGAGAGTGGAGGGAATGCAGAGATAGAAACAATTCTAACACTCCAGGCAACCTCTCTTTTGTTACTTGGAATAAGTTTCTTTGTTGCGCTCTTGTACCATACCTTCATGGAAGCTTCGAGTTTAGAAGGAACGCTTGGCAAGCTTACGTTGAATCTTCATGTGGTAAACGCAGAGGGCAGTTCGATATCTTTCCCGCAGGCGCTTATTCGAAATTTTTCAAAGTTGTTTTCATTGTTGTTTTTCTTTTTTGGTTTTCTTATTGCGGCGTTTACTTCACAGAAGCAAGCGCTCCATGATATTCTCTCTCGCACGTTTGTCATTCGGAGAACCACTCCATCGACTGTTCAAGTAATTACCGTTGCTGTTTTTTCATTCCTTCTTTCGGCAAGTTTGACGTTTATGGGGAGCCGATTTCTACTGCAATATTCTACCTCTTCCTCCAGTGGAGGAGAGTCAACAGTGGGGAAGCCACGTAAATTGGTCACCTCGTATAACGTTCTTGGTGAAGCTCGCTTTGGGAGGGGAGAGTCGCTGAAGTTTACTTCATCCCTTGCGTTATGGGATAAGGGAAAAGAAACAATTCAGATTGCATTTTTTCCATTTGAGATCTCCTCTCAGGAGGCAACGGCGATGCATCAAGCGAATGCCTTTATCCTTGGGGAGGCAAAACAAGGTCGACCGTATGTGCTGTGGTCGTTTTCTTTGCGTCGCAATCAGTGTGAGGTCTATGCCATAGAAAGATCGACAATGACATTTTATAATATTTCTGGTGCTTCTGAACCGTTGGTGTTGAATCAACAATCGAGAGATCCGGCGATTAAGCATTTTGACTGTACCAGAGATTCCCTCCCTGGTGAAATCAAGCTTACTTCTGAAGAACACGGAGGGATTGTTTTTAATGTCAATTTCGATGCAACGTTGGCGGAAGTGCCCTTAGTGAGGGAGTAAGAACAACGAGTGTTGCTTGATTACCATCACGAAAACTCTTTTTCTTCAACACGGCCAGTTGACCCCTGGCTGTTAGTGTCTCTCGTAATTCTCCTTGCGGTGAGTGTCTTAATGATTTACTCCACCACGGCGGTTACCGCCCAACAGTCCTTTGCGGATGCAGGGGCAATCATCAAGCATCATCTTGGACATCTATTTTTAGGAATTATCGCACTTTTATTAAGCTACTGTGTTAACCCTTTTTTCTACCATCGTCATTCGCAGTGGCTCCTTATTGTATCATTAGTTCTTTTAAGTCTCGTGCTGATTCCAGGAGTTGGCCACGTATCGGGAGGTGCCAGGCGATGGTTAACGCTTGGACCACTTCGTCTTCAACCCAGTGAGTTAGTAAAAATGATGCTTATCTGTTATTTCGCTTCTTATATTGGAAGGCATCAAGAGAAGCTTAGAAATTTTCTTCCCGGTTCGCTTTTGCCGTTTTCAATTGTTTCAATCTTTGCGTTGTTGCTCCTTTTGGAGCCTGACTTTGGAACGACGGTAGTTATTTTTCTTGTTGTCTTTGCGCAATTTTTTACAGTTTCAAGAATGAAACACCTCTTTCTGATTGCTCTGGTTGGGTTAACTTCTGTTGTTTCTCTCATTGTTATCTCTCCCTATCGATTTCGCCGTTTTCAGATGTTTCTTGATCCTTTTCAGGACCCATCAAACTCTGGATATCAGTTAATTCAATCCCTTATTGCCGTGGGATCAGGGGGGATTACGGGAACTGGGCTTGGTGCAGGAAAGCAGAAACTGTTTTATCTTCCAGCCGCGCACACCGATTTTATTTACGCCGTTATTGCTGAAGAGCTTGGATTAATCGGCGCGGCATTTATAATTTTTTTATTTCTCCTCATTGCCTTTCGTGGAATCACTGTTTCTCGAAGATTAGAGAAAAATGTGTATCTTTCCACCTTATCGTTGGGAATTACACTTCTTCTTGTCATTCCGGCACTTCTTAATGTTTCTGTGGTGCTTGGGTTATTGCCAACAAAGGGCATGGTCCTTCCTTTTATCGCTTACGGAGGAACGGCGACCGTTGTGAATCTTATGCTCATGGGAGTTCTTCTTCGACTCTCTCGAATCGAGCTTAGCTAATGCGGGTAATCATTGCTGCAGGAGGAACCGGGGGTCATCTTTTTCCAGCGCTTGCTGTTGCGGAGGCTCTTCATGCAGAGGGAAAAGAAACTGAGATCACGTTTATTGGGGTAGGGACTGAGCTTGAAAAAAAGCTGCTTGGAAAAACTCCTTTTAGACATCATGTGGTTCCTTTTACTGGGCTTGTTGGGAAGGGAATAAAGGGCGTAGGGGCTGTCATGTTTCAGCTACCAAGGGCGTTTTTTAAGGTAATGAAGCTCTATCTTCAACACCGGCCAGATCTGGTGATCGGTTTTGGTGGCTATCCATCGGTGGTGCCTGTTTGTGTGGCGAAATGTTTATTTATCCCGGTGTTTATTCATGAACAAAATGTGCAGATCGGAGTTGCTAATAAAATGCTCTCACTTTTTTCAAAAAAAACATTTGCGGTGCATGGAGCACAGGGGTTTTGGGGCCGAAACGTCGAGCATCTTGATAATCCGGTGCGTGCGGTGTTTCGTGAAGTTTCCCCTTGGAGATCTCCAAAAGCGGGGGAGCCGTTTTGTTTACTTGTTTTTGGAGGAAGTCAGGGAGCAAGATCATTAAATAGTGCAATGGTGGAGCTGGCAGAACTTTTCTCACAGCTTTCGATTCGCGTGATTCATCAGACAGGGCGAAATGATTTTTCCCGAGTAAAAGAGGGATACGCGCGGGGTTCAAATCTTTCTGTGGAGGTTGTTGAGTTTATCGATGATATGAAGAGTGCCTATGAGCAAGCGCATCTTGTGGTGTGTCGCGCTGGAGCGATGAGTGTTTCAGAGCTGAGTGCGGTACGACGTCCTGTAATTTTTGTGCCATTAGCGATCGCCCTTGGTCATCAGGCAAAAAATGCTGAACATCTTGTTCAGAGAAAGAGAGCACTTATCGTTTTAGATAATCAGGAACTTGGGAAACGACTTGGTGAGATCCTCGTTGATTTTGTGCGGCATCCTGAGAAGCTTGAAGCGATGGTAGCGCAGGATGCAGGGAAAAATTCCACGACCTTTTCTGCGGACATTATTGCTAAGAGTGCTCGATTAATTATCGAGTAGTACTCGCCTCAAATACTACTGACGCCCCTGTCGTTGCTTCGCTTCGCTCGCAACGACAGGAGAGGCACTGTTACAAAAATTCTCATTTTAATGCCATTTCGAACTCCTCTAGTAAGGTATCGTTAATTCAGCTATAACAATTTTCGGTAAGTTACGTTTCATCGGATATTGCAAATTCGTGTATAATCAAAGCCTTTGTCTGCACTTTGTCGGGATCGGTGGGGTTGGTATGGCCGGCATCGCCGAGGTGCTTCTTAACCTTGGCTATTTTGTCAGTGGATCAGATGCCAAGGTTACACCGCTCTCTGAACACTTGAAGGAACTTGGTGCTACGATCACCTATGGACACAATGCAGAGCATGTATTGTCAAGAACTGATTTTGTTATTGTCTCCTCGGCAATAAAGGCAGATAACCCCGAACTAGTTGAAGCGCGGAGAAGAGGAATTCCAATTATTTTGCGTGCAGAGATGCTTGCTGAACTGATGCGGATGAAATACGGCATCGCCGTTGCCGGGTCTCACGGGAAAACCACAACGACTTCAATGATCGCTAAAATTCTTGGAGATGGAGGACTTGATCCGACGGTTATTGTTGGTGGACGAGTGCTTTCAAAGCGAAGTGGTGCACGTCTTGGAAGGGGAAAATATCTTGTTGCCGAAACAGATGAGAGCGACGGTAGTTTCGGCCTTATTCGCCCAGCAATCGCGGTAGTGACAAACATTGATCGAGAACATGTCAGCCATTACGGGAGTTTTGGAGCTTTAGAGAAGGCGTTTTTTGATTTCATGTCAGCCACTCCATTTTATGGTGTTGTTGTTGCTTGTCTTGATGATCCAGTTGTTGCAAGTTTAGTAAAAGGGTTAAAAAGAAGGGTGATCTCCTACGGACAATCTCCAGCATTTGATTACTGCGCTTCAGATTTTTCACTTGAAGGTCTTACGACCAATTTCAAAGTTACGAAGAAGGAAGGTGAAAGCACGAGAGTGCATCTTCCTTTACCGGGGCGACATTTGGCGCTCAATGCGATGGCGGCGTTAGCGGTAGGAGTGGAGCTTGGTGTTTCGCTTGAGCAGGGGGTAAAAACACTCTCGGCATTTCCAGGGGTTTCAAGAAGAAGTGAGCTCGTTACCCACCATCGTGGAATAAGAATCATTGATGACTATGCCCATCATCCCCGAGAGATTCAAGCGACGCTCAGTGCTATTCGTCAGGGATGTTTTGGAGGAACGGGCTCATCGAAATTAATCGTTCTTTTTGAGCCTCACCGCTACTCGCGGGTGCAGGAGCTCTTTTCAGAATTCATCACTGCTTTTTCTGACGCGGATGAACTCCTCATAGGTGATATTTATCCAGCCGGAGAAGACCCTCTTGTCGGCATCTCTGGAGAGAGCCTTTGTCAAGCGATGCAACATAATCATGCGAAATATATTGGTAACTTAGAAGGAGAGATTCCTACGCTGGTGCAAAGACTTCAATCGGGAGATGTTGTGGTTACCGTGGGTGCCGGAAATGTTTCTAAAATTGCTCATGAGTTGGCAGAGGAGTTAGTAGGAAGAGATCAATTTCGTTTACAAGAAAATGGATAATTGAACTTGAACCACTTTCTTTCATTCTCGTAGGTTCTTCATCTTTTAGAAAGAGATCTCTATGCTGAAGTTTCAACAAGATGATCCATCATTTCATGCCATCCAAAATGGCACTCTTGTTCGGCGCCATGTTTCTGCAAAAGAATTAACCACATTTGGTGTGGGTGGGGTGGTTGATTCCCTTATTGATGTTCAAAATATAGATGCATTAAGAAGGATACTGTCGTTTCTTTCTGTCAGGGGTTTGTCTTGGCGCGTGCTGGGAGCGGGATCTAATGTTGTTATTCCGGATCAAGCAGATGATTCCGTTGTGCTTCGTCTTGGTCGTGGGTTTTCAAAGTATTTCCCGGTAAAAGGGGAGATCCAAACTGAAGAGGAGTTGTCTTTGCTGGAGAAAGGGATCCTCAACGAGGAGGAGAGAGCGGGACTCGAAGAAGGAGCTGCTGTTTCTCTCCTTGCCTTTGGAGCAACCTCGTTGATGGCATTAAGCAAAAAAACAGCAGAGAAGGGACTTTCTGGACTTGAGTTTGCAGCGGGCATTCCTGCTTCTCTGGGAGGGGCGGTAGTGATGAATGCTGGAGCACACGGTGATTCAATGGAGGATGTAATACAACGGGTTTTTCTTCTTGACCAAGAGGGAAAATTTAAATCATATTCTAAAAGTGAACTTTCTTTTGCTTACCGACGCTCAGGAATTGAGAAAGATTCGATTGTGATTGCAGCGCTTCTTCAGTTTCGGGTGGGAAAGGAGATGGAGATTAAGGCGAAGCGAAGTAAGGCGTATGAGTACAGAAAGTTGACACAACCACTGCATCTGCCCTCAGCGGGATCGGTGTTTCGTAATCCCATTCATCAGAGCGAGGTTGCAGCTGCAAAACTCCTTGAAGAGGTTGGAGTAAAAGGTCTTACAAAAAATGGGGTTTCATTTTCAGAGATGCATGCAAATTGGCTTGTGCGTATTTTGGAGGAGGGAAGTGCAAGTGATGTTTCTCTTCTTATCGATCGGGGAAGGGAACTCGTTTTTAAACGCTTTGGAATAGAACTTGAGCCAGAGATCGTGCTTTGGTAAGGAACGAGGGAGTATGGTTCGTAAAAGCATTCCTTATCTTGTCTTTGTTGTTATTCTCTCTTTTATTTTTTCCCATGAACTCTCTTTTCTTTATGAATATGGCGAAAAGGCTTTTGGTAATGTGTTTCGCTTAAAAAATGTTGTTGTTCGTGGTGGGGAGAACGCAACGGCTGAGATAGTTTTTTTGAGATCCGGGCTAAAGAGCAAACCTTGGGTCTGGAAGGTTTCTCTTGAAGAGGTTCGAAATCGGTTACGAGAGGAACCATGGATTGAAGAAGTTTACCTCACCCTCTCATATTTTCCAGTAAAACTCGAGATTGATGTAGAGGAGGCTATTCCCTGGTTTGTTGCCAAAGTGCACCAGCAGTCATGGCTTGTATCTCGAGAAGGAAGCCTCATCGTGCCTACTTCTCAAATTCAAACCGTTACGAAGCGAAATGAAATGAACGCTCTTCCTCTTGTCTTATTACCTACGTATGAAGAGAGTATCGATACGGAGATCTTTCGAAGCACGGTGACATTTCTTAAGTCCTATGAGCACGCCGGTGGTTTTCCGTTTTTAGTTAAACGTTATGAGGTCAGAGGGGATGGTTCCATGGTGGTATACCCAGCAGAGGGGGAGCCATTTCCTGAGGTGGTGTTAAACCTTTTTGATGTCAATGATTCAAAAAATGAGTTTCGTAGCCTCTCAATGGTCTTAGGTGATCTTCGAAGTAGAAAAGAGGTTGCAAAACGAATTGACCTTCGTTTTCAAGAGCAGGTTGTTGTTGAGCCAATCAGTGAGGATTAAGAGGTGTTTATAACTTGCCCTCACGAAACAGTTTAAGACCTTTCTAAGGATTGAGTTTAGCGGAGAACAGCAAAGAGAATAGTAGAAAAGTTCAATAAATTTAACTCAGTGTTGAGCCTCCGTAGCTCAATCAAGGGGGAGTGGATTTAGGGTGCCTTCAAGGGGCCTTATTTTTTCGTGGTAAATGAGCTAAGAGTTCGCTAAAAGAAAGTTTCATTAAGATGAAGTGTGATTTTAAATAGTGTATGGAAGGGTGTTCTTCAAGAGTTTGTGGATAGAGTGATCAGTTAAAACTTAGAGGTATGAGGTAAAAGCGTGGCGACAAAACCCGACATTATCGTTGGTCTAGATATTGGAACTACGAAGATAGCCGTAATCGTTGCCCAGCGAACGGTCGGGGGGAAGATAGATATTATCGGTATTGGAACCCACCCTTCTAAGGGGTTACGAAAAGGGGTTGTCATTAATATTGAAGCTACCGTTGAATCGATTAAACACGCTGTTGATGAAGCAGAGTTGATGGCGGGATGCGAAATCACCACTGTTTTTGCTGGGATCGCTGGAGGACATATCAAGGGTTTTAACAGTCATGGAATTGTTGCCGTAAAAAATAAAGAGGTCACGACCCGTGATGTGGAGCGTGTGATCGATGCTGCTCGAGCAGTGGCGATTCCCATGGATCGAGAAGTGCTTCATATCTTGCCGCAAGAATATATTGTTGATGAGCAAGATGGAATTCGAGAACCGATCGGCATGTCCGGCGTTCGCCTTGAAGCGAAGGTGCACATCGTCACAGGGTCAGTGGCCGCAGCTCAAAACATCGTAAAATGTGCAAATCGTGTGGGATTAAGCGTTGCTGATATCGTTCTAGAGCCGATCGCGTCAGCCGAAGCGGTGCTCTCCCCTGAGGAGAAAGAGCTTGGGGTGGCGATGATCGATATCGGTGGAGGCACAACAGATATTACGATTTTCCACGGTGGAGCAATCAAGCACACCGCGGTGTTACCACTTGGTGGGAATCATCTTACTAACGATATCGCTGCGGGACTCCGAACCCCTTCTTCTTCAGCAGAAGAGATCAAGCGCCGTTACGGAAGCGCACTTCGAAGTCTTGTTCAGAGTAACGAAACGATCGAAGTTCCTTCAACAGGGGGACGGGAACCCCGGGTGATCTCTCGACAGGTGCTCGTAGAGATTATTGAACCACGGGTGGAGGAGATCTTTAATCTCATTCACCGCGAGATTATCCGTTCCGGATTTGATGAGTTCCTAACGGGAGGAGTCGTAATTACTGGGGGGAGTGTTCTTCTTGATGGAATGGCGGAAGCGGCAGAGCAGATTTTTCATATGCCGGTGCGGAGAGGTTTTCCGAGTGGGGTAGGTGGTTTGGTTGATGTGGTAAACTCCCCAAGCTTTGCTACCGGTGTGGGGCTTGTTCTTTATGGAGCAAAGCAGAGTGGATATGAGCGACTTAGTTATCCAACGACGAGCTTATTTGAGCGAGTTCGTAGTCGAATGACAGCGTGGTTCTCCGAACATTTCTAACGGTTGTTTCTATTTGAGCTAATCACTCATAAATGATGTTGTTTTAACCAAGTTGAAGTTTTCTATCTCCTTTGCTAATCGATGGTTGGCACGAAGTGGGATTTTGGGTGGGTTGGTATTATTCGCTTAATCATATTAGTATCGCTCGCACCTTAACGCTGGGTGGAGCGCCTAAGAATTGGCGATCGAGGTATGGGAAGAAAAAACAAATTTAAGAATAAATTTTTAGCACAGACTACGTTGTCATTGGAGGGAGAAGCAGGTGAAAACCGAGCACCCGAAAGTGAAGCGAAGCAGAAAGATGAAGATCAACGCAATTACATGGGTAACGTTGGCGAGGTAAGTAACGTTAAGGAGAATATTGAAATGAGTTCAACAAACCAAACCGAAGAGAAGATTGTAACTCAGTCCGATGAGAGCGAAGCTTCAGCAGTAAAAACAAATGGATCATCGGGCACTCCTCACATTACTTCTGAGCAGGAGCGCAATCGGGACTATAATGTAGATCCTCTTGGCGCAAGAATTAAAGTCATCGGCATCGGCGGTGGTGGCGGAAATGCTGTCAATAATATGATTATCTCTGGCCTCAAAGGGGTGGAGTTTATCGCTGCAAACACTGATGCGCAGGCACTCAAATCATCAAAGGCGACGTTTAAAATACAACTTGGTCAGGAGCTTACAAAAGGTCTTGGAGCTGGTGCAAATCCTGAAGTGGGACAGGCGGCAGCGCGTGAAAGTATTCGAGAGATTCAAGAAGCGCTTGAGGGTGCGGATATGGTCTTTGTTACGGCGGGAATGGGCGGTGGCACCGGGGGTGGTGGTGCGCATATTGTAGCCAATGTCGCTAAGGAGATGGGGTGTTTGACTGTTGGGGTTGTTACGAAGCCCTTTATCTTTGAAGGAAAGCGACGCATGACCAACGCTGATGCGGGAATTAATGCTCTCAAACGTGAAGTGGATACGTTGATTACGATTCCAAACCAGAGACTTCTTTCAGTTTCAGGTCGAAACACAACACTTCTTGAAACCTTTAAGAAAGCCGACACTGTACTTTTTGAAGCGGTGCGTGGCATTAGTGATCTCATTTTGTTTGAAGGACTTGTAAACGTCGATTTTGCTGACGTCAAAGCCGTGATGAGCGAGATGGGTCTGGCGATGATGGGAACCGGAGAAGGTGCGGGAGAGAACCGAGCAGTAGAAGCTGCAGAGAAGGCGATTTCCAGCCCACTTCTTGAGGATATCTCCATCCATGGAGCACGAGGGGTGTTAATTAACGTCACCGCGGGTCCAGATGTAACGCTTCAAGAGATTAACGAAGCGGCTGAACTTATCCATGCTGAAGCGCATGAAGACTCAAACATCATCTGGGGTATGGTTATTGATCCAGAGATGGAAGAACGGGTGCGAGTGACGGTGATTGCAACTGGTTTTGGTGATGCGATGGGGCAAAGAAAAAATGTTTCAGCACCCTCACTGAGCTCAGCGATACAGGTTGATTCCTCTACGGCTGAAAAAAACCTCGAGATCCCAACGTTTAGTCGTAAACAGAAAGAAAGCTCACCCGATACTTTGAAGATAAAGAAGATATCGGTTCTTGGAGCGGGGGAAGAGGAAGAGAAGTACGAAATTCCCACCTTTCTTCGGCGTCAAGTTGATTAAGCTAAGTTAATTAGTGGTAGCGTTTGACCAAGCAAGAAAGGCTCTCTTAGAGAGTGAAAGTTATCTCACCAGTATCTCCTCACAAGGCGACATCCGTGTAGCGGTTTGCTATCCAAACCGTTACTACCTAGCGATGTCGAACCTGGGGTTTCAAGCTGTCTATCGACTCTTTTCACAGATCCCCCGTTTCTCTGTCGATCGTGCCTATCTCCCCGATGAGGAGGGTGAGATTCGGACATTTGAAAAGAACAATCGTCTCTCAGAGCTTGATATTATTGCCATCAGTGCTTCATTCGAAACGGATTATCTACATCTATTGCAAATTCTTGAGGCAGCTGGTGTTTCCCTTGAGGAGCGGTTAGAGGTTTCGCCACGGAAAAAAAATTCACAACTCCAAAGACCATTTCTTCTTGGCGGTGGCGCCGCATTGACGCTCAATCCTGAACCCGTCGCTAATTTCTTTGATGCCATTGTGATTGGAGAGGGCGAAGAGGTTGTTGAAGAGATTAGTGCTTGTTACCTGACGGCTCGTGAAGAGGATGTAAGTTTTCAAGCATTTCTTGAGCGTCTTTCGACAATTGAGGGAGTGTATGTGCCCTCTCTCTACCGGGTGAATTATCGAGAAGATGGAAAGATCGGAGGATTTTCTAATCTTACGGCGAGGTCTTCTCGAGTGAAGCGTCGTTACGTTTCAAATATTGATTCCGTCCCCACGCATACCGTGATTAAAACGCCAAACACGGAGTTTCGAGCGATGTTTATGACAGAAACAGGACGGGGATGTGAGGTTGGATGTAAGTTTTGTGTTGCCGGATATATGTATCGCCCCACTCGAAAACGAAGTGAGGGAGCGATTTTTGAGTCATTAAAAATTGGGCTCGAGCAAGCAGACTCCATTGGTTTTGTAGGAGCGGCGGTATCAAGCCATCCAGCGATCTCAAAGCTTGCAAAATTTGTTGCTGACAAAGGAAAGCGCGCCGCGTTGAGTTCGATTATGAGCCAAAAGGTGACAAAGGAACTTGCCTCAAGTTTAACAGAGAGTGAGTACAAAACGGTAGCGCTTGCTCCTGAAGCAGGCTCTGAGCGGCTTCGATTCTCTGTGGGGAAGAGAGTTTGTAACGAACAGATTGTAGATGGAGTAAAAACGTTAGCTAAGGAGGGGATTCTTAACTTTAAACTCTACTTTATCGTTGGACTTCCAAGTGAAACGATTGAAGATGTTCATGAGATCCCCCGACTTATTTCCCAAGTTCGTCAAGGCCTTAGTGAGGAGACCTCCGGGTGGAGAAAGACGATGCCGAGAATTGTACTTTCAGTAAATCCCTTTATTCCGAAAGCATGGACACCGTTTCAGCGCCATGGAATGCTCCCTCATGGAGAGCTTAAGCGTCGGTTGGAGATTGTAAGAAAAGGAGTATCAAAGATTTCTAACGTGGAGATGAAAAACGAATCCCCACGAGAGAGCTATTTTCAAGCCTTGTTATCTCGTGGAGATCGGCGTGTTGGAGATATTCTTGTCTCGCTTTATCGGTCAGGAGGCGACTGGAAATCGCTTGTAAACAAAGGGGATAAGGAGTTTATAGTGGGAATTCCACCACTAGACTTCTATGTGCAGCGAACACTGGAAGCAGATGAGATCTGTCCGTGGGAGATTGTAGATCTACGCATTAAGCGGGAGCTTCTTGAACGCGAATATCTTGATACTTTTAATGAAGACGTTACTCCGCTTATTTATCGGGCAAGAAGTTCTTATCAAAAGCAAATTCAGGAGAACAACTTAATACAGGAAGCAGTATGAAAAATATAATTGCTGTTGCAAGTGGAAAAGGTGGTGTTGGAAAGTCAACGGTAGCGGTGAATTTAGCAGTTGCTTTAGCGCAGCTTGGAGAGGAAGGACCAAAGAGAGTTTCACTCATTGATATTGATTTCTATGGACCAAGTGTGCCGATCCTCATGGGAGGTGGTGAGGTGAGAACCAATGAAGAGGGAAAACTCCTTCCCGCAAACAAATTTGGGATCGAATATATTTCGTTGGGGTTTTTCCTTAAATCTCCGGATGAGCCAGTTATTTGGCGTGGGCCGATGTTTGGAAAAGCAATGAATCAGTTGTTTCATGATGTTATCTGGAGCGACCCTGATATTGTTATTGTTGATCTTCCTCCGGGAACAGGAGATGCCCAGCTTTCTTTAGCGCAACTTGTAAAGCTTGACGGCGCAATCATGGTTTCAACTCCGCAAGAGGTCTCTCTGAGTGATGTAAGAAAGGCAATTAATATGTTTACAAAGGTAAACGTTAAGACGTTGGGTATTGTTGAAAATATGGCGGGTTTTATTACTCCAACGGGAGAGCGATATGATATCTTTGGTTCGGGAGGAGGTAAAAGTCTCTCGGCAAAATTCCAGATTCCGCTGCTAAGCTCAATTCCTATTGATATCGCAGTACGAGAGGGAGGTGACCGAGGAGAGCCGATCGCATTAAAAAAAGATTCCGCGGTGGGTCGGATATATTCAGACCTTGCAAAAACGGTGTGGGCAACCGTTTCTCAACACAGTGTTGATACGTTAAAAGTAGTCAATTAATTTCAGCGATAAAAAATCTTTCATGTGAGGAACGGGCTGGCAGCAAACCGTCTTAGGGAAACCTCTGATCCGAGGGCCCGGGCAAGTGTTCTACGTTGCCTCGGGCCCATTGCTCTTTGTGAGAGATCGAACGACTAATAGTGCTCGTGCTGAAGAATGAAATACTGTTTTCGTTCCTCGTAAGCACGAACAAAATGCTCGTAATAACAGGTTGGATAGCCCTTGATTCCTTGGGGATAGAAGTACGTTTTTCCTTCAAAGTGGAAGTAGCGAGGATTCTCACCGACGAGGTACACAGTTGATTCTCGTGGTGGGACAACGCAGAGGCCACAATTGAATCGTCCGACCATCCAATGTCCACAAGGGAGTTTTCGAAGTGGCAGAAGTGAGTGGGATTTTGTGTGTCCCACTTTCTCCACTAATTGGTCTTCGTTTTTGCAGTAACTCATCGCTTCGAGACCAGCTTCTGTGTGTTCTGAAAGCACAAAATGATTTTCTTGTAGGTAATGAGGAGGTGGGAGTTTTTGAACTTTGCACCCACCAATACACAACACAGAAAACAATCCCACGATCACAAACCCATGCATCCGATTCATCGCTCTGCTCCTTCAAAGCAAGTCCTTAGTTCCCGGATAACGACTCAATGCTGAAACTTCAACACTCAAGCGTCATCCGAGAAAAACCTTCTGCCAGTTACCCGATAGAATAGAATTTCAAAGAACCAGTATTATATCTTGACTATGAGAAAAACGGAACTTGCGATGATCTTGTTTCGTTCCTATGGTATGAAGCGGATTCATTTCTCGTTGATCTTTTACAAATCTAAATAAGTAGTTAGGCGGATATTTGCTCGCTAGAAGCGTTTGCTATGGCTAATAAATATCCGCGCGAAATAAGGTTTTCGAGCGGGGTTTTGTTTTTTCGCTAGCAAGGCGGGAAGGCGAGGTGTGTGGTGTCTGGAGGTATGTCTGTTGCCCGAGGTGACAGACTGCATCAGGCAGATCTTGTCACCCTCAATGGAGTAAAAGCTGACTTCTATAAGAATGAGTCAGCACTTTATCGGTTCGCTGGAGGAGAGCACCGGCTTCTTGTGTTTGTCCAAGGTATGGAAACAGGGAGTGTGTGGAAGAGCTTTGCTCGCCAGTTAACGATAATGAGAATTGATTATGGTGTAGTGGAACTACAAGTTTTTTCAACCACACCAGAAACATTGAAGGGAGCTACCAATGAAGAGATAATGAGGGACCTAAAAAATCAACTCGCCATCTTAGGGAGGACCTACCGAGAAGCTACGGGAGAAGAGATATGCCACATGCACCTTATTGGGCACTCTTATGGCGCTGTTCTCTCGTTACTTTTTGCCACAGAGGAGAAATTCCTTGCTGAAGAGAGAATTTCAATCTGTGGCCTTCATCTTTTGGCGCCGGCCCTTCGGTTCCAATCATTGCGGCTGAAGATGCTTCATGGCGTATTACGCCTTTCAGAAGTGCTAGCAAAACTGATCTGCACTGCTCTTCCGTTTCGGATTTCAGTTCAGAATTACGTACGGAAGATGAAGCGGAGCAAACATCGAGAACATGCTGAGGTACTAAACGCAGTGTGGCTCTATCCCTGGTTTCCACTGCGCTTTGTTTATCAACTCCTTCTTGCCGCAGAGAAAGCCAAGGGTGCGATTCGTAAAATACGATGTCGGGTCTGGCTCTATGAGGCAAGAGATGACGTGCTTGTCTCATCAATTGAGCATTCGCATTGGAGAAATTTCTCACGTCGGGGAGAATACTGCTTCTGCGAGAGCTCAGGTCACTTCATTCCTCTTGATAACGACGCGGCTGAAGTCATTCTCGCAATTGTTAAAGCCGCAACACGCCAAACCTAAACCACGTGTCCCGGATCCCCTCCGGGCCACGTGGCGGGGGCAAAAGGTTTTTTAATTCAAAACGCGCGGATATTTTAACATTATCGATTAAATTCCGAATAAATTTCGCAGTTCTGTTCTAGAAAATTAAGCAAAAAAGTATCTGGCACTATTAAAAGGGATTAAAGAGGGGGATGATAGAACAAAGAAACACCGCCTTTCTTCTATAACCTTTATCCAGGGGGTCCGGAGCTGGAAGACTGCTCCGGACCCAACCTTGAGCCTTCAGGACTCATACAGCTCTTTGGCAAACTGCACCAAAGCTTCTTCCACCCAGGGGCGGGCACCGCGTTTACTTAAGTATCCGCGGTACCAGTTATGGGTGTCTGTGGGCCATTTTGCTTCCGGTGCCTGAACACCGTAGCCGAGCCATCCGAAATTGAATCGGAGGTCCGGAAGGGCGACGACTGGGTCACCTCTTGTGGAGATGCTTTTTGCGATGAAGGGCGAAAAAGCTTTCTCAGGGATCGGGCTGCCCAATTGGAGGATCCTTACGGAGGCTGTGAGATGTCGGGGCACGTTTCTTAACGCCAGTGCCACAACGTGCGCACCAAAGGAGTGTGCTACCACGACTACTTTGGATCCACGATGAGTGGCGCTAACGATCTCTTCTCCCAGCATTTCTGCTTCAAGTAATGTTTCTGTAGGAAAGTAGCCAAAGCGTGAGAGAAACATCTCGTAAGAAACTTTCCTTACATCACCGAACTTTGTGCCCATGGGAAGATAAAAGCGCTGAACGACGACGCTTCCTCCAAGGCATTCTTCAGTGCAGCGCTCCAGCGCTTTGCGAGAGGTTTCAGCTTCTTCCGCTGAGCGCCAGATGCCGTTAACAAAAATAACAGCGAGTTGTTCTTCTTCCGGAACAACAAAACTTGATTGTTCCGGCGTTTGCATCGAGGGGTACATCGGAGGGCAGGCGGTGTTACATACCGCGCAGGCGCCGATCATTGAGAGTGGGGTCATCAGGAGGTAACGAAGCACAGTGCGAAGTTTCCGATTTTTTTTGGTTTTCGGTTCCATGAAAACACTCCAATCGTATCTAAAAACCTTGAGAAGAACGGCACAAACCATTCTCCAGACGGGTTCCTTTGTCAGTTGAGGCGCTACCAAGCCACGCTCAAATGACAAAGGTGTGTCTACATACTTACTCAGATAAGGAAGGAAAAAAGTTTAAAGAGCGCACTGTGTTAAAGAGAATAGAGAATCTCTCCAATCATTATGCTGTAATTCATTGTAAACGTTACAAAAAAAGTCACATGTCAGAGGTTCCAGATACTTTTTCAAAGTACTAAACGATACCGGTCAGGATGAAGAGCATTCCCTATTATCGATTAAATTCTTAATAAGTTTCGCATTTCCATTCTCGCAAATTATGTACAAAAGTATCTGGCACCACTTAAAAAGCAAAAAACAGCGCGAGAAAGGTCGCGCTGTGCTTCTGCTCCATTGATATGACTCTAAAATCTACCATTAAGCTGAACCCGAACTTTATTCAGGAACTCTTCTAACGTGCACGCCGCTGGGGGTGGAACGTCGGAATAAAGGAGTTTGAGGTTTCCATCTTCCTTTCCAAATCGTAACTTCACCGCCCCGCAAGATTCAGGAACATTTGATAAACAGATAACCTCATCACGAGATGTTTCAACGTGAACTTTAACCGTATCGAGATAGAGGGTGATCGAGCTGTTTTGCAATAAGGAGATCGCCTCCTCATCTCGGCTTAAGTTCAGTTGGTAGCCGGTTGGAGTTTCTGTGATGATATTTTGTAATGCTTGCGACGTTGTGTGTTGTGCTTCCATCTTTTCCCCTCCATGAATAATTTTCATAGAGCAGATCGTAGCATGTGAGTATAATCACAAAAAATAAAATCGTAAATCTACTAATTTTATAATATTGAGCGCAGAAAAGATATTTTAGTAAAAATAAGAAGGAAAATTATCTTATTAATTTATGTGGAGGCAAAGAGATTGTGGTGGTTAGATGATACGGGAAAAATATCTATAATTTAATCTTTAAAAATGATAAATTATTTATTTCTAGCAAATTATCATGAAAAATATATCTAGATGTATTACATTGGCGAGATGGGAAGCAGAGGATTGTTTTGAGGA
>CAZDIO010000024.1:0-18933 GCA_964505555.1 uncultured Bdellovibrionales bacterium
CTCACCTTACAGTCCAAACAGCGCTGGCATTAGCTAGAACGCCCCTTCGGAGAAATTCTGGCGTCAGAATTTCTTCCGGCGACGAACGCAGTTCCAAGCTTCACTTCATAAAGCGTTGTTAAAAATAACGTTTGAGTTAAGGCGAATGTTATTCTTTGTATGGGCAGGATGCCCACACCCCGAGCACTAACGCGAAGTGTAGACTTTGTTTAGAACGGGACACTGGGTTTTGGTCCTTGTCTTCATCGACTAAAACTAGGACCAGGATAAAGCGTCATTTTGTTAGATGCTCTCAAGCAAAAGCCGTAACAAAAGGCTCAAAACTTAATAAAATTCCGAACACTCTTATGTGAAAGACCGCCTGGTCCATTTCCTTTACGTCTTCCTGCATCTTGTTGTGGAGAGAATTTTCCACCCTCTCCTAATTGCACCTTACCTTCACTTCCTGGGGTAAAGTTCCTTCGTAAATTCTTATCGCAGGCTTCATACGAATATGCTTTTTGTTTACTCACGGCTCCTCGTCTTTGCCCACGAAGAAGCAGTGGTGGGGTTGAGGATTTTTCTTTAATGATCTTATCTGATTTTCCAAATCCACTAAGAATTGCTTTTTGATGCTCCTCGACAAGACCTTTTTTGTAATCATTCTTGGCACTGAGCTTGGTGTAATCAACGATCGGCTCAAGCCCTCCATGCTCGCCAAAAGTATTATTTACTAAACTATGCCCGGTAATTCTGGAGGGAACTTCCCGACCATCTAACAGTCCACGTTCTTTTTTTTGCGGATCTAAGGGATTGTCAAAAATTGCCCCTTGTTGTTGTTTTTTCTTTGTTCCGCTAAAGCCGCGAAATCGATCTAAGCCCACACTTCGCAACCCTTCCTGAGTGAGAAAATCACTCACCACAACAAAGATGCTGATGATCGTTTCAAAAATTGAAAAAAAACGCCCCATGTTTCGCCTCGCACGTATCTCTAAATTCCAATGAGATCTCACCAGAACATTAAATGTTATGCGAGGTTATCGATAATTCGTTACTTTTAGATAGCGCAGTTGGATTTAAACACAGGGTTTCACAGAGTAAAGAAAAGATCTTTAATTTCAACTCTGTGTAACCCTGTGAAACTCTGTGTTCAATTAAGAATCACACGCCCCTACTCAAGCGAAATGACGAGTTCCATAGGCTCTTGACCAGAATCCTCTATCTTTAATTTCTGATAGATCTTCTTCTCTCCTCGGATTTCAATCATCGCGGGAAATGAAACCCCATCTTTTCCTTTTACAAAGGGAACAACAGTCGTAGTTCTCCCCTTTATCTCAGAGAATTTTCTAAAGGGTTCAAATCGCTGCACAAACGGATCATAATACAAGGTCGCAATATGAAGAGAGTCCTTGTTCGTGGGTTTCCTCTTTATCTGCAAATGCGTCACTCGCCTGACAATGGTTGACTCCTCCCAAGGGTTTGAAGAATTAATCTCCCCTCCCCGATGAAGATGAACAATACGTTGTTTTCTTTTTACGTTTTTTACCCGACGATCTTCCCAAAGATATTCATCAATAGTTTGAATGTAGGCAAGTTCCTGCAAACTTTGAATGGAAAAATGCGGGGGATTTTTTAATGAAAGGGTTTCACTTTTTAGATGTCCTCGCTCTTCATTTAATGTTTCATCGACAAACTCTCCATACGAGATACCGCTGCGCAAAATGTGCAGGACCTCTCGACTCGGTGAGCGAATCTCTAAAATGGCCGTAGCTCTTTCTCCAAAGAGTGCGGGGGGAGAAGACTCAAGGAAGTGAATGTTTTTTAATACCTCACGGTCTATCTTTTCCTTACATACCTGGGTTTGATTTGAGTACTCAGGTTTTGCAAGTGGGGGAAACTTCACCATCGTGTAGCCAGTTACACAATCTTGAGCGAATGCGTCGGATAAGCAATAACTTGGCAAAATCGCTGTAAGATATAGTGCGGTTGTTACACTAATTGAGTGAAGCCTATTCCTTCTTTTCGAATAAATCATCGGTTTTTGTTTCCCGGTTTGCAATCTAATGACAAATACTATCATCACTTCTATAAAAGAGCCTCTTTAGAGTGGCCCTGTAGGCAGGTGAGTTTAAGATAGTATGAGTGAGAAAATTCTTGTCATTGTTGAGTCTCCAACAAAGGCAAAGACTATTACCAAATTTTTAGGAAGTAACTATGTGGTCAAGGCCTCAAACGGTCATATTCGAGATCTGCCAAATAGCGCAAAAGAGATCCCTCTAAAATTAAAAAAGGAAGGTTGGGCAACGATCGGCGTAAATATCGCTGCAGATTTTGAACCTCTCTATATTATCCCTCCCAATAAAAAAGAAAATGTCGCTGCCCTCAAAGAGGCTTTAACCGGGGCAAAGATGCTCTACCTCGCAACCGACGAAGACAGAGAGGGAGAATCTATTAGTTGGCATATTGTGGAAACACTTAAGCCAAAAATTCCAACAAAAAGACTCGTGTTTCATGAGATTACAAAGGAGGCGATTAAAGCCTCGCTCGATTCTGCTCGAGAGATCGATGAAAACCTTGTGAAGGCTCAAGAAACAAGGCGGATCGTCGATCGACTCTA
Organism: uncultured Bdellovibrionales bacterium; assembly: GCA_964505555.1. GTDB lineage: Bacteria > Bdellovibrionota_C > UBA2361 > SZUA-149 > CAZDIO01 > CAZDIO01. The sequence continues at coordinate 2,597 of CAZDIO010000024.1, forward strand.
CGGGTACGAAATAAGTCCGCTGTTATGGAAGAAGATGCTTCCGCGCTTAAGTGCTGGTCGGGTGCAAAGCGTTGCCGTGAGACTTCTTGTTGAACGCGAGCGTGAACGGATGCGCTTTCGAGAAGCTTGCTACTGGGGACTCGGCGCAAAGTTTTTAAAACCTGAAGCCCCTCCCCCCTTTGATGCTGAACTGACCCATCTTGGAAAAAAGCGCCTTGCAATCTCGAAAGATTTTAACCCAGACACAGGAAAAATCGATTCCAAACAAGAACTCGTCGTTCTTGGAAAAGAGGAAGCCGAGCGCTTACAAAACACCCTCACTAAAGAAAAAGCCGTAGTTAGTAGTGTTGAAGAGAAGCCATTTTCTGCAAAACCTCTTCCCCCGTTTGTTACCAGCACGTTGCAACAGGAAGCAAACTACAAGTTAAGACTCCCTGCAAAACGAACGATGACCATTGCGCAGACCCTCTATGAAAACGGTTTTATCACCTACATGCGTACTGATTCGACCACACTTTCTGCACAAGCAATTAACGCTGCTCGAACGCTTATCGACGCAGAATATGGGAAGGACTACCTCCCCAAAGAACCACGCATTTATGTAACGAAGGTAAAAAACGCTCAGGAAGCGCACGAAGCGATTCGACCAGCCGGAGATGCGTTTACCCCACCCGAAGTTGTCCAGAACCAACTTGGCGCTGAGGCATTTAAACTCTACGATCTGATCTGGAAGCGAACCGTTGCCTCACAGATGGCGGATGCCCGAGGAACCTATACCGCCGTCGATATCAGTTGTGGAGACGCCCTGTTTCGAACAAAAGGAAAAAGCATTTCGTTTGCCGGATACCTTCGCGCCTACGTTGAAGGCTCTGACGATCCGGATGCAGAGATTGCGGATCAGGAACGAATTTTGCCAAAACTTGTCCAGGGAGATGTGCTTAACATCGAATCCCTCACCCCGTCTGAACACATCACGAAGCCCCCTCCTCGCTATACTGAGGGAAGTCTGATTAAGGAATTAGAACGCCGTGGCATCGGTCGTCCAAGCACGTGGGCCTCGGTGGTAGAATTAGTACTCTCCCGCTACTACGCTTTTAAAAAGAATAACGCTCTTGTTCCTACCTTTGTCGCACTTGCTGTCGTAAATCTTCTTGAAAAGCACTTTACCCAGCTTTTAGATTACGAGTTTACCGCTCGCCTTGAAGATGACCTTGATGCGATTGCACGGGGTGAGGCGATGAATGTGCAGTATTTAAAAAGCTTCTACTTTGGAAACGGCCATAAAGGACTCCGCGCTCTTGTTGAAACTGGGGAGAAGGTTATCGATCCCCGCGAAGTATGTGGTGTTCCGATCGGAACAGGAAAAAACGGTCAAGCCATTGAGGTGAGAATCGGCAAATACGGACCGTTTATCACTGACGGTACAAACCGTTCGAGTGTTCCGGAGATGTTTGCCCCAGATGAGATCACCGTCGAAAAAGCCGAAGAACTTCTTGCTGCCTCTTCAAAAGACGCTGAAGCACTGGGGAAAGATCCTGCAACGGGACTCTCTATCTATCTAAAAACCGGTCGTTTTGGTCCCTATGTTCAACTTGGCGAAAACGCCACGAGCGCTGATGACAAACCAAAGATGGCTTCTTTTCTTCCCAATATGAAAAGGGAAGATGTCTCGATGGATGTTGCGCTACAACTCCTCTCTCTTCCGCGCACTATCGGAACTCACCCCACACTTCAACAACCAATAGTCGCAGCCAATGGTCGGTTTGGTCCCTATGTAAAATGCGGCACGGAGACCCGTTCCATTCCGGCCGATCTTGCCACACCGATATCAATTACTCTTGAACAAGCAACTGAGTTACTCAACACTCCAAAAAGCAACCGTCGAGCAAGTGTTCAACAGACACTTCGCGAGGTGGGAAAACATCCTGTCAGTGGCTTAGTTCTCAATATTAAATCTGGTCGTTACGGTCCTTACGTAACGGATGGCACGATTAACGCTTCACTTACCCGAGGGACGAGCCCGGAGACATTGACGATTGAAGAAGCAGTTTCACTCCTTGATGCCCGTGCTGCCCGACTTGCCGAAGAGGGAGGAACGGGGAAGAAACGAACGAAAAAAACGACCGCTAAGACTCCAAAAGCGAAATCCAAAGGGAAAAAGAAAGCGAGTTCAGCTTCCTCTGAGTCAAGCGCGTAGCGCTTGATGTTGTTGACCTTTTTTATACCGCAGCATAGAAACCCTGCGGTATAAAAATTTACCCACTACTTACAACACCTTACGCATATCTTAAATCAAACGCTGAACTCGAGCGTTGATTAAAGCCCCTCTGTCGTTGCGAGCGAAGCGAAGCAATCTCATACTATAAATAAGGGTTCGAGATTGCTTCGCGGAGTTTACCCAGAGCGCAGCGTGGGGCTCGCAACGACAGAGGGGCGGGCATGTCACATTTCCCAACTTTCTTCCCATAACACCCTAGTGAACTATAGGTTTTGGTAGAAGAACTACCTTGGGCGATCCAAAAACTTTCTCTAAGTTTTTGGATCGCGATGTAACCCAGGGTTTCATGAGGTTGAAGAGAAGTTCAGGTCGTTCTGGAGGGATCTCCCTGCAGTACGACCTGAACAATCTCCAACATTCCTTTCGCCAGGAATGTTCTTTCACACCCATCATAACGAAGGATCGGCCTCAAAATCGATCCTTCGTTACTGCCCAAACAATCCTGAAAACTCCCACAGGGACCTTTTCAGGCGAATGATAGGAGGGGAAAGATTGGCGAGTCGACAGGATGTTGGTGAGCGCAGCATGTGCCACCTCCCTGTCGGCCGCCAATTCTTTTTAATGGGAACCAAAGGTTTGGTTTCATCGCAGATCCTTCTTTATGGTGGTTAGGTTGGAGTAGATTTGAACACAGAGTTTCACAGGGTTACACAGAGTAAAGAAAAAAGACTTTTAAATTTTAACTCTGTGTAACCCTGTGAAATTCTGTGTTCAATTAAGAATTGATAACGTGTTCGAGCAAAGAAGCTCTTGTTATCTCTAAATTAGAATTGCTCTCGTGGAGGGGTGGTAGTGCGGTTACAAAAATTATTTTTTAGTCTTTCTCTTTGGATTTCTACTCTTCTCATTTTATTCTCCCCGTCAGCATATGCTGAAACATCGCTTACTTTAGAAAGCACTCCTGGCGATTTCATTGGACAGGGGGTAACAAAAACCTATACCCCTACCGACGGGATCTTCTCCATTGATCCAATTATCGAATCCGATATTCCAAACGGAATTGAGATCTTCTTTTCAAATAAAGAGATTTATTGGTATCTTGTTTTTACCTCTCAAGAAGGCACTCCTTTTTTAGAAGGAACCTTTGAGCTTGCAAAACGCTACCCCTACAATGAACCTTCTCATCCCGGAATGGAGATCACCGGAGATGGTCGAGGCTGTAGTGAACTTTCTGGAAGTTTTCAGGTAGAACACGTTCAATTTGATAAGGAAGGAAACATTCTAAGCTTTGCTATTCACTTCACACAACAGTGCGAATCTACCCTTTCACCCCCACTTCGTGGTCATGTTTATTACAATTATCGAATCAATGCCGATACTGACGGTGATGGGCTTACCGATGATGAAGAACGAATTTATGGCACCCGAGCTGACCTTGGAGATACGGATCGAGATGGTATAAACGATCCGCAAGAACTTCTTGACTACACAAATCCATTAGATCGTGGGAGCCGCATACACTCACTTTCAAACACCCTCTGTGCAGACTGGAACGGTTTTTTTGGCGGGATGCTCAATGTCTATGAGCATGTAAATCTCGGTGTTAGAAAAAACACATTTCAAACCTCACTCTACTCTCTTGATGGTACCTTGCAGAGTCTTGAACAGTTTTTTATCGCTCCCGGAGCACAACACGACCACATCATCAGCAGCATGAAAGGCTACACTCGAAACTCCTATGGGAGAGTATGCACCCACGCCCTTGATGCGCATCGAGGTGAGGTTGATGGACAGATGCTCTACTATAAATTAGGAAGAGAGGGTTTCAGTCAGGAAGGGATTCAGTTTGCACTTGCAATGCCACTTACAAACGGAATACCTGGAGCGCAGTTTGTTTCCTTAAACACGTTTCAACCAAGCCTCGATCGCAAAGATCGGCCAAACTTGGTAACAAACTGGATTCACCTTACGAACGAAGAGTCAACTCCTCAAAAAGGACGATTAATCTATTACAACCAATCAGGAGCATTGCTTAAATCTCAAAAATTTACTCTCGGTGCTGGAAGAAAACGCGATTTTCCTGGTCATAGCGTCGGTCCAAATCGGGTTGGACTCATTGAATTTCGACCTGAAAACACGGCTGCGAAGTTCCAGCTGAGAAGTGTTCGGTATCTCTATGACAACAAAGGGAACAGAGAGAGTTTTACCAATGCTGTTCAACTTGAGGGTAAGGTTGGAAGTGGGCAGCTTCTCTCTGCCCCGGTTGATACTCGAAATCAAACTTCAGTTCTTGAAGTTGCAAACACTACAAACAAAGAGATCGCCACGATTATCAATATCTATGATCAAACCGGATGGTTAAAGCAAACTCTCTCGCTCTTTTTAGCACCGCATCAAACTGAGCATCTAATTTTAAATAAAGTTCTTCGAAATAAGCTCGGATCGGTGACGATAAAGTCCTCTACCCTTTCAAGTGTTTTAGGAACGGTGATGCAATATGGGAGAACCCGAACAGGAGGCGTCAGCTTTCTCTACGGTATTTCCGCCCAAGAAGCGCTTGGTCAGATACTTCGTGGCTCTTATAATTCTCATCTTCATCAGGGGTGTCGACTTCTTATCGGAAACTCAAGAGAGCTTGCCGTAAGCGTTACGGTGAGCGCCACCCGATCAGATGGCTCCATGCTTTCTCATCCCCTTCTCCAACCACCACACATTATACCCGCACACGGAGTGGTGGAGCTCAATATCTGTTCTGTAGACTCCCCAAACAATCAGGGGGTGATTACATTAAATCCCAGCGAGCCAAACTCGATCGTTTCGACGATTCTTCGCACGGGACGTCATTATCGGATCCCCACAGCGGTGAGGTAAAAGGACGGTGTTGAAAAATATTTTTTAATTATTGGCAGGCTTTTTTTGATGAACACAGAGATCCACAGAGTTAAAATTGTTCTTTCTATTTCTTCTCTCTGTGAAACTCCATGAAACTCTGTGTTCAATAAAAATATTATAGAAACAGCCGGTGACCTAAGGAGTTCATCCTTCCCCGACCCTGCCTGCCGCGGGCGCTTGCGGCAGGACAGGGCTAAACAAACCACCACCATTTGTACGCAAACAGCTTAAGCGAATGCGTATTTTGTTTGCCCGGTTAATCCATAGAGGATAACCGAAAAAAGAAACGATGCACCTCCAAGTCCTATAGCGAGTCGTGCCGCACTGACAGTTGGTTTATTACGCACCCCAATATCGATCCAACCTAAATTGCTTACCGCCTCTCTCGTCAGTCGGATTTTGGGGACTTTTCCCTGTTCACGAAGAACAAGTTCTTCTTGAACAGCACGATGCGCGCTAAGGCTCGCGAGCCTCATTTTCTCGAGCCCCCGTTTTGCCAACCGCAACTTTTCAATCGCGACGGCAGGAACTGCATTCTTCGTGCCCGCAACGTGCACACTAACTTCGTCCCGCAAACTGCGCCGATCGAGTGGCCTTCCGAGGCCAGTAAGAAGCTGCGCGGCCAATCCTGCAAAAGCGATCGCCAAACAAAACGCCTGATGGTACTTGAGATCTTTCACGTCCGTGTTCCTTTCGATATGGACTTGCCCATTCATTCATCCTTGAACGACAGTTGAGCCTTCATTGAAGTGTTCACTTCAATGAAGGCTCAACTGTCGAAGAAAAAAGAACAGACAAAAAGGAACCTCTTTAAACCTTTATCACTTACATCACCGCTGTCTCCATCTGTGCCTTCTTCAGCACAAAAAGAGACAGTCTCTCTCTTCTACCCGATAAAAAGCTACCATACAGGAGATAGCCTCATGTTATGTAACAATAATCCTCTCCTGTTGCATATAAAGGAGTTTACAGCTGAGAATGAATAAAGTTTCCGGGATCACTTCCCTTAAAACTCTCTGCAAGCCTCTCTTGTAAGGTCAGAATCAACCGCTCAAAGCCGATCCGCTTTGCCGCCGAGATAGGAAGCCCTCCGAGCACATTTACAAGCGCCTGAATCTCCATCTCGCTCAGCTTATCGACCTTATTAAAAACAAGCACCCGGGGTTTCTGATCAAATCCAAGTTCACTTAAAGTCGTCTCTACAACTTTCATCTGCGTGCGAAGCTCTGGGTTTGTGGCATCAACAAGATGGATGAGGATATCTGCTTCTTGTACCTCCTCAAGTGTTGCCCGAAAGGCAGCAAGGAGCTCTTTTGGAAGTTCACGAATAAACCCTACCGTATCGACAAACACCACTTCACGTTCATTGGGGAAACGCATTCTCCGGCTTGAAGGGTCAAGGGTGGCAAACAATTTACTCTCTACAAACACATCCCCCTTCGTAAGGGCATTAAGGAGCGTTGATTTCCCTGCATTGGTGTAGCCCACAATGGCTACTACCGGAACTCCTCGCTCCTGTCGTCGCTCCCGGCGAAGCCCCCGCTGGTTTGCAAGCTTATCAATCCGTTTCTCTAAATCTGCAATTCGATCCCGCGCCCGGCGTCTTCCGATCTCAAGCTTTGTCTCTCCTGGCCCCCTTCCCCCAATTCCTCCTGTAAGACGACTCAGCCCTGTATCTGTTTCCGTAAGTCGAGGCAGCGAATACTTTAACTGGGCAAGCTCTACCTGCAACCTTCCCTCACTACTTTTTGCACGCTGAGAGAAGATATCGAGAATCAACATGCTCCGGTCGATCACCCGAAGATCGGTAAGGTTTGTAATCGATCGCAGTTGCCCCGGATTTAACTCCCGATCAAATACCAAAAGATCCGCACCAAGATCCAAACTCTGAAGAACGATCTCTTCAACCTTTCCCTTCCCAATAACGGTTTTTGGATCAAGACGCTTTCGACGCTGTACCACAAAATCAAGAATCGATATCCCCGCCGTGCGCGCAGGCTCCTCAAGCTCCGCCATCGAACTTCGCGCCTCTGCCTCGCTTCCTACATACGCACCTACTAAAAGTGCTCGATCTTTTCCATCCTGATCAATTCGCTGGGAGGTCGCCTGAATATTTTTTTCTAACTCTGAAATAAACTGAGGAAAATCAACCCCCAGCGCATGCATGTCACGACCATGGAGGAATTTTAACCCCCGATGAACACCTCCACTCTCACTAAACGGGCCATGATGATGACGTGTTGTTTGAAGAGAAACAAAAGTTACCGGTCCTGGTTCCCCCTTCTCGCCAACGGCAACAACAAGTAACCCATCAAATCGAAGCTTCTCAAGATCAACGAGGAGATCATGTTGGACAACAGGGCTAAGCACACTTTTTGAGGCGTGCGGCGTAGCGTAGCCCGCCCTATGACCGGACCCGTTTCGGGAAACAAAACCTTGCTCTGAGTGTTTCTTTAAAATCCGTTCCCCATGAGGAACAAAAACAGCAAATCGCAACCTTCTTAATCGCGCACTGTCTAAACGGTACCGACCAAGATCAGGAAGATAGAGTTTGTCTCTGGTGCCAACCACAAGGTGCGTAAGCCGGCCATCTCGCCCAATCAAAAGACCGATCTCACTTTCAATTTCGGCGCTTACTTCCGCAGCAGCTCGAATAATGTCTGGTGAGAGAATTTCACTCCCACTACTTCGCTTTGCAGAGAGCTTTTCAAGAAGGGCTTTCTGGCTGGGGCTTAGATTTTTTGTTTCTCCACTAATTTCGGCTTTCATCTAGATAAAGAGCAGCGGAGGTGCATTTTAATCTCCATGCTCCTAATTTCTCCTTTAATTATAGTATTTTATCGTACTTAGTTAAAAATTCATATGTGCAGGCTCTCTCCATATCTCCCTTGAATAAGTCGGCAATTAGGAATAAAATGCAAGGGAATATAGTGTGAGGTCTGGATTCGTTCAATGTTAATTCGAGCAATCGTTGGTTGACTTATCTCTCTTTGATTCATTCTAGACGAGTCACTCCAGACTGGTTGTTGCTGAGATTGGGAAGTTAGAGCGCTTAAGATGTCTCAAATTGATTCACATCACCAAACTTCCCCATGGGAGGCAAGCTCACCCCCTGTCGACGAGGCTGAGCACGATGAGGACCTTGTCATCCGCGCACTTAACCCTGACAACCGTCGAGACACAGAACAACTGATCGACCTGTTTTTTCGAAGCTATGGTTCGAGCTATCCTTATAAACAGGTTTATGAGGAGAGTTTTTGGTTAAATGAAGCTGAGGATAGTGATGAGCTCATTAGTATCGTTGCTATCGATGATAAGCGCTTTGTAGCACACATTGCCCTTAAACCTGATCGCGATCGAAGTCGGGTAGAGATGCTGTTTTCTGCAATCCACCCGGCTTACAAAAAACAGGTTTTTAAAATGAGTCGTCTCTTCTGGCGGTGTATTTATGAACAAGGAAAGCGCCATCAGTGGAACGTTCTCTATCACTATAACTTTATCTCTCACCCGATGTCTCAGCTTGTCGCGGCAAAGTGTTATCGCTCAGAAACAGTTGCCCTTCTTCCAAACTATGTTCCCCCGCATCAATACCGTGCGACTGGGATGTGGCGACCAAATGATCGCACAAGCCTTCTTGTCATGTATAATATGCTTAAAGATAACTCGCTTCACCCTCTTGAAATCTTTCCACCCACACAACACCGAAAAATCACAGAGACACTCTACCACTCACTTGGATTAAATCGTCAGATCGTACTCAACAGCGCAACCACAGGGAAAAAACTTAATCGGTACGCACAAGATGATGGCATTGAGATGTCTTGTGTTGATCATTTTGAGCTTTGTCACCTTACGGTCACCCCATCGGCATTACCAAACGAGAACTACCTCGTGCAAAGACTCGGCGAGCTTGGCGGAGATAGCCGAAAAAAGCTCTTTCTCCATGTTGCACTTGACGATCCGCGTGCTCCACAAATCTGTAATCTCCTTGAGCTTCTGGGCTACCGGTTTTGTGGAATTTTGCCTCTGGCAAACAATCACGACTACATGGTGTATGGGAAATTTGAGGTTAATGACTTAAAGGATCTGACACTCTATTCCCCTCGTGCCCAATCTCTCCGGAAATACATGGAACAGATCGCGTCAGTAAAATCAGATCGGCTGCACTAGTGAAAAACTCTACTTCGCCAACCTGTCTCGCATTCTCAGTTTTTGGGGTGGTTTTTGCTACCGTTTTTGCAGTTGGCATCCTCATTCTCTCTTCCCTTGCTTTTTGTCTCGCAGCGTTTCTGTAAACAAAAATCGCTAGGGTTGGTCAACGACTTCTTTTTCTTTTGGTCCCTTCACGCTTGGAGCGCATGCTCTTGCAGAATCACAAAACATCCGTGCCATTGATGGAAGTGATCCCCAGTGAAGTTGTACCGTTGTCGTTACAACATGAGGAAGTGGTGAAAAACCCTCCAGATGCCCCGGACTTTCTCGTCCTTCAGCACGAAGCAGCGTTGTGCGGTCTCGAAGCTGAAAACACTGCACCGCTTTTTGGTCACTCCGATAGATCCACCGATTATCCCGAACGCCTCGAAAGCGATCTCCCGTCCTGCTCATGATCGTATCTTCTCGGGAGACAAGTTCACAGTAACTTAGTCGCTCCTGCCCAACGGCATCAACCACTTCTGTCGCAACTCCCGGAATAAGACCCACCATAGAGAACTTCTCTCCTTTTCGGGTCATTACCTCTTCAAAAAGATATGCTACCGCATCTCCCTCTCCGTAGATCGCCCCTCCTTGCTGAGCAAACTCTCTAATCGCGGCACGAATCGCTTGATTTGCCTGTAAGTCTGCTGCGTAGAGTCCCACGTAACCACTGGGAATGTAGAGCGCAGAAGTTCTTGCAGGCAGCTTCACATCGGCAAGAGGAGAGAACGCCACTATTTCTGCACCAGCTCGACGAATCAGATCAAGATTATCTTGAATGGTCAGATGCAGTGAGGCGTCATCAGCAACGGCAATTCGACACTGACGAGGCAGTGCTTGGAGTGTCTCGGGATCGACTTCAAGCTGCGGAGCGGCTGCCGCGCCCTCACGAAGAAGGTTGAGTGCAATAGAATTTCCTATCAGATCTCCAGCGGCAATAATTCGGTTACGAGTGAGAAGACTTTTATTTTCTTCAACTCCGCCCTGAACGGAAAGAAACGGTTGCAACGCCTCTGAACGAGGAACTCCCCCCAGATAGCGGGGACCACGAAGAGCTTCAATTGCCGAGCGAATACACTCACCATGCTCTTCACTCTCTACCCAGTTTGCAATCACTCCAAAGAGTTTTGCATCCGGAAAGAATGTCATAAATCCCTTCACCAATGCAGCGATTCCCTCTCGATATCCGCGAGCATCAACAACCAAAATAACCGGAATCCCAAAACGTGCGGCAAAATCTGCATCTCTTTGAAAGGAGAAATCTTGAGGTCGGGTATCAAAAAGACCGTACTGCCCCTCGATGATCACGAGTTCTGCACCGACGGAGAGCCTTGCAAGAGAAGAGTGCACCTGCGGCTTAGAGAGCATCCAGAAGTCTAGCGTGTGTGCAAGCCTTCCAGCGAGGCGCCGTTGATGGGTTGCATCAACCAGTGATGAGCCAACTTTTCCGAGCGCGAGAGAAACTCCGCTACGCTTTAACGCGACGATCAAGCCCTGAATAATAGTCGAGGTCCCAACACCACAACCGGTGCCCACCACCATCACACGAGGAACCGTCATTTTTGCAACTTCTTGATCCACAACTGTTACCTTCAGGTGAAACCTTTCTACAAAAGTAATTGTCCATCTTTACCGGCAAGCACTCTGATCTTCCTTGCCAACCTACAAAAAACTAAGACTTCGATCGCGGCTTTCTACATTGAAGCACCACTAAGCGATTGGTGTTTGTTCCCTTCACGTTGTTCTCCACATTGAAGCAGTTTGCGAGCTTCGTAAAGTTCTGTTGGTTCACAAGGACTTCATCGACAGAAAATCGTTTTCCCTTGTGGGAAAGAGCCCTTGCTTCTTCTGCAACAACTTCATCAAGAAAAAGAACCTCATCATTAACAGCCACTTCCCCCACCTCTATTACCGCATACGCACTCGGTTTTAGGACTCGAAGCAGTTCTGCTAGTACCTCACTGATAAATGCTCGCCACTCGCCTACCGTTCTTGTCATCACTACGTTTTTTGAAAAATCCTTCAGGGGAATCCCTGCAAACCAACACTCAAGCCAGTTATCGGTTACATAATCTACCTTATCAAGAAACGGCGGAGAGGTAACAACGAGATCGACTGAGTCACTCGGTACGTGGTGAAGATTTCTTGCATCTCCTACCTCGACAACATTAGATTCAGCGACAGAAAAAAAGTCCCCGACAAATCCATCACGAAGTGTTTGTGCAGCTTTTCTAATAATGCGCGGGGCAACGGCACGGTACTCAGGAACTTGGTGGCGCTTGATATTAATTGTTCGTTGACTAGAGGGCGGAATCGATATCTGGGGGAATGAATATACAGAAAAGAACCCTGGGGAGTGTCCATGGAGTCTCGAAATCGCAAGAAGCTCAATGAAATTATTAACAACATCTCGATCTTTTTTAATAAATGACCGCAAATTCAGGAGCTCCCGATACGTATCGGGATGATAAAATGGAGCAAAGTATTCCTGATATCCTTCAAGGTTTACCGGTCTTCGAAACTCTACATCGTTTAAGCGAAGAACAACCTCGTGGAGGCCTACTGGATTTGTTTTTGCTCGGGTAAGTGCGACCGCTAAGGGGTTAACATCAAATGCCCAAGCAACCCGACCAAGAAGGTTTGCTTGAAGCGCGGTGGTGCCTCGTCCACTGAAGGGATCAAGCACCACATCTCCCTTTTTTGAATAGCGACGAATACAGAACTCTGGAAGCTCTGGCTTGAAGCTTGCGCGGTAGCTCACAACATAGTGCAAAGAGTGCATCTGTCGTTGTTGTGAGGTCCATAGCTCCCCAACAGAGCGTTTGTAACCGTGCTTTGTGTCTGTATCCGAAACTAACTTCAATGCCGTTTTTTTAACCAAGATGTCCTCCTCTTTCTAAGCGGAAGAAAAAAGTAGCACTTGAGTTTTAATTACGCATTAAAATAGTAAACTTCCTTCAAGTAATGTAAAGCTCTGAAGAAAATGTTTAATAAATTTAGGTAGTTCCATATCAGATCGCTCTCTTAGCGCTTTCTTTTAGTTAATAGTTTTATGATATTCTGAGTAAATTATGATATAAACTAACCCAGCACACTCCGTTGTGTGCGGTAGGTCGATACATGGTTGTAGTAGAAGTGGAAACCTCACCTCTCTGCCCCTCCAAGGGGTAGTAAGAGGTTTGGTTGAAAGGAGAGCGCGCCTCATGAACTTCCTAATTGATGGGTTGACGTTACTCGAGATCAGACTATCAACTGGAAAACCAAGTGGACTGTATCTATGGTCCGCCGCAGACGAATTCGGAAAGATCGATCCGGCTGCGGTGAACGCCGTAATGGAAAACGTCACGACCACAGTTCGTGCACTCAGAGGATGGAGTAGTCGTGTCATCCTTGGAGTTCAGCTGGGAGCGGAAATCCTCGAGCTCACCCTGCTCGGCAAGGATATCTACTTGGCTTATGCGCCGGAGATCTCCCCAGACGAGCAGCCTCCTTTCCTATGGAGCTCACTGCCACTCCAGGGCATGAAAAGTAAACAGGTCCCCGGACGCTAGGGCCTGTCTGCCGCTCCTCACATCGTACTTCATTTCAAAGGATTTTCGGGGTGGGTGCGCCCGGCAGTTACTCGTTAACTGCAAAGCACCCCTTTTCTTTTTTCACCTAATTTCTTCTCTGCCTTTTCAAACCAGAAGGTCCTAGAGCTGTGCCACTTTAGGTGTGGCAGAACCCTCCTGTCGTTGCGAGCGAAGCGAAGCAACGACAGGAGGAGAACTTCGTGCCATACCTAAAGTGGAACACCTCTAACTCAGGCGGGCACAAGCTTCACACTCGTTGTTGGTTCAAAGGAGTAACGCTCAAGCATTGCATAGATATCTTCTTTCGTGATGCGTTTTATCTCTGCTAACTCCTCTTCAAGAAGGTGGTATTTCTTCCGATAAAGCCAATCTGACCCGATGGCAATTAACCGTCTCATCGTACTTTCTCCATGAAGAACGAGTGCTGTGCCGAGTTTTGTTTTTGCCCGTTTGAGATCTTCTTCGCTAAATTTTCGTGGAGATTTCATGATGCTCAGGAGGATATCTCCGACCTGATCGATCCGTTCAGGATCGGCACTCACATACCCCATAACCATCCCCGTGCCTTCCATTTCATCCGTATCGATGGTTGCTGAATCAGCAAGTCCCTTATCGATGAGCTCCCAATACATTCTGGAACCACTAGAATCTCCTAAAATAGTCGAGAGCACATGTGCGGCGTATCGCTCTTCTTCCGTGGCAGACGGGCCAGGAGCAATCATTGCCAGATGCGCTCGTTGTAGATTTTCTCTCGTAATCACTAAGTTACGGTGCGTTGGGTGATGAGGAAGAACCACTCGGGGACTATCTCCATGTTCCCACTTTCCGCAGTATTTTATCGCAAGCTCAGTAAACTCATCCCACGAAAAATTTCCTGCTGCGGCAAGGATAATATTTGATGCGGCATAACGAGCATCAAAGTAATTTTTCATCTGTTCTCGAGTAAGGGCGGTGATTGTTTGCGTTGTTCCAAGCACCGGGCGACCCGTTGTGTGGCCCTTAAAATGCTCCGCCATGGCTGTTTCAAAGAGCACATGACTGGGTCGATCCTGGTAGAGGGCAATCTCTTCAAGAATCACCTTCTTTTCTGTATCAAACTCCTTTTCATCAAGAGCAGGGCGAAGCATATCAGAGAGGATATCCATCGCCTGAGAAAAATATTCAGGAAGCACCGCTGCGTAATAGACCGTGTTTTCTTCACTTGTGTAGGCATTTGACTGTGCACCGATCTCACCAAATTGGTATGTGATGTCTAATGCTGAACGTTTTTTCGTGCCTTTAAACATCATATGTTCAAGAAAATGAGACACTCCAAGAATTTCTGGAGATTCGTCTCGAGCACCGGTTTTTACAAAAAACCCGATCGCGGTGCACGTTGCAGAGCTTCTCTCTTCACCAATGAGGGTTAAGCCATTTGGAAGCTTTGTATGCTGAAATTTCATGTTGGCAACTCTAACTTTTTTGGGCCAAGTGTTACTAAAGTAATCGGAGCTGCGGGATACTGTGAAAAATGTCGTTCAATATCCTCGCTGGTTACCTTATCGATTGCTTCTTTAATTTCCGTTAGTCCTCGAACTCGCCCTAAATTCCACCAATCATTTGCAAGCGCAGAAGAACGTGCTGAAGTTGATTCTCCTTGCATGACAAGGCGAGCTTTGAGATCTGCTTTTGCCCTTGCAAGCTCTTCTGCTTCAACACCAAGCTTAATTTTTCTAAGCTCATCAACCATTACTTGCAAAGTTTCTTCACTATTTTCTGGGGTCGTTCCTGCATAGGCAAATATCGCCGCTCGACCTTTGGTCGCGCTGTGTGAGGCAGAGACACGATATACGAGCCCTCTTTTTTCTCGCACCTCCACAAAGAGCCTTCCTGACATGCCGCCAGAGAGAACTGAAATCGCAACACGTGCTGCATAATAATCCGGGTGGTCAAAAGATACACTTGGATAGGCAAGCGCGATCTGGAGCTGCTTTGTATCTTGCTCAACATGGATGGTCTTTGAAGTTTTTGAAAGCGATTTGTGAGGCAATTCCTTATTGCTTCCTCGCCAAGAACCAAACTTTTCTTCAACTAAGCGCTTTACCTCGTTCCAATCAAAGTCACCGGAGACAGCAATAATTGCTCGGTTTGGGGTAAAGTACTGTCGATAATAGTCGCTCAAAACTTGGTGCGTAATATTTTTCACCCCAGCAGTAGTGCCTACCTGATACTTTCCGTAAGGATGGGGGTAAAATTGTTTCGCAAGCTCGACCATTACCTTACTTGCTGGTTGATCCTCTAAGGCGCTTAACTCTTGAAGTTGTAGTTTTTTGACACTTTCAAGCTCATCGGGAGGAAGTTTAGGAAGAAGAAGCATGGTGCTATAGAGATCAAGCGCTTTTGCTAGGTTCTCTCCTAGAAGCGCTGCTGAGAAAACCGAAACCTCAATCCCTGCCGAATGTCCCTGGTGAGCACCGATATTTTCAAACTGCTCAGAAAGCTCCTTACTATTCCAATGTCCCGCACCCTTTCCAAACATCTCCACCAACATCGCCGTAACACCTTCAAATCCTTCCGGATCAAGGGCAGCACCGAGAGGAACAAGGATCGAGAAAGCACCAGAAGATACCCCCTCCAGTTTCTGGCCAAGAAGTGTAATCCCATTTGCAACCGGGTGAACCGTTACCGGTGCTTCTTCAACTACAAATTTCACGCTACAATCTCTTGTTTTAATTACTAACCCATCTCTTATATCGGTAAATTGTTCCTGGGAACAAGTACCAATGGGTTTGTCAGAGAAGGGCAGGTGTCTTGAAGATAACGATGAAAATTGAATGTTTTCCTTGTCTCCGCAGTGTGGTTAGAATGCTCAATCAGTATGAATACCTCCGATACGACGGTCTGTTGTTTTTCATGTAAGAAACCATTGGGTCTCAATGCTGGGGATTTTGTGGGGAGAAGAGATTCATGCGCTCACTGCATTAGTGACATTCATGTCTGCTATAATTGCAAGCACTACGACCCGATAGTATACAACGAGTGCCGTGAGCCTCAGGCAGATCGCGTTGTTGAGAAGGGGAAAGCGAACTTTTGTGACTACTTTGTTCTTGCCGGGGGAAACAGGAAACGATCCTCTGAGAGCAAAGAAGACTCGTTAAAAAAATTAGATGATCTATTTAAGAAAACTTGATTAAAAAATGACCACCACCTCAGAAGATAACTTATTTGAGCAGTCTCTAAAATTTGTCGGCAAAGAGGTTGAAATCAGCCTCGCCTCAAGCGGAGAGACTCTTCGGGGAAAGGTTATTTATTCGATGTTTGATAGCTTGCTGCTGTGCACGAAAGAGGGCAATCGAGTAATTTCGTTTTACGACCTCGTCTACTTAAACCCTTTAATAAAATGATCACTTTCAGCTGTCGTGGGGCGGGGAACGACACAAACACGCAAAAAGATTGATAAATTCTAAGTTGATGGGGGGGCG
>CAZDIO010000025.1:0-1557 GCA_964505555.1 uncultured Bdellovibrionales bacterium
TTAGAGTGAGTCCTGAAGCGTCGGCGAACGCTGTCTCAAACCTCCGAGACAAAAATTCTTGAGTTACTCCTTTTGATGAGGCGACCTTGGGTCATTGGTCGTGGTTGGTTGGATATGGCTTACAAGCTCGAGAATACGTGGATCGGTCTTTGGTTGAACAATCACCTGATCCACAAATGCTTGGAAACGGCGGGTGAGTTCTTCGCTCTCTGAGGAATAAGGAAGAACTAAGATGATCCGCACTACTTTTCCTTCTGTGGAAGAACGAATTCCTCGTAAAAAGAAAGAACTCTCTTCTGCGATCTGAGGTCTCCAAAGCACGATGGTCTGTGGGCGATGAACCACTGTGGCGGCACACGCAAGAAAGATACTCGCACTTTCGATGACGAGACAATCCCTGATTGCTTTTAGTTCCGCACAGAGTGCTTGAAAATCTCGATTTTCGGGCTCCTCGGATACACACAAGATGCGCTTTGTTGCGCCGTCCAGCCAGTCAAGAGGAAGTCCGTTGGCTCTCATGAATGTGATCAAAGAATCTCGATGAATTTTTCGAAATTTCGAGCCCGGAATCCGAAACGCAGCGATCCTCCCCTGATCACAACAGCGGATTACTGTCTGTTGAGAGAACCGACAGATCGTGGCCACTTCCCCTGTAGTGAACACCTCTTTGTAATGCCCGTTTCTCAAGGAACACCCCTTTCGTATCTCTTTGCCCAAAAAAACCTCATTCGAGCCAACGTGGCTCGATGATGTAAAACACTATTTGAGACAGCGTTTACACCTCAGGAAACAAACGCACTTCCTGCGGTGCAAACGAGATACTTCTACTTTCATGAAATGAAAAAGAGGACGACAAAGACGTTCTAACGGAGATGGGGGATAACACTTCTGAGAGAAATTGTCAAAAACAGCGGTTGCTTTTATTGCTCACCTTGGCTTGTCGAGCTCTTCGATTGAAGAACCGATAGATTTGAACAGAGAGTTTCACAGGGTTACACAGAGTTAAATCCAAAAACCTTTTTTCTTAACTCTGTGTAACCCTGTGAAACTCTCTGTTCAATCAGGAAGCAATAAAGGGAAAAATTTCTAATCTAGTGAATTTGAACATTTTGAACAGTCGTTCTTCGGCCTGTTCCTTGGGAGGTGGTGGTAACGACGGCTCGTAGCCAGCGGGTTGAGTTTGCCATTGCTACTTGAGAGAAGATGCTAAATTCATTACTTACGACCCCGACGTATCCCGGAAGAGTGGAGTCTCCGACGGTAAACTTATTTAATTCACCGCTCTTTATCGGCTCTGGTTGACGAAGGTCAACGATATCTTGCGCAAGTGAACCAAATCCTAAGGCGTGAAGAATTTCAATTGGAGCGGTGTTGATGTTTATTTTTCGACTAAAAGAAGAAAGGGGAGAGACCTTTACGAAAGGTGCAAGCTGCTGAATTCTTTCTTTTGTCATTCCTGGAACAAGCGCGAGTTCTCCAAGGCTTTTTAGGGGACGATTAAAAAACCAACTCTTATCTGCCGAAGATTCAATTCCCTCTCCATCGGCACTATTATAG
>CAZDIO010000026.1:0-67192 GCA_964505555.1 uncultured Bdellovibrionales bacterium
GTCGAACCTTGCCAGCTGCTCTGAGGATACTTTCTAGAATCTTCTTTCTGCGAGATACAAGTTACTAAACCGTCATTCATCTCGGGTGTGTAGACCCTTAAAAATGCCTACACACCCGAGAATAACCCATTAATCTTCTAGGCAGCTAACTGGAGCTTTCCCATGGCAAGACAACACCCCTCACGACTACTCTGACACCAACGTGCCCAGTCGCCTGTGAGCCCTATTAATGTTATTAAGCGCCGCCGATACTCCGGAGAATCTTCAGCCAGTTTGATTTTGTTGGCCATGTCCGCAACTATGTTCAGTTGCTTTCTTGAGATAAGATGAACACGAATCTTGCGCTCCACCTCTTCAAGACGAACATAAGGTGGTGCGGGAAGAGCCGTTTCATAGGTTACCGCAAAGATAAAGGTTTCCTCCTTATCCTTTTAACAATGTATTGACGCTTTAAGCTGCTGAGTGCCTCTATTGGGTCGCCATTATTTTCATCTCATTTATCTTTTTTAATGCGATCTGTCCCCGTTTATTACTATAAGAAAGACTGATAAAAGATAATTCGATAATTTATGATCTACCTTGGAATCGGCATCGTTGCTGGAATCTTAGCTGGCATGTTTGGCATTGGCGGCGGGATTGTAATCGTGCCTGCGTTAATCTCCCTTGACCGCATGAAGGTGGAGATGGCTACCGGAACATCTCTTGCGGCATTACTGTTGCCTGTAGGGCTACTTGGGGCTTGGGAGTATTACAAAAAGGGGCTTATCAATCCACTTTCTGCTGTGCTTATCGCTCTTGGATTGTTTGTGGGGGCCTGGTTTGGGGCACGACTAAGTCTCAGCATTTCATCGCGCCAACTTCAACGAGCATTTGCTGTTTTTCTTCTCCTTGTTGCTGTTCAACTTTGGAAAACTGCGGGAGATAAACCTGCTCAAACAACGCTCTCAACACCAGATCCTTCCACTGATGAACCATCATAGAGCTTCCTTTCATAAAAACTCTAAAGATTCCCTCAAAGAGCTGTTGGCTGTAACTACGGAATGTCTCATGGTGTGCTTTCTCAGCACTGCTTCATCAATTGCTACGCGTAGCCCTAAACCTTCCGGTAGTGCCGGGGGATGTCCTCCGTAACCAAACCGCAAATAAGGACATGCGGGATCGTCTTTGAGAAGATATCTACCAAAGCACCCCTCTGCAAAACGCAGACGCTCTATAGAGTGGAGAAGAATGACATTTGCAGCAGAAAGAAGTGACGATTCGCCTACCTGACAACCAAGTTGCACATCGATCCCCGCCTTGAGTGCTTCTTTCGCGCGGGCAAGAGACGCGATGAGCCCACCGCACTTAGAGATCCGAATGTTTACTACCGAACATGCTTTGTATTCAATAAGTCGCTCAAGGGAGTTTCGATCAGAAAAACTTTCATCAGCAACAACAGTCACTCCCTCTTCCTCAAGAATCTTTGCCCCCTCTAAATTATCTGCTGGTAACGGTTGTTCAACGGCTACTATCTTGAATTTATGAAGAAGTGGGATATTCCTTAGCGCTTGAGGGACACTCCAGGCCATATTTGCATCAACTCGAAGCTCACAGGACTTCCCAAGGATTCGTCGTACAATAACAAGCCGCTCAAGGTCTCGTTCGTCTCCGACTTTAATTTTTACATCTTTAAAATTTAGAAGTCGCATCAAGAGAAGGTTTTTTAAAAAATGCCTGCCCCCTTCAAGAGGAAGTACAGCGCTATAACGTCTTTTTTCTCTTATCTTCCCAAAGGAGATACTTTCATTAAATGCTCGCCCAAAAGAATCAAGGAGCGCCAAATCTACTGCGCACCAAGCAGCAAGGAGCGATGCTTCTCCTTTATTCCACTCCCTGGGGGGAGCCCCATCACACCACCGAAGAAATTCAACTACCTCTTCAAAATTCATCGCATTAAAACCGATGAGTGCGGGAAGTATCACCGTCTCGAGACTATGAAAGACCGTCTCCTGATTCTCTCCTGTAACATACTCACGTGGCAAACATTCCCCAAAACCTACCGTGTTATCCTCAAGGACGCATTTTAGAAATACACTGGAAGAACATGCACGAGTGTGCGCGGCATGCCAAACCGGTTTTCGAAACGGCAGATCTACGGCAAACAATTCAAAATGTTTAATCCTCATCTTCTTTTCAAGCAGTCTTTCTTTTAACCAAACTTATGCATGCTATTTGCAAATGCTTTAGGAACTTCAAATGCCTCTTCTGATTGTAAGTCAGATTGTGCAATCCGGTGTCTTAGCCAACGCTCCATGAGATCGACAAGTTGTAACTGTCGCGCCTCAGTGGCAATAGTATGAGAGCCTCCTTTCTCGAGGAGCAACTCCCGATCTGAAGAAACCAGCGATTGAAAGAGCTCTTTTGTAAACTCATTGTCAACAACCCGATCCTCTTCGGCAAGAATCATCAATACACTACAGCGGAGTCTCCTGATCGCATATCGAGCCACCCACTGGAGAGGTAAAAGGGTGGCAGCAGTAACCACTGGAAGCCAGCAATACTGGTCGTTTTTCATCGCTTCCTCCTCAGAATAAGCATCAAGAACTTCACCTTTTGGTAAATAAAAAAATGCAGCGATAATACTAGCAAGAAACAACCAGAGAGCTGCGCGCACATAGGAAATTGGAAAAACAAAAGACAACAAGAGAAGCAAGACTGGGGTAATTCCCAAATGAACAACCAGGGCTAAAGCTCGGTAGCGATGCTCCTTACATCTGATCTGCTCTGAGAGAGTGGGTCTTTCCCCACACTCAGGATGTAACGAGACATTTGGCACCCGTACTCGCGGAAGCAAGAGAAAGAAGGCAAGCGCAGTAAGTAAACTGAGATCCCATAAACGGGGAAATACAAACGGCAAGGCGATAAACATCGCTGGACTAAGCACATAGTAGAGGAGAAGCACCATTAGGAGGAGATGTGCGTGCTTCCTTTTTCGCAAACAAAAAGAAGGCGCCGTAAGAACTACTCCGACAATGCGAGCCGAGCTAGCCTTTCTTCCAAAGAAACTCGGGAGCTGTTCAAATAACCAAGCTACAACAACCGCTACGAGAGCTCCTGTAGAGTGCCCAAGGATAAAGATACATCTGTTATCGTAACTGTTGATGAGCTTTCGTAATGAAACAATAGCGTCATTTGTCCAATTCCACATCCGACTCTGGCGAAACTCACCATAGCGGCCAGTATGTCCCCAGAGGTTTCGTTGCCAAACATCGACCTGACGATCAAAGCGTCGATAAAGTTCTCGAGCGATTTTTTTCTGACCAACAACGCCATTGGCACCAAGACCAGCATAATACATAAACGCTGTAGGACATTTGTTTGAGCCCGCAAGGTGTAAGTTACGCCAAATATTTGGTTGATCTCGTCGATTACGAAACCATACCTTTATCTTCTCAATGCTCATACACTCAACTCAGATCTATTTTGGGTTTGAAGAGTGTTCTCAGAAGCAGCCTCAACTGCAAAAAGCCAGTTATGAAGATCGTAAAAAAACCTCTCTGACTCCTTACTGTATTCAAGAATATGCTTTGCTTCGGAATATTCGATGATCTGTTTTTTAGAAGAAGAAACGCTTTTTACAAACAAGCGCGTTTTTTCGTTATTATTGATCTCATCTTTCCCGGCAAGAAGGACTAAGAGTGGAAGAACAAAGCTCTTGGAATGGAGATTGATAAAACGTCTCATTCGAAACGTTTCTCTATATGTCTGAAGATCCGTGTGCGTAAGGGCAAAAGGATCTCTTTTAATAAAATGAAGGCGCTGAGAAACATCGGTAAGTTGTTCTGGAGAAAAAGGAAGCGGAATTTGTGCCTCTTTCCCCACAAAACGTTGAAACACTGAAGCCACACTCGAAACAATCTCCGGTCTAACTTTAGTAAATACCGCCGGAGCAGCAAGCACCACGGAGTGACAAAGAGCTTCATATTTTAAGGCAAACAAAAGCGCCGGAAGAGCTCCAAAACATTGACCAAGAAGATGAACTTTTTTTAAACCGGATTGCCTGAGAGAAAAACTAACAACCTCTAAAGCATCATCAAGAATCTGTTCATATCGTTTACACTCTCCTCGAGGCTCATTACTTAACCCCGAGCCTCGTCGGTCAAAACTAAAAACAGGAAAACCACTTTTTGCGAGCATGATCGCGCTATCAAGAAACCATCCCGAATGGCTCTGAAGACCATGAAACATAATCACCGGAGACTTATTCCCTGATGACGGAAATATTCGTACCGGGATAAGCACTCCATCCACACTTGGTAAGAATTGGAGTTGAAAAGCCTCAGCATGGTGATCTTTTGCTCTCTGATCTTCTTTCTGCTCTAGCATTTTACTGTGGCCTCTTTGTTTTCGTTACTTACATGCACCACTCCGTAGCCGAGAACTTCTGATGTCATCTCAATTTCATCCCCTGGCTGAAGAAAGGTATGGCTAAACAGGTGTGCTCTCCGGGCCCGTTTTACGGAAAAGCCGTTTTTGAGAAATAATTCCATAGTGCGCAGTTTGTTGGGGACGGTAAGAATCACTCCTTCAGGAGTGCCTGAGGCAACAAGTAACCACTCCGTGTTACTGTCTTCTTGAAATACCTGTTGATGAATCTCTTTTGGCCTCAAAATACAATCCACCGCACGCAGTGTTTGGCGAGGCTGCTGATTGACCCGAAGTGAAATGGAGAGTTTTTCCCAATCTTCATCATCACCAATAGCGAGAAGTGGACCCACAAGTAGAGCTCCTTCAAAATTCTTTGCTTCTGAAAATACTGATTGTTGTCGCTCGAGTTTTCGTGAGTAATTAATGACTTGAATACCGCGATCGGTAAGGTCATTAACCATTAAAAAGCCAAATCTCTCCGGGGCATGCCGTCGCTGAAGAATCCCTACCTCTGCTTCATAGTCAAGGTGGGGTCGATAGAGGAGGTGCCCGTCCATCAACCGCGCGGGACCCTTTTTCTGAAACCGAAAGCAGTCTGCAGCACGCATCTCACGTTGGTGAGAAGGATAGGTAAAGGTATAGCCAATGCATCGAACATCAACGTTTGGAAGGGGTGGCAGCAATTCCTTCCACGAAGTAAGGGTAGGCGGAGCACTTGTTTCATTTCGAAGGGGAGGATCTTCTTTCCAAAGTGAATCAAGTTCAAAAGTCTCAGGAGAAAGGAAGCACCCTTCTGGCAAAAAGCCATAGACGATTCGCCAGAAAGTGTCGATGGTTCTTGCGACGGTAAGCATCCTTTGTAACGACACCCTGATTAATGCATTCCGGCTGCTTTTGCCTGAGCTTCCTCTTCAAGGGAAAACTCCTGCTCTGCAGGAAACCGGTCAGCAAATGTTTCATCCGTAGTGACTCGAAGAATTTTAAATTGTGTATCGATTCGACCTTTGGCGACTTCGCTCTCCTGGTATTTCTTAAAGGTACCTTCCTTTACAATTCGGATCTGCGGAAGAGAGAGCCGAAGAGAATCGCGCTTTTGAGCATATTCAGAGTTGTGCCTCTTTAAAGCTTCATCTAACGACCGAAGCACCGGAGCAATCTCCATGGCTGTAGGAAGAGATGAGAACTCAACAAGAAATAGATAGAAGGGTTTTGTATTTTCACTGGTCACGCCAACGGCGGCGATAAAATGGTATTTGGTTTGTAGTGAACGAAAGGCTTTTTCGACTGCAGAAAGAACTTGTGCCTCACTGAGTTTCTCACCGATTAATGAGACGATACCTTTTGTTTTATGGAGGAAGCGAATTATCGGCGTTTTCTCATAAAAGCCTGCGACTTCAATGACATCATTCATATTGTAACGATACAGTCCAGAGGTCGTTGTTACATAGGGAATATATTTTTCCCCAACCGCGAGATTCTCAGGCAAAAGAAGCGAGCTAGGTAGGGGATGCTCCTCTTCAGCGAGCGCAAATTCATATATATTTGTATCTATAGTAAGCACCCCATCACAACCGTCGTCAGAAAGCGGGATGGAGCCTCGTAGCTCCGTTGCAAAATACCCAATGTCGCGGACCGGAATGTTTTCTGAATAGTCGTGCGTAGCTTCTTTGAGCTGAAATCCCACCGTTCCTCCCTTCCAACAACCGATCGCAGCAAGCTCAGGCCAAACATGTTTTGGAAGTAACTTACCGTTTTCTTTTTTTGCTGCTGTTTTTAAAAACTTTGCGCGGCGAGCATTTCGAGCGCAAGTATTTTTAAACTGTGCGAGATCTTTTGTTGACAACTCAGGTGTCCTGCTCGAAGAAATAGTGCCATCTTGAATATCAGCGATTATTGATTCGCTAAATTCTCCTAGAAGCTCTGCAATCAGTGCTACCGTACTTGGATTACAGGTATAGATAAAAGATACAGGATGCTCAGCGGCCATTCGTAGAATAAGGTAATATTTTGTTCGGTAATCTTTAATCGTAAAAGCCTCATAGGGGCAGGCATACATTTTTTTTATCACCATTGGCGCATTCTGATATCCATGTCCGGACTCAGCACCACAAGGGGTACCATCAGGAGCGTAGCTCTCTGCTTCCGGGCTGACGATTACGAAGAGCCGATTGTGAAATACTTGCGGATGGTCACGATAAAGCGCAGAAAGCCAAAGCTTTAAAAGTCGAGCTTTATTTTGCTTACTTTCAGGTGTGACAGGGATGAACTTGGTACTTCCGGTAGTTCCGCTCGTCATGCCATAGAGAATTGGCTTTTCTATTGTTAACTGTGCGGCATCTCCTTCCATCGCCTTCTTAATAAAAGGCTCAAGAGTTTCATAATCAGCTAAAGGAACTTGCGATTGAAAATCCTTAAAATCACATATTTCTGCAAAACGGTGCTTTTTTCCGTAACTTGTTTCTGCATTTTTCTGAAGGATATGTCCTAATAACGACCGCTGAAGGTGCGATGGGACCTGACACGACTTCTGGAAACGCCGCAACGCATAAGGTCCATAGGCACTAAATAACAAGGTTGGCAGATGTATCATTCCCTACAATCGCGCAGGTGGGATAACGTGTCCCTGACAGAGATCATAAAAATTCTGAGAGCTTAATTATGTTTTAATCCAGGAGGCACGGTCCGCCTTACGGCGGAAAAGTGCTATTGGGGAGACGCTGCGAACACGCGAGATTCAAATTGCTCGTTCGCTTAATAATGAAGACCGAATCCTCCGTGCCTGCGAACTTTCTGAAATAACGATGAGGCTTACACTATGTTCCAAAAAGCGCTAGAGCATGCAATAACTCGGTTACGAAATGCTCAGAAAGACCGCCTGTTAGAACGCTTTGCTCTGATCGATGGATTTGCCGTTTCCCGTTGGAGCATCCCAAGAGCGACATCTGATATTGACTTCGTTATCCAACTTGGAGATTCAACCGAAGAGAAACTCGCTTCCGCGCTGCACGGCACAATCATCAAGGGTTCACCACGAGATCCCCTGCTCAGTTGCGTCACATTTGAAGAACATGACGACCACGGAAATATTCCCGTTCAGCTTGTTCGATTTCCGTCTGCTTGGGAAAAAATCGCGTTTCAAAACGTTTCTGAAGATGAGATTGATGGCTTCATCATGCCATTTGTCGACTGGAAGGCCTTAGTGCTGCTCAAATTGTATGCAGGCGCAGCTCACGATCTTGCAGATGCCCAGAGCATTCTCGAAACGGTTCAACCAAAACCTCAAGAGCTAAATTACCTGAAAAAAAATGCTGCTTCATTAAGAGTATCTAAGAGATTAGAGAGACTCATTCCAAAATAACCGCGGCTGGACGATCTGCGATCTACTATTCGCACAGGAGCACCGGAATAATCTCCCGCAACGAAGGAGTTGAGTAAATCTCATCCAACGAGTTTGCCCTGGCGGAGACTCGAACTCCGATGTTGTTTCCAACACATGGTTCTGAGCCATAAAACTCACTTGTATCACTGAGTGTCATGGTGTGTCTTTCTGTTTCATAACTTGCTTAAATCACAAACCTTTCTAAAATCTTCTTGAACCACGACGGTTCATGAAGAGTCATCGAAGTTCAGTCTTGATGGCCCCAATTTGGCCCCAGTCAAACCACATGGTCCTGACCATGTGGTGCAAACAGGAATTGGCCCCAATTGCGAAGAGGAACTGTGCCGAGAATAAAATTAACTGATCGAACGCTCAAGGCTCTTTCTACTCAGAAGGAAACTGAGGAGTATGTAGACGATGATTTTCGCCAGGGAGAATTCGGCGTCCGAATAAGTAACCTCGGTCGTAAGAGCTTCTTCTTACGTTACAGAGTAAACGGTAAACGGAGGAGGCTTCCATTGGGGACCTATCCTTCGATATCACTTGCCGATGCTCGCGCTAAAGCCTTGGAAAACGTTGCTGGAGTACACGAGGGCAAAGACCCAGCGAAAGTCAGGAAAGAGGCGCGAAAAGCGGGCACGGTTGAGGATCTCTTCGATACCTTCATGGAGCAAAAGGAAAGAACGCTCGTCCACTCGACAATGCTCAACTACCGATCCATGTGGAACAGAGATTGCAAACCGACATTAGCAGACATGAAGGCTGCTGACGTTCAGAAAGCCCATATCATAGAACTGTTGGACCGAATTGAAGCGAGATGTCGGGGACCACATATGGTAAATCGAACCAGGTCAATGCTTATGTCACTTTTCAATTGGGCTCTTGCAAAAGACCGATGCAAGCACAATCCCGTCTTCGGTGTTCCGAGGGCGCAAAAGCGAGAGCTTCCGGGCGAACGATTTCTCTCACGTAGCGAGATTCGCATCTATTGGGAATGTTCCGGAGAAATGAATCCCACTGACTGTGCATTTTGGCGATTGCTGATACTTCTTGCACTTCGCCCCGGAGAAGTGATGAAGCTCCGTTGGGATTGGATTGACGACTATGTTCTTACACTTCCAGGCTCGGCTGTAAAAAATAAGCGCGAGCATCGTCTCTACCTGACTGATGTTGCTCGGGAGGAGATTGGACGGCTGAAAACGTATTCCGGTTCGTCCGAGTTTGTGTTTCCTGGTATCGGCAAAGACAAAGCTCGAATGGACTTTACCGACTCACATGCCATACTGCTCAAGAACATGGGAGTAGCACATTGGACACCACGTGATATCCGTCGAACATGCGAAACACAAATGCGGACGTTTATCCGGGACAGCGAGGGAATCTCTCGCGTGCTGAATCACGACATGACAACAATTCGAAAGCATTACGACAAGGGGGACTACTTCGATCGAAAGCGTGAAGTGCTCATTCTTTGGTCAAAGTGGTTGATGGAAACGGTGACGAGCGAGCAAAACAAAGTGGTAAACCTAAGGGACTACTCAGTGAAGAGCATTCCGAATATGGAAAATAGAATCTCTACACACTGAGTAGAGACTTGACGGGATGCATGTTAGGAGTTTTTGGTCAATAATTACAGCAGGTTGACAATGCTGCTTATGTTATTATAATTCCTAATTGCTATTATTTAGGAAATATAATAACATACGCCTATGTCTGCTAATGAGAAGTTTTTCAACATGCTCAATAAAACCGATTTTCTCACTCTGGACGAGGCACGAAAGATTTGTCCGCACCCAATGATGCTCAGCCGTCTCGTTGCCAAGGGAAAGCTGTATCGACCACAGAGAAAAATTTACACGGCAACACTTGACTGGCTCACTGATCCTCTTAAGAAATACCTCCCCGTTTGTACGCTCATTCCTGATGCCATCATCTGCGGCGTTTCAGCGCTCACGTACTACGATCTGACAGATGAAGAGGAGCGGCAGATTTGGATAGCTGTTCCACAGAAGCGCCGCGTGATCAATTCCGAGTATCGTGTCATCCGGCCCTCGGGTGCTGCATACAGCCTTGGCATTGACACACACACATTCGAAAACCGGAAAGTAAGAATTTACAACCGAGAAAAGGCAGTTGTAGATGCATTCAAGTATCTCACCGAAGAGGTCGCTCTGAAAGCGCTGAGAGCCTATATGAGATCGAAGAACAAGAACATGGATAAGCTTCTCGACTACAGCAAGAAGCTCAAGAAGCCCCTGGGTGACATCGTCCGGATTATGCTATCAGAGGAATAATGCCAGTAAACGTTAAGAGCCTTCAGGCTAAACTTTATAACATCTCCAAAGAGAACGGCGTTCCGTTTCAATTGCTGCTCAATCAGTTTGGTGCCGAACAGTTTTTGGCGCGCCTCAGTCGTTCGCCAAACGCGAAACGATTCATCTTCAAGGGCGGAACGCTGCTTGCGTATTTGATTGATACCACTCGTAAGACAAAAGACCTCGATTTCTCAATCCGGGAATTAAGAAGCGATCGACCGGATCATCTCCTCTCCGTTATCGAGGAGATTTTGAATATTGACCTTGATGATGGGCTTGCATGGGAGAAACCAACCGGAGAAACATTGAGACATCCCGAAATGGATTATCCAGGGATGCGCGTCAAGTGCCCCTTTCATTTGGAAACAATGCGGGGACATGTTCGAATCGATTTAGCATTTGGTGATGTTGTGGATGCGGTAGAGTTCGCCCTTGAAAAACTGAGATACAAAGGCGAGCCCTTGGTGGGACAAGATTTTATGGTTCTCTCTTATCCACCGGAAAGTATTTTTTCGGAAAAACTTCAAATCGTGATTTCTCGTAAGGAGAACAATACGAGAATGAAGGATTATTACGATCTGTATAAGCTTGCTTTGGGTGCACTGGACGAAACAAAGCTCAGGACATGTGTGCAAGTAACTTTTGAGAAGAGAGGAGTGGCTGTTCAACAGGAGATTGATTTCCATCCTGATGCGGTGCAGAAGCTGCAAACTTTCTGGAGTGCCTACCTAACGAAAGCGACCTTGGCGGATGTTCCTCAGCAGATTAAGGAGGTCATAGAAGCAATCAACAAAACATTGGAGAACATTTTTCGTGGCTGAAATTTATGTGAGTACTGACGTCGAGGCAGACGGCCCCATTCCTGGACCGCATTCCATGTTAAGTTTCGGCTCTGCTGCATATCTTCACGACAAAACACTCGTTGACACATTCACTGTCAATCTCGAACTCCTGCCGAATGCTATACAGCATCCACAGACCATGGAGTGGTGGAAAACTCAGCCCAAGGCATGGAGAATGTGCCGCGAAAATCCACAGCCCCCGGAAAAGGCAATGAAAGATTACGTTGCATGGCTCAAGAACCTACCAGGGAAACCTGTATTTGTAGGTTACCCTGTCGCTTATGACTTCATGTTTGTCTACTGGTACGTGATGCGCTTCACAGGTGAAAGCCCATTCTCACATTCTGCCTTGGATATCAAAACGTATGCGATGGCGTTACTGAAAAAAGGGTATCGAGAATCGACAAAGAAGCATATGCCAAAGCACTGGTTTGATAATCTACCTCACTCCCACTGCGCTTTGGATGATGCAATTGAGCAAGGAGCACTATTCTGTAACATGCTTGCCGAACGATAAAGAGAATAGAAGGCCACACCTAGCCTAAGGCTTGAGTTTTTTGAGGTTGGAGATATGCGTTCAATATCTTTGGTCAGCTTAGTCATTTGCCTCACGCAATAATTCATCAAGCACATCAATCGGTTGACCAGTGGGGTCTTGGATGGTGGATATCGCCAGCTACTCGATTATCGCAATCGGCGGAAAGCAATCGTGCCCTGTCGATGTTACGGGAATTTTCCAACGGGCGTTAATCGTCAGCGCATCAAGCCATTTCACCGGAACAAGATACCGACCCTCCTGCGACAATTTGTCGCATTGATTCGCTCAGCTAAGCTGCTATCAGCCACATACACAACATTTATCGTTGCGCATGGCTACGCAGCGGGTTCTTTGACAACGGAATATGGGAACGTAAGAGGATATTACCTTTTTTGGAAGGAGGCGTGCGGTGAATGGGCATTTTAGGTTCAGGCGTCTAGTCGTAACAGCTCTTCTCGGATCGACCTTTGCCACGGGGTGCGTCACGTATCGGACCAATAAGCCGGTATTTGATGCAACTGCCGCGGCAGCTGTTGGCGTCGCTGCTGTGGGAGCCCGTGATTCACGGGACGCGTTTGATGGAATTGCCTTCGCGGGTGCCGCAGCAGATTTGATGGGTCTTGCTGCCGATCTCTACTTTCTGGATATCGATGAGCAGAGCAACTGCACCATTCTGTGGTCAATTGCCTACCTGCGAAATCTTCCGGAAAGCGAATGGAGCAACAGCCGGATCGAATTTATGGTCCCCTCGATAAGGCCAAGATATGAATTTGTGATGCGGCGATCTCGCAATCGAGTTGGCGCTCCGGGAATCGAGCTTGAAATTGCCGATTTCTCTCAGCGCCTTCTCGTCAAGGATGCGGTTCCCTACCATCCCAATTACATATTTTGGCCTGATGAACTCTTGGACAAGAATCCCCATTGGGGATCTCCGCTCCAAGCACTTCAAAAGTGGCTGCGTGAAAACCCCGAACAAGATGTGTTTGTGGTTTCCATTGAGAAGCAAGCTCCTGAACAGCAGCTTCCGGATGGGTAAAGACCTCTCACACCCAAAAACAACAAACAAGAGAAGATGAGAGTAAAGGTTAACCTTGGTTTTGGAGGTAAAGGATATGAATTCGCGAACTCGTCGTGGCGTTGTCTGCATGATAATGTCGGCACTATTATTTTCCGGATGTGCCGCAACAGGACCAGGAAAAAGAACTCCTGGTCCTGTAAAGCTGATCGTCAAGGACACCGGAGCTTCACCACCGACGGCGTCTCAAAATGGCTCTTCGGGAGTAGAAGCTCAGGCGGCGTCCCCTGCTTCTGGCTCATCACTTATGCCAGCTCAGAGAATTACAACGGATAAAGCAACGAGTGAAGTTAAGGGGCACTACGATGTGTGCAAAAAATGCACGCATCTAGACGCCATGACTGCCGGTAAGGTCGAGACCACGGCAACGGATTGGGCTGGATTCACCCAGGTTCGACCAGGCGGAGGCGGTTCCCTTCAAGAAGCTACAAATCGAGCGCAAACACCGACAACTGGAAGCAAACCCAGTTGTTGCGAGAAAGAAGCCGCTCAAGCACCCGTAAAAAGCGCATCGGGAGCGGCTTCAGTAACAACGCAGCCGGAAAAGGAGCCGTGTGGTTGTTGTGACAAAAAGGCAACAACCAATCCCGGCGAGAACTTATTGCGGATGCTGGACGATGCAAAGCGGCGGAAGCAATTAGCCTCTGCGACTGAACCTCGCGAGGCACAGCAACTGACACCAGAAACGAACGATTCCCCAACACCTAGTCCCATACCGAGTGGGCAAGTAGTACCTTCGACGCTTCCTGAGCTGAAGCTCAGGTACGAAGCGGTCCTTTCGGTGGTGAAACCCGATGGTCGCTTCGATTTTCAATTCCGGGATCTGATTCCGGAGTTAGCCCTGCTTGGAAGTACCGTGAAGGGCTTGGGTAGTGGAATTCCGAGTGAACAAGAACTCGCAAACTTGGGAGAGCGTCTCGCGGCGCTCAGTGATCAAGTTACGGTTAAGAAGGGAGCAAGTCGATGAAGATAAAGGCGCTTATGGAAGCGGGCGATGGACATTCCCAAATCGAAAACGAACACGACATAACTCCCGACGACCTGCGGGGGATCCTTGCAGACTACTTTTATGTCTTGCGGGAAAATGCGGACCGCGTTGACTTTGTTGCGCCGGATATTGGTCGACGCGCAAGGGAGTTCTGCAAGGCAAATCTAGCATTTGTTCAGCGCTTCGGAGACGTGACAGCGGCACGGGCCGTTGTTAGTGGAATCTTGCGGCAAGTGCGTGCAGACTTCATGATGGACTGCGGCGATACGACGGTTAGAACGCGGTTCGCTCGGCTTGCCGCAGGCGATCGGGTCTGGTTTGAAGCGACGCTCGCGGGCGTCAGCTGCAAGCTCGCCCTGGGGGTTCCAAAGAACCTTCCAATGGACGCGCTCCGGCCGTTTACGGAAACCGGAGTTCTGTGGGTGAATTCTCACGATCGCCGGGGTGCCTTTGGAGGTGGTCTTGCTGTTCCTGCTGCCAAGGTTGTCGTTCCGCAGGAACCGGTTGCAGCACCTTCGATCCCAATGCCTGTTGCCGAACCGCTGTCAAGCGGAAACGTGTCGAGCAGCACGCGGAAACGTTTACGCCCGTGGGCAGTGGCGGCTGTGTTGGCGTTTGGGGCGGTATTGATCTATTTCTTTGGGCTAGGCGGACAACCAAACAGTCCGGCGTATGCCCAGACTGAAGGTCATAACCCGACAAGAAACGAACCATCCGTAACAGCAGATCCGTCTGAGAAAAAAGGCGGGACCAGCGCTGGAACGAGCACTGAGAAGATCGCGTGGGAACACGCGCGCAAGGCGGTATCCGCGCTTGACGAAGTCGTTGATGAAACGAACGCACAAATCCGCGAGGCTGAAAAAAAACGGAATGATCTAGCCGAGACAGCTGAGACGATCCGGTTACTCGTCCCGGAGAAACCGTCAGAAGGCGGTGACGACTGAGCGAGGAGTTGAAGTACGTGCCGGCGGTCCGTGTTGCACGGACCGCCGGCTATTTCTTACGCCGCAATAAAAAATCGTAATTCGGTGAGTTTGTAAGTGAACTCGAATGATTACGATAATCACGGTCTTGTTTCTAACTCAGCTGAGAGCGCTTGTTAGTGAGCGTGAGTGGCTGATAAGAAACATGGAACGTGGGTAACGCGATTGTTTTTGGTTTGAGGAGATGATGGAATATCAGAGTTTATTTCTTTGCAGTTGAGTGAGTTTGTAAGTGAACTCGAGTGACTGCTTTAGAAATGGCTTTGGTTTTCGTCGTCATTCATAACCAAAAGATAAGAGGAAGCGACGGTCAAGAGACAGCGCTTGGCGAAAGCGGTTAGTCCCTAAGGGTTAAATACTCATCTTCTCCTCTTTTAGAAATTAAATCTTGTGTTCTGACACGTGACAATTTGTCGCAGAGACGCGCTAAGGGCGCTCATTATAATAAATAAGCTGCAATGCCCTGGCGGAGACTCGAACTCCGATGTTGTTTCCAACACATGGTTCTGAGCCATGTTTTTTGCCATTTTCACAATGTATCATAATGCGTCACTGTGTGTCATCGACATCAATTTCAGTCAATAAAATCAAGCTATTTCTTGCTTCATGAGATTCCATAGTGTATCACTGTAGCGCATGCGTTTTGTCACCCAAATGTCACCCAAACGACAACACATGGCAAAACATTTGCTTCGTATGTTTGGGTGACAAAGAATTATAGGTCACAACAATTTATGCCCAACATCAACCTTACCGATCGAACAGTCCAAGCGCTCAAGTCAGATTTTCAGCGAGAAGACTTTTACGATGATAGCTTCTCACATGGTGGAAGCTTCGGCGTTCGCGTAAGCAAGTCCGGAAAGAAGGTGTTCTTTCTCATTTACCGCGCGGACGGCGTAAGAAAGCGCTATAACCTCGGCCGCTATCCGATGATATCCCTGGCCGAAGCTCGAAAGAAGGCAATTGAAGCTCTAAACAGCGTCGGGAATGGTGACGATCCGTCACGCCAACGGAGCCGTTTAAAGAAAGCGGAGACATTTGAGGAGCTAGCCGAGGTTTACCTTTGCAACCATGAGAACAAACTAGCCCCCAGTTCTTTTCGGGACTTCCGAGGCATGCTGAAACGAGATGCCTTTCCGCGATTTGGCGAAAAGAAGGCCATTTCAATTACCAAAGCGGAGATTATCTCAATGCTTGATGCGATTGCTTACGGACGAGGAAAGCCAATCATGGCAAACAGGACTCTTCAACTTGTCCGTCGCATTTTTAATTATGGCATATCACGCGATCTCGTCCAGATGAATCCAGCCCAGGGTATTGAGAAGCCCGGGGAGGAACGAAAAGGGCAACGCGTCTTCTCACAGGAAGAGATTAAGTTGTTTTGGAAAGTAACAGAACACGAAGAGCCTTTCATTCGTTGTCTCTATCGACTTCTTCTTTTGACCGGCACAAGACCAAAAGAGGTAAAGGGAATGCAGTGGTCGCATATTGATGGAGAAATTTGGACAATCCCCGCAGAGAATTCGAAGAATCGGAGAAAGCATCAACTGTATTTCTCTGACCTAGCAAGAAAGGAAATTCGATTACTTGAACAATGCGCAAACGGCAGTCCATTTGTTTTTCCAGGATTAAAACCAGATGACCACCTTAAGGAGTTTCGAGAAGGCCATCTGCGACTGTTATCCCATATGGACGGGGAACGATGGACACCACGAGATTTAAGGCGAACCGTTCAGACTCGAATGAGTGAAATCGGGATTCGCCCTGACATCGTAGACCGGGTCCTAAACCACAACATTCCTGGGGTGCGGGCACACTATGACCACTACAATTACTTTCCGGAAATTCGAAACGCGCTTATTGCATGGGCCAACAAAGTCAAAACTATTGCAGGAGGTGCGAGACAACAGAAAGTAGTTAATATTCGTGGTGGATTTAGAAAAGAACTTCCTGCTTACCAAAGCCAATGACAAGGTTGTTCGTACAATTATTAAACAATATTCTCATCGCAGAACTGACGAGGCGTAATGACACGAACACCTTTAAAGTCTGTAATATCTAATAGGTCGCGGTCACCGCTTACGATAATATGAATGCCCGCATGAACGGCACAGGCAAAAAACTTGTCGTCATCCAAGTCTCTGGATATTGGTTCGGAGAACGTCGGAACATCATCGAGTATCACGCTAAACCTTGTGATTCGACGAAATAGCTCTAAGAATTCCTCTTCTGAGTATCCAGTTGTCACTCGTTCTATGACACGAACGTACTCGTCATAGATATCGCGGGAGAGAACAAGCTCAAGCAATCCCTTTTCACATTGTCGGATTATTGTCCGGGGCGCTCCCTCACCAAAGAATAAGCCAGAGATAAGAACGTTCGTATCAAGAACGATTCTTTTCACGTCGCTTTGCTTCTCTGACCTCTTTAGTGGCACGAGCTACATCTTCCTCAGTAATACCTGCTTTCTTCGTAAACTCACCTGCTTTCGTAACGAGATCAGCCCAAAACTCCGCGATCTGTTCCTTACTCGGAGGCGGAATAGGTTTGAACAATATCGAACCATTCACAGTTACTACAGCAAACTGGGTTCCCGGTTCAAGATGAAGCAGTTTGCGAATTGGCTCAGGGATCACCACCTGACCATTACGAGACATTTTGCTTGTTTCAAACGTTTCCATGACTCAACCTTATAATTATTGTAAACTACAATTATTGTATCATACAACGTTCAGAGATTTCAACAAAATTATTCAAGCCTTAGGCTTACCCTTCGCCCACAGCCTCTATCATGTAAAAACAATCAATTATTCATTGCTATGAATATTCATTTCAAGCGATAATTATAACGGGGCGACTTAACGAAAGCCGTTGGCTTTCGCGACGGTATCTTGGAAGGGTTTGATTCTATGACAAGTCATCGTAAATGGAAGGACCTTAAATCTACAATTTCATCTGAACGTCGCGTTCGGGTTGACGCTGAAACACGTAAGCTCCATGAGGAGTATATGGCTCTCCAAACGTTACGGAAGACGCTGAACATAACGCAGGAGGAACTTGCTGAGTTGATGAAAGTGCGCCAACACGTCGTGTCTAAAATGGAAAATGGACACAACATGTACATCTCGACCCTTCAACGTTTAATTCAAGCAATGGGTGGAGAACTTAAACTCGTTGCACACTTTCCTGATCGGGATATCGTGATTGACCAATTCAAGTCCGACGAGAACTAAAGAGCTGGCGAACGTGTTTTCGTGACTGAAGTATCCGTGGATATGCCGTCGAGGCAGACGGCCCCAAGGGGAATCTTCAAGAATCTGCGGCCTCACTTTCATAGATTCACCTTTTTTAAGCGAAGTGCGTTGCCGATCACGGATACTGAACTTAAACTCATTGCCAATGCTGCGATCATTGGGTTGAGAAGGGTCCCAAAGAAGGGATAGAGCACACCTGCTGCTACTGGCACACCTAGTACATTATAGATGAAGGCAAAGAACAGATTCTCCCTTATATTTCGCATTGTGGCACGACTGAGTTTTCTCGCTCGCGCAATGCCACGCAAATCGCCCTTCACCAGCGTAACTCCGGCACTTTCCATCGCAATATCAGTGCCTGTACCCATCGCAATACCGATATTGGCCTGCGCAAGCGCGGGAGCATCATTTATTCCGTCGCCAGCCATAGCAACGATGCGCCCTTTTTGCTGCAATTCCTTTACGATTCGACTTTTTTCCTCGGGAAGAACCTCCGCACGAATATCTTCAATTCCAAGTTTTCTGCCAATGGCCACTGCCGTGGTCTTACTGTCACCGGTGAGCATTACTACGGTAATCCCTTCGTCCCGAAGAAGACGAAGTGCTTCTTCGGTTGACTCTTTGATGGGATCCGCAACACCAAGCATTCCCGCGGCTCTGCCATCTACCCCAATGAACATAACCGTTTGTCCCTCCGCGCGAAGAGCCTCCGCGCGTTCGGTAAGTGCACTCACATCAACACCATTTTCCGCGAGAAGACGCTTATTCCCGAGAAGCACATCTCGGCCTTCTACAAAACCACGCACTCCTCTACCAGTAATAGACTTAAAATCTGTCACGTTCTTAAACTTTGCTCCCTGCACTTCGGCCCCTGAAACTATTGCCTGAGCGAGTGGGTGCTCACTTGCTCGTTCAAGCGAAGCAGCTAGCCCGAGG
Organism: uncultured Bdellovibrionales bacterium; assembly: GCA_964505555.1. GTDB lineage: Bacteria > Bdellovibrionota_C > UBA2361 > SZUA-149 > CAZDIO01 > CAZDIO01. The sequence continues at coordinate 18,718 of CAZDIO010000026.1, forward strand.
ACCTCTTCCTCTTGAAATGGCGGGAAAGCAGTTACCGATACTAGTTTAGGTTTTCCTTCGGTTAGCGTGCCTGTCTTATCGACAACCAGAATGTCCACCTTCTCAAAGGTTTCGAGCGCTTCAGCATCTTTAATCAGCACTCCTAAGTGTGCACCTCTCCCGGTGCCAACCATGATTGACATCGGGGTAGCAAGACCCAGAGCGCAAGGACAGGCGATAATAAGAACAGCAACACTATTGACCATAGCAAAGGCAAGCGCTGGCTCAGGTCCTAAATTAGCCCAGACAATAAATGTAATGATGGCTATTACAATCACACTCGGCACGAAATATGCTGCTACGGAATCTACCAGACGTTGAATGGGAGCACGCGAGCGTTGGGCTTCACTCACTAGATGCACAATTCGCGCGAGCATAGTGTCACCTCCGACGCGCGCAGCCTCCATCACAAAGCCACCGCTACCGTTGACCGTACCACCGATAACCTTCGAGCCCTTGCTCTTTTCAACCGGCATCGACTCACCCGTAATCATCGACTCATCAACATGCGTGGTGCCCTCAACAATAACTCCATCGACCGGAACTTTCTCGCCCGGCTTTACCCGTAACCGATCTCCAACTTTAAGATCGTCGAGCGCGACTTTTTCCTCGGAACCGTCTGCCCTCAGACGAAACGCTGTCGGTGGTGTAAGTTCAAGAAGCGCTCGAATTGCACTACTGGTTTGGACGCGAGCCTTCAGCTCCAACACCTGTCCGAGGAGAACGAGCGTCGTAATAACTGCTGCTGCTTCAAAGTATACGGGAACTATTCCGCCTTCTTCTCGAAACGTCTCGGGAAACAAGTCAGGAAACAACACCGCTATAACGCTGTAGCCATAGGCGACTGAAACCCCAAGAGCGATTAAGGTAAACATGTTGAGATTTCGAGTCGCCACTGATTTCCATCCTCGTTCGAAGAAAGGCCAAGCACCCCAAAGAACTACAGGCGTTGCGAGAAGCAGTTGTAGCCAGGAGGCGACCGAAGCCGGTAGCAAGCGGTGAAGTGGCATCTCGGGAAGAAGGTCATCCATACTGTAAAGAAACAAGGGGAGGGTGAGCATCATGCTTCCCCAGAATCGCCGTGTCATGTCGCGAAGTTCTTCATTCTCATCATCCTGACCAACACCGCCTCGTGGCTCAAGTGCCATCCCACACTTTGGACAGGAACCGGGATGATCCTGTGTAATTTCTGGATGCATTGGACAAGTATAGATTACTCCCCGTTGAGATGAAGGTGTATTCTTCGCTTCCAGTGTGCTTCCAACTTGCACTGTTTGATGATCGCAGCATGCCATACCGTTTTCTCCTTAACTTCTGTGAGCGCCGAAATGCGGAATAACCAGTTTTGATACATCCACCGTTCCGTGCATCACCTCATAAGCTCGCATCAGAAGTAATCAATGCCGCTCTGCACCTGATCCTCTGAGAAAGGATAGGAAGGCATGAGTGGCTAAATCTTCTAATGGCAAGAAGGCTTTTGCGAAGCTGGGTTCTGTTCCTTTCCGTCAGGAGAGGAAGTCTTAGAGTTAGCCATTTTCCCACAACATCCACCTTTCTCCCCTGAAGGAGAAGCGAACATCATCATGGCCATTGGAATAACACAGCATCCGATCATCAGAAGCGGAATAAGAAGTGTGGCTCCTGCAAGAGGCACTCCAAATTTTGGCAGCACCACGAAAAGCGTCACCGCTACGACAACACAGAGAATCATCCATTTATAGCAATTCTTCATCCGCATCTCCAGTCATCTTCATATTCGGCATCTTTGAAGACTTATCCATGGTCTCATGAAGCTTCATCGAGCCTTGTGACATGCCTTCATGCGGACGATTCTCGGCGACAACAGTTAAGGGCATTGCAACAATCAATATTGCTATTAGTAGCGCTTTCATAATGTCTTCCTCCTAGCTTTTTAGTTGGCACTCATTTGACTGCAACTTTCGGCACACCGCGTGCAAACTTCCGCACATTTTTGCATGTCGCGATCAGTTCCCATCTTTTGACAATCGTCAGCGCATGCTTCGCAAATGACCACGCAAGCCTCGCAGGTCTGCGCATGATAGGTGGAATTGCGAATGAGAAAATCTGCGCTTGTTACACAGATCGCTGCGCAGTCAGTCAGCAACCGAATATGCGTCGGGCTTGCGTGCTCACCGCCCTTCTCAAGACAGTGCGGTAAAGTCTGACTACAAACTTGGTAGCATTCCAAGCACACCTGGGCGCATTGCTCCATTTGAGAAGAACTCATTTTTTTTGAAGAAGTTTTTGAAGAAGATTGTGTTGATGTATGTTCCATAGGGATCTCCATAAAATAATTTGTCTTTAATCCAACGAGTTGGTCGTGAATCGATAGGTGGGTTAGTACGCATTTCGATTTAATCAATGGAATTTAAGCGACTCTGATGGGGTTTCCCATGACGAGCGTCATATCCGTCAGAGGAATTCGCCTCATTCTTGACCCGGTTAATGGGTTCAGTAAACTACTTTACTGAACCCATTTTCCCCCTGCAAAACAACTCAATTCATCTTAACTCCAAACTGCGCGTCTAAAACCTTCAGTAATCCAACAAGCTTCTTAAGATTTGCTTCGGTCGCAACTTGGTCGTTAGCATCCCCTGAAGAATCCAAGTCGTTTGCAAGTTTAGAGATACTTTTAACGGCCCCTGAAACCTGCGCCTTCTTGTCCTCGGAAGCCTTATCTTGAAGAGAGAGGGCAAGGTCACGAATCGAAAAAGCAAGACGATGAACATCGCTGAGCTGCTTCATGGTCACCGTCTCAACTAGTTTTGCCTCCTGCTCGTGAATCGCCTTAAGAATTTCCGGGGCGCTATCTGGAACTTTGGCCACAGAATCCTTCGAAGTACCCCCCTTCTCGTGCGCATCGTGTCCTCCATGCCCATCTTCTGCAAAGGCATGAGCCGCCACGCAGAGCGGAAGAAGAACGACGGTGATTTTTAGTAGGGTAAGTAAAGATTTTGATTTCATAAGTCTCCTTTATAGGTTTCCTCTAAATATTTGCGTAAAGTAACTTCTCGCCCACAAACATCTATTTTATGGTGGAGAGGGGGAAGATACCCCCCGATAAGTCTCTTTCATAAAGCCTCCTGAACAACATCTGAAACCGGTTGTGCCTCATCAAGAGGGTCAGTATGTTCGCGCGCGATATATTTTTCTGCTGCCTTTTTTCCAAACTGATAGAACACTGCCGGAGTGACTGCCATATCAAGAATCGTTGAACTCAAAAGTCCACCAAGAATCACCACCGCTACCGGATAGAGAATTTCCTTTCCTGGCTCACCTGCGGCAAGAACAAGAGGAATGAGTGCAAGTCCAGCAGTGAGCGCGGTCATTGTCACCGGGACTAGTCGCTCAAGGGAGCCACGGATAATCATCTTCTCATCAAACTTCTCCCCCTCATGAGCCATGAGGTGAATGTAGTGCGAAACCATCATAATCGTGTTTCTCGATGCAATACCGGCAAGAGTGATAAGACCGACAAGAGTTGCAATCGAGACCTTTCCGACCATGAAGTAGGTCAGGGCAAGACCTCCGATGAACGCAAGTGGAATGTTAAGAAGGATTTGAGCAACAATCATTGTCGAGCGAAAATGCGAATAGAGAACGAGAAACATCGTGGCAAGCGTCACCAGTGAGAGAATACCAATAAGCCGGGTTGCCTCTTGTTGACTTTGAAACTGCCCCTCGTAGCTAATGAAGAAACCAGTGGAAAGATGAACTTTCTCTTGAATTTTCTTTTGTATCTCCCCTACCACTGAACCAAGGTCACGCCCGGAGACGTTTGCTTGTACCACTATTCTTCTCTGCACGTTTTCTCGGTTAATAATATTCGGCCCCTTGCTTTCTAAAACATTGGCAAGGAGTGTGACGGGAACTTTTTGGCCACCATCGGTGTCAACCAGGAGTTCGCGAATAAGAGAAACATCTGCTCTCGATTTTTCGTCGTAACGAACAATCAAATCATATGTCCTTTGGCCATCAAGGACTTGGGAAACTGTGCGGCCATTAAGAGCTGTTTCCAAAAGTTCGTTGAGTTCACCGACCCTTACTCCGTAGAGTCGTGCCTTATCCCGGTCGGCTTGAATTCTTACCTGCGGCATGAGGACTTGCTTTTCAACCTGCAAATCGACAATTCCATCGATGGTCTTCATCACGCCTTCGACCTGATCGGCAGCACTTCGAAGCTCATCTAAATGTTCGCCGAAAATTTTAACGGCGATTTGAGCACGAACTCCTGAGAGGAGATGATCCAAGCGGTGAGAAATGGGCTGTCCCACACTGATGACCGTGCCAGGAATCTGTTCGAGCTTGCCTCGGACATCGCTTAAAATCTCTTCTCGTTCTCTCCCTGTCTTTTTATAATCAACATCAATTTCTGTGTAGTGCACCCCTTCTGCGTGCTCATCTAACTCAGCTCGCCCAGTGCGGCGGCCAGTTGAAATTACTTCGGGAACACTCAAAAGAAGTTTTTCCGCAATTTTTCCAATGCGGTTTGATTGGGTTAATGAGGTTCCTGGAGCCGAGAGAATATTGATAGTGGCAGTCCCTTCATTAAACTCAGGAAGAAACTCTTTGCCCATCAAGGGGTAGGTCGCAAACGAGAGAAGAACGAGGACAATGGCAAAGGTCATTACACGGTAAGGATGGCGGAGCGTGAAATGAAGAATAACGCGGCGGTCGAAATCTTTTAGATGTCTTACAAGAAAGCCGTCTTGCTCATGTTCCATGCGCTTCATTTTGGGGAGGAGGTAAGAGCAGAGAGCAGGAATTACCGTAAGAGATACGACAAAAGATGCAATCATTGCTACTATTGTGGACACACCAATCGGAGCAAAAAGTCTTCCTTCAATGCCGCCCAAACCAAAGAGAGGAATAAATACAAGGATGATCAGAAGCGTTGCAAAGAGAATTGAGCTTCTTACTTCCGTCGAAGCATCGGCGATGACTCGAAGTGGTGCCCTTGGATTTTTTGCGTGACGATTCTCTCGAAGTCTACGAAACACATTTTCGACGTCGACAATTGCATCATCAACCACCATTCCTATCGCGACAGCAAGCCCACCCAAGGTCATGGTATTGATTGAGATGCCTGCGTATTTAAAATAAAGAATCGTTACAACAAAGGAGAGAGGAATTGCGGTAAGAGTAATAAAGGTCGTTCTGAAATTAAGAAGAAATAAGAACAGCACAATGATCACCATAATAGCACCATCGCGAATGGCCTCTTCTACATTCGTGATCGCGGCGTCAATAAAATTTGCTTGCTTAAAGAGAGAACTGAGTTTTACGTCAGGTGGAAGCCCTAGCTTAATCTCCTCAAGAGCCTTCTCCACCTTGGCAGTCAGCGTAATGGTATCCGTCCCTGGCTGTTTCTGGACGGACATTATTACCGCGGGCTCGCCGTTGACTCCGGCATCACCTCGCATTGCCTGTTTTCCCAAGCGAACTTCCGAAACGTCCTTAAGGAGAATAGGAATTCCGTTTCTCGTGGTGACGACAGTGCTGGCGACATCCTCGATACGAGTCGTCCGCCCAATGTTTCTTATTAGTGCTTCCTGATTTGCTCCTTCAAGAAATCCACCTGCCGTATTGGTCTGAGATTTTTCAGACGCTGCAAGCACTTCTTCGAGAGTCACTCCAAATGCAGCCATCTTTTCAGGTGAGGCAAACACTTGATACTGCTTTACCCCTCCGCCAATGGGGATTACTTGTGAGACTCCTGGAATCGTAAGTAGGCGCTGGCGGATAGTCCAATCTGCTAAGCTCCGCAGATCCATCGGGGCGGTTTTTCCACCTTCGCTTGAGATGCCGATGAGCATGATTTCTCCCATGATTGAAGAGATGGGACCCATTACGGGACTTACGCCGGAGGGGAGCTTTTCTGCAGCAAGCTGTAGGCGTTCTTGGACAAGTTGTCTTGCGCGGTAAATATCCATTCCCCAATCGAACTCAACATAAAGAATTGAAAGCCCAATTCCTGAACTCGAACGCACTCGCTTTACTCCCGGTGCGCCGTTTAGCGAGGTCTCAAGCGGCCAGGTGACGAGAGTCTCAACTTCCTCGGGAGCAAGTCCCGGGGATTCAGTAAGAACATTTACTGTGGGGCGGTTTAGGTCAGGAAAAACATCGACGGGAAAATCAGAGATAATGAAGATACCGTAGCTCAGAAGCAGGACACTTGCGGCAATTACAAAGAGGCGGTTTCGCAGCGAAAATTCAATTAAACGAGTAAGCATAACCTAATCCCAGTTACCTTGTTTGTTGTCTGCTCTTTTGCCACAGGAGAAGTAAATTAAGAGCAAGGAGAATAACGATTGCTATTCCAACCCAAGTTAGAGTCGAAGTCCCTTCCGCTTTTTGTTCCGCGTGCGTAGCAGAGGATGCATCTTTTTTAGGTGGTGCTTTGGTTGTTACATACTGAAGCTGGTAGTTTCCAAGGGTAACTACCTTATCGCTTGGATAGACTCCCTCGATGATTTCGATGTAGCGGTCATCCTTCATGCCGGTTACAACTGAACGTCTCTCAAAGACTAATTCATTTGCTTCAGATTGAACGAAGATAAAGTAATTTCCAGCCTCGCCGAGCACTGCGCTGTGGGGCACTGCAACCACGGAGTCGGCTTCTGCCGTTACCAGATTCAGAGTCGCTCGCATATTCGGACGAAGCTTTCCATCTGGATTTTTTACGCGCAGCCAAACTTTGAGCGTCCGGCTTTCCAGATCCAAGGACCCACTCATGAACTCAAGCGTCCCGGAAAACGTTTCGTTAGGATAGGATTCGACAATGATCCGAGCCTTTTGCCCGATGTGCACCAAAGGTACTTGTCCTTCGTATATTCGGCCTTCGGCGTATATTTCAGAAAGGTCTACTACCTCCATCAGGTGCTTATCAGGCTCTACCGTATCGCCTAAGATTGTATGCACATCGACGATCACTCCGTTAATGGGGGCACTGTATTGAACACGCGGCGGCGGATCTCCTACCTGCCGGCTTTCTACCTGAATAAGTGCCTGGCCCTTGTTCACCGTCTGTCCGTCCGTGACGTAGACAGCACTCACACGTCCCGAAATCCTACTTGAGACGGCAGCCGACTTGTTTGGAATAGGTTCAATCTGGCCGATCACGGTGAGAGTTTTTTCAAGTGTGCGAATTTCTGCTTCCTCAACTGTAAGTTCTAGATTCTTTTTTGCTTCGGCGGTGATAATGATTGGACCTCCTGTCCCGGTGTCAGCGTCTTCCCCTGGTGCTTTGTCATGCCCAGCGTGAGCCAAAACTTCTGAACTGATAGAGAGATTTCCGAAAAGGATAAGTGCTATAAGTGTATATTTGGTTTTCATATCTTATTTCCTTGGTAAACCTTGCTCTTTCGTTTTAATGAAAGGACTAGATGCCGTAGCAGTTTCAAATCGAGTGCGCGCGGAAACGAATTGACCCACAACATCAGCATACGTCCTTCTAATTTCCGATAGCTGCTGCTGGGCTTGAATAACAGAACTCACCCCCACAAGACCTGTGGTGTAACTCTCGTGAAGAAGCTTGACGTTTTCCTCCGCAAGCGGAATTGATTCCTCCCGGTATTGAGAAAGAATGGGAGCAAGACGGTGAAGTTCCGTCTCAGCCGATTCCACTTCGCCCCTAATGCGGAGTTCAAGGGCAGCAAGTTCTTTCCTGGCCCTGCTTTGGGTTGCGCTTACCTCGGCAATTCGTCCTTGGTTTTGGTTCCAGAGAGGCAGTGGAATATCAATTGTAACTCCCAAGAATTCATCTTTTTTCGTATCAATGACTGAATCGAAAACCTGCTTCTCACGACTGTATCCAAGCCCAATCGTCCAATCTTCAAAGCGCTCCGCACGCGCGAGTCTCAGTTCTGATGAGGCACGGTCTATCTGCAACGCCTGAAGCTGGTAATCCGGCCGTTTCTTCACGGCCTCACGACTTGCTTCAGAAAGCGCTCCGAGTGCGAGGTTCGTATTTACTTCTCCATCTATCTCAAGCGCACCGTTCGGTTCTCGTCCAAGTAGTTGATTAAGCGTTACGGTTGTTGTCTTCTTTTCAATAAGTAGCGAGGAGCGTTCGAGTGAAAGTTTTTGAAGTTCTATTTTTTCAAGATTTAGGTCTGCCTGCGATACCTCTGCCAATTTAAGGCGCTTTTCAGAAACACTCACCAGTTTCTTCAGCGGTTCTTCTATTTTATTGAGGGCATCAAGCTTCTCCTGAAGAACACCAAGTTTTCGCAACTCCCCTACTACGTCGCCTATAAGGAGCCTCTCTTGATTTCTTACTTCTGCAAGTGCTTGTGCTACATCAACTCGTGCCACCGCTTTCGCATCTGAAAGTCTCCCACTGATTGGAAACGGCTGCTTAAAACCGGCTGAAGCTGAGGATTCTCCTTCATTGTTGAAGGCGGAGTCGGAATCATGAGTAAGCTCGAGTTCAGGATTTGGCCAAAGACCAGCTTGTCTTAAGCGCCCTTCTGCTTGGTCAATCGCGAAACGCGCAGCTTGCAAATCTCGATTCTGCTGAAGAGCTTCCGAAACTGCCCCCTTAAGGGTGAGAACCTCGACACGTGAATCGGCTATGGCCGACATCGGGCTATTGAAGAGGGAGAGAAATATTACGAACAGTTTAAAAAATCGCATAAACAGTTCTCAAAGCTTTTCACGAAATAACATTTAGCTGAGGTTTGCTCTGTAGAAACTCGGCCTACAAAGCATCCGATACGACGAAGTTGATATGAGGTAGTCGTCGCTTATGAAAGAAGAAAAGAAGGTGGCGCATTAGGCGCGAGGATGAGGGAGTCTATGAAGTACTTGGCTTCAACTCTTGGTGGCCCTGTTCCTCCAAAGGAAACCGTGGCAAGAGTTACAGAAGGAAAACTTAATAACGTTGTTGACGGCAGTGAAACCATGAAAAAAGCAAAGGAAGTATTTGTCGCGACTTTCACTGCCGAAGGTGCAGCAATCAATTGAAACGATTTACAACAATTCCCCTCATCATCACCTGTGTTCTTTCCATGGTCATGGCTGTGTGAATCGTCGTGGCTTGACTGGGCATTGGCCACATGATCGTGATGACCGGGTGAGAAATAGTCTTCAATGAAACAGCGCTGACTGGCCACTAAAAAAGCGAGAACAAGAAAGGCCCTAGTTATCAGTAAGACTTTGTTTTTAATCATAAAACTATTAGGGGCACCGTATCACTCTGGATTAGCTTTGAGATGTATTCTTTTTTTGGTTCAATTCCCCTTCTCATCATTTCTCTTAATTAATCGATGCCAGTCCCGGCTGAGCGAATTTAACCCGATATGAGACTTCGAGAGTAAGTAAACCCCCGACAACCGCCCCAAGAAGCCAAAATAAAGCAACGGCGAGGAAAACTTCAGCACCTGCACAAATAAATCCACTTAACGTCAATCCTGATAAGACAGCGAGCTGAAGAAATCTTGTTTTTCGTAACACTCTAAGCTCCTCGGGACGAAGCAGAAAAAAGGATAAGATAATTCCAAAACTAATGAAAATCGCGCCGCAGGCAATACTGCACACGTGTGGCCCGAACCGCATGAAGGAACGCATCAGCCAAAAGCTATTCCCAAATCCAAACTGAGGACAAACTGCCAAGCTCAAAATGCCACTTATCGTGGTAATACCGAGAAGCTTGAGAAAGACTGCCCAGGCATGAGGGTTGAGTTCGTTTGAAACAGCTTCAAATACTTTGTTCGATATGCTCTTCGGAGGTTCCAACGTAGGCGCGTCCAAGAATTCTCGAAATTCTTTTTCCCAATCATTAGGAGAAATCTCTTTCATTGGTCTGACTTCCAAAATGCTCTGAGTTTTTGAATTGCTCTACTTGAGATTTTGCGTGCACTTGAAGACTGAATATTGAGATGCGTTGCGACCTCTTCAAACGAATAGCCCTGAAGATGATGTAACTCAAGAACGCTGCCTTCTTTTGCTGAGAGAGCTTTTAAACCCTCGGCTAATTCCCGTCGCTGCATACCGCCATCGTGTGTCATATCGTCTGCCTCTCCCAGAGGTTCTTCTCGATTCTTGCTAGTCCGTCGTAAGTAGTCGACCATTGCGTTTCGAGAGATCGTAAAGAGCCAAGGTAAGAAGGGAAAAGAGCTGTCATACTTGGAACGAAATTTGTGAAGTCTAAGAAAGCATTCCTGAAAAACATCATCGACTTGACTCTTCGAATACAACTTCTTCGAAAGATAGCCATACACCTTATCTCTATGCCGCCCGTAGAGCACCTGAAACGCTTCCTCGTTTCCGAGCTTATACTCAACCATAAGCTCTTCATCTGAGAGTTTCGAAAGTGTCCTAACTCTGTCTTTCATAGATTAATACGTTCAGTTCATCTCTTTTGTGACATCGGCGTTGTTCATATCGTCACATTTTTCCTTCCGAGTGCGTATTACTTCTAGAGAATAGACTCTCCTGGCTACGAGTTTCATCAGATGAGCTATAAAGTACCACTCTTAATCAGTTTTATCATTATTTTTAATTACTTACCGGCTATCGCCGAGGTGGGTTCGTTTGAACGTGAAAAGACCGCTCAAACAGTTCTGACCCTAGAAGATGCAATAAAAGAGGCTACCGCGAACAATCCGTTGCTCAGTGCTTTTCGCGAAGAATCCGTAGGTCGTAAAGCGAACATCGAGCCACAAGCAGCCCTTGAAGACCCGGGCATTAATCTTGAACTTGAAGACTATCCGGCGTCGAACTTCAGTCCACGAACTCAAAGTTCAGGAAACAAGATTTCCGTGCGCCAAAAATTACCGTTTCCAGGAAAACGGTCGGCGCTTCGAGAAGCGGCAACGGAGGAATATCTTTCTAGTGAAAACGATCTCGAAAGTAAGCGTCTTGAGGTAATAGCCAACCTAAAGAAAACCTATTTTGAATTGTCTTTTGCCTTTGCTTCTATTGAGGTAATCAAGGAGCAACTCAAGCTAGTAAGAAGCACTCTTGAGCTTTCTCGCAGCAATTTTTCGCTAGGCAAGGCCCCACAATCCGACGTCCTTACGCTTCAAGTGGAGGAAGCAACATTTCTTGATAAGCAAGTCCAAATTAAACGACAAATTGACACTCTTGGAGCAGAATTAAATCACCTTTTAGGAAGAAGTAGCAACGAGAGTTGGATACCAGAGCCTATCATGCATGAACGTAAGCTTCCGCCCTTAGCTCCAGAGGAAAATCTTATTGAGCAAGCTCTTTTGGCCAATCCTGGTCTCAAATCCTTTAAAGCTCAAGCAAACGCCGCAAAAGCTAAGGAAAAATACTCAAGACTTAATCTCTACCCCGATCTGGATTTAATGGCTGGCTACACCATCCGTCACTCCAATGATTTCGATAACGGTGGCGATGAAGTTTCAGCAGGAGTCGGAGTAACTATTCCGCTTTGGCGAAGCATGAAACAAGATCAGTTAATCGAAAAAGCTTCTGCTGACAAAAGAAAGAGTGAAGCTCACTTTACCGAGACAAAAAACGAAATCATCCATGGATTGCATCAAGTCCTTGCTGAAATAAGGGAAAGTGAAGCGCGCCGATCACTTGCAAAAAACGCACTTCTTCCTTTAACGCATGCCGCAATTGTTTCGGCAGAGAAGGCGTACGAGGTTGGAAGCGTGCAACTGACTTCAGTGCTAAATCTCATCCGTAGTCGCTATGAAGCTCAACTGAACTATCAACAAGCTCTTACTCAGCACGAAATAAAGATTGCCGAGCTAGAAAAGCTTCTCGGGGGCTCACTTGAATTGAGTGGGGAATAATTATGAAAAAGTTTTCACTCGTGAAGGCGCTCATTATAGTCCTTGGCATTTCACTGCTTGGACACTATTTCATACTTCTTAGACGAGACCTCTCCTCATTTACGAAAGACCGTCAGCAAACTGCAAAGGCTGCGCACTACTACTGTCCCATGCATCCATCAGTCACTTCTGACCGTCCAGACAACTGTCCTGTTTGTGGAATGTCTCTACAAGTCGAAGATCAACCTCGCGCCGGTACAAAGCCAACAAAAGTGCGCACAATCCTCTCTTACAGACATCCGATGGGGAAAAATGTCACATCACCCGTTCCCATGAAAGATGAAATGGGAATGGATTTTATTCCGGTCTATGAAGACGAAGCTGAGGATAACCAAACACCTACCCTGGAGGGCCGAATACCCGTACTCTTATCCGAAGCAAATCAACAGCTCATCGGGGTGAAGAAAGCAAAAGTTGAAAAGGAAACAGTAAATTATGAAATTAAAGCTTCCGGAAGAGTCGCCTTCGACCCGGATCTCTACTCAGCGATTGCAGAGTATAGAGTGGCAAGAGAGACTGCAAGGCTTACGCAAAACACATCCGAGACGGTTAAAGAAAGCTCGGAGGCCCTCGTTTCGTCATCGAGACTCAAGCTTGAACTGATGGGATTCACAGATGAGCAAGTTACATCCCTTGAGGGCAACAAGTTTGATGCAAAGAGCCTACTTCTTCCAGAAGGCAAGGTGTGGGTATATGCCGATGTCTATGAATATGAGCTTCCTTACTTGAAGATGGGGCAGATAGTCTCTGCTGAATCTCCCCTATTCCCAACACAAAAGTTTGAAGGACAAGTGGTAAGCATTAGCCCGATTATTACTGCTGCCACTCGAACAGTTAACGTCAAGGCGGAAGTTTCAGACCCATCTCGCCTTCTGAAACCGAATATGTTTCTTACGGTCAGAATTCAAGCTTCGCTTGGTGAGCAGCTCGTCGTACCAGAAGACTCCGTCATTCACACGGGAGATATAAACCTCGTATTTCGAATTGATCAATCAGGCCGCTTTGAACCGACGAAGGTTGAACTGGGAACGAAGAGTAAAGGAAAATTTATTATTTCCTCTGGACTATCAGCAGGTGACACAGTTGCATCCGCTGCTAACTTTTTAATCGATTCAGAATCAAGACTGCGAGCCGTCGTGCAAAACGCTCTTTCCTCTCAATCTAACTCGAAGGAGCAGTAATCGATGGTCTGTCGTCTGATTGAATTTAGCGCGAAAAACAAACTTTTTATCATCACGATGACACTCGCCCTTCTTGTGGGCGCATGGTGGAGTTTTAAGAACATTCCACTTGATGCTATTCCCGATCTCTCTGACACGCAAGTTATCGTTTATTCAAGGTGGGATAGAAGCCCTGATATCATTGAAGACCAGGTTACCTATCCCATCGTTACCTCACTTCTTGGAACCCCTGGGATAAAAGCCGTCCGTGGGTTCTCTGACTTTGGTTACTCCTATGTCTATGTAATCTTTGAAGATGGAACAAATCTGTATTGGGCAAGAAGCAGGACGCTTGAATATTTAAGTAAGATTCTCCCAAGGCTCCCGCAGGGAGTAAGAACCGAGATTGGGCCGGATGCTACAAGTTTAGGTTGGGTTTATCAGTATGCTCTTGTGGATGATTCTGGTTCTCTTGACTTAGCAGAACTTAGAAGTATTCAGGACTGGCAGCTTAAATTTCATATTCAATCTGTTCCTGGTGTTGCTGAGGTCGCATCGGTCGGAGGTTTTGTAAAGCAATATCAGGTAAACGTCGACCCAAATAAACTCTCCCACTACGGCATCCGTATGCCACTGCTGATAGAGGCAATTCGAAGTGGCAACAATGACACAGGAGGGCGCGTCGTTGAATTTTCTGGCCGCGAATACATGGTCCGTGGGCGAGGATATGCAAAGAGCATAGAAGATATTGAAAACATCGTTGTTTCAAACGAACACGAAACAGGCACGCCGATTCTTGTAAAAAACATCGCCACGGTGGAGCTTGGCCCTGACATTCGTCGAGGTGTTACCGATCTAAACGGCATGGGAGATACCGCTGGTGGAATCGTTATCATGCGACAAGGCGAAAATGTCGTTAATGTGATTGACCGAGTAAAAGAAAAACTTGAACAAATCCGCCCTTCTCTCCCAAATGGAGTCAAAATAGTCACGACCTATGACCGTTCCGATCTCGTGCATCGAGCGCTCAATACACTAAAGCACGAACTCATTGCTGAAGTTATTATTGTCAGTATCGTTATTCTTATTTTTCTCTGGCACATTCCTTCAGCAATTGTTCCGATACTCACCATCCCTATCTCAGTCTTTCTGGCCTTCATTCCCATGTATTTCATGGGCGTCACATCGAACATCATGTCACTTGCAGGAATTGCTATCTCAATCGGAATACTCGTTGATGGCGCGATTGTTGAAGTAGAGAATGCCTATAAGAGACTCGAAGAATGGAATACGTCAGGGAGAAATGGCGATTTCCACGAGGTAAGGCTTCGTGCATTAAAAGAAGTTGCTCCGTCTGTTTTCTTCTCTCTCCTTGTCATTGCTGTTTCGTTCATACCGATTTTTATGCTTGTTGACCAAGAAGGTCGTCTTTTTAGACCCCTTGCTATCTCAAAAACCCTCGCCATGACTCTAGCAGCACTTCTTGCCGTAACTGTCGACCCCGCCCTTAGAATGCTTTTCTCTCGAATGGACAAATTTACTTTCAAGCCTCGCTGGTTATCGGGAATTACTAATGCGTTCCTTGTCGGCACTTACTATCCAGAAGAGAAACATCCGATCAGCAAAGTTCTCTTTAGAGTGTATGAACCCGTTGCTAATTTCGTTTTAAGGCATACGTATCTAACGATCATTGGGGCTATTTTACTTGTTCTAACAACCATTCCCATATTTCTTCACTTGGGCACTGAGTTCATGCCTCCGCTTAACGAAGGAAGTCTACTTTACATGCCTACCGCTTTTCCAGGAATGTCAATTACAGAAGCAAAACGTCTGCTTCAAGTTCAAGACAAACTCTTAATGGGCTTCCCTGAGGTTCAGAGCGCGTACGGCAAAGCTGGGCGTGCTGAAACATCAACCGATCCAGCACCGCTTTCAATGTTTGAAACTACAGTTGTTCTTAAACCGACCGAAGAGTGGAAAAAGCTTGATACCTGGTATTCGAACCTTCCTCGGTTCATTCATCCACTTTTTGAGTGGACTTCCCCGCCCCATGAGAGTCTTGAAGAACTTCAATCACGGATGAACGACAAACTTCGATTTGCCGGGATTCCTAATATCTGGACGATGCCGATTAAGAATCGAATTGACATGCTCTCTACCGGCATTCGAACGCCGATAGGAATTAAAGTCCTGGGCGCTGATCTAAAAATTATTCAGAACATCAGCGAACAGATAGAAGCCGCTATTAAAAGCATCCCCGATACAAGAAGCGTTTACGCTGAACGAGCAGCAGAAGGCTACTATCTTGATTTTGTCTTCAATCGAGAAGCACTTGCTCGTTACGGAGTAACCATTGATGAAGCAAACATGATTGTCAACTCAGCAGTTGGAGGAGAAAATATCTCCTACACCATTGAAGGCCGCGAGCGCTACCCAATCAATGTCCGCTATCTTCGAGAATTCCGAGATGATGTCGAAACGCTAAAACGCGTGCTCGTTCCAACCTCCTCGGGCGCAATGCAGATACCCCTTGCACAACTTGCCGACATTAAAATGGTGCAAGGCCCCTCAATGATACGAAACGAGAACGGTCTTCTTGCAGGGTATGTATATGTCGACATAACAAGAAAAGATATCGGAGGCTATATTGATGATGCAAAAAGAGTGGTCCAAGAGAAAGTTGCTCTTCCCACAGGATATAGCCTCATTTGGAGTGGCCAGTATGAAAACATGGAGCGAGTCAAAGAACGACTTAAGGTCGTTCTCCCAGTTACGTTATTTTTTATTTTTCTGCTTCTTTATTTGAACACTCGGTCGTTTGTAAAGACCTCTATCGTGCTGCTTGCTGTTCCCTTCTCTCTCGTTGGCAGCATTTGGCTTCTTTATTTTCTTGGCTACAATATCTCCATTGCTGTCTGGGTTGGAATGATTGCGCTGATGGGCCTTGATGCTGAGACAGGAGTCTTCATGCTGCTGTATCTCGATCTCGCTTTTGATGAGCGAAAAAAACGAGGAGAGATGAATACACTCGGGCATCTTAAAGACGCGATCATTCATGGAGCGGTAAAGAGAATACGGCCAAAATTAATGACCGTAATGGCCGCGTTCATGGGTCTTATTCCAATCATGTTCTCGATGTCCACGGGTAACGACGTGATGAAACGCATCGCCGCGCCAATGATTGGAGGGCTCTTTACAAGCTTCCTTTTGGAACTTCTTGTATACCCAGCCCTATATTTTGAATGGAAAAAACGGTGCCTTATCAAGCCTACGTGAATAACACCAGGACCGACATTGCAACCATGAGGAGCTCTTCGAACACCGTGATATAGGTTATCCAAGGCACGTGCATTGAATCTCACGGTGAGCAAGAAAACCTTTTATCACACCCACGTTTCCTTAACTCGTTTCATTTAAGGTATGACCTGACGATAGAAATGACTTCTTCACCCGCTTTCTTAATCTTTTTCGGATCCTTCTCCTCTACAATGTGAAAGCGTATGTGACCATCAAGAACTTCTGAGTTGATTTGATAGAGTTTATTACAACGCCACTGATTGATCGCTTAATCTGGCGCTCAGGCGATCCTTCCCACGAATACGTGAGGCATCAACCAACATTCGTCCCGCCCAACGGCAGACATTAAACTCAGCCAGTAGAGCGCGCATTCGGTCTCGCTGTTCTTGTTGCGACATCGAAAGCGTTGCGGTTAGTTGCACAAATACAAACCGTCCACGAAGCAACGGGAAGCGCTCGAGCAGACGCAAAACGGCCAAGAGCTTCTCCTCCACCCTTTCGTATAATCAAGCCGGTCAACACCAAAGCCAAGCAAGGTATCCGGGACAAGTTTCAAGTCGGCGTAGACACTTGCAAGACACCCCTCTAGACTTGGAACTTGTGTGCCCTATTGATAATCTACCGCACCCCCACCCACGCATCGCTGCGCTCTTGCTCACCCCGCTGAGGTGAACGGCACGGTGGTTGGCCCAAGACCCCGCCCCAAAACGGCCGCCAACTAAACCCAGCCACTCTCACCTCTCCGCCCCCGAGTTTAGTTGTCATCCGTTTTGCCTTCGGCGCAACCGCCGGCCAACCACCGCGCCGTTCGCATTTTAATTTTTTTCATCGCCCTCCACGAAGAGTGAGAGGGACGACGAAAAAAATTTGCCGTAGGCAAGACTCTCTCTATTAACCAGAAACGTTGGGGGTAATGCGATGCACATCGAAATAGAAAAACAAGAAAGCGATTACATTCGGGAAGTGATTGTTAAATATCGTGGACCGAAGCGAAAGAGTCCCTGCTTTCGAGACTCTGAAGCAGTGGCGAATTTTCTTCGTGGTGTCCTAGTAGACAACTCAAGAGAGCATTTCATAGCGCTTTTCCTCGATGCGGGTAACCGAGTCGCTAGTTATTCGATTATCGCAATCGGTGGAAAGCAATCGTGCCCTGTTGATGTTACCGGGATTTTTCAGCGAGCTTTGATAGTCGGCGCATCAAGTATCATCGTCAGTCACAATCACCCTTCAGGTGATACAAAACCCAGCGAGGAAGATAGACAAATAACGAAAGCACTTTGTGAGGTCGGAAAGCTTCTCCGGATCAACGTACTCGACCACATCATTATCAGCGACGACGAGCATTTTTCGTTTAGCGATAGCGAAATGATCGCGCGGAATACCTTTTTTAACCGTAATTCTGACGAGGTGCGATGATGGAAACAACGACTCTCGATATAAAGACACAATCCCAACAGAGTAAATTGAAGCAGATGACCGAAGAGGCGCTAGCGACTCTCTGCCGGTCGCTTGAAAACGGGAAGAGTGACGAAATGATTCGCTACTTGGAAGTGATGTCACGTTTCCCGCGATACAGCTTCAGGAATCTCCTCTTAATTCTGATTCAAAAACCTGACGCGAGTCGGGTTATGGGCTATGCCAGTTGGAAGCAACTCGGTAGGCAGGTGAAAAAGGATGAAAAGGCTATACGAATCTGGGCTCCGATGAGGACGAGACTCGGTGAAGAAAACAGAGTCGCTACAGACTCGCTCCAAGGAACAGATGGAGAGTCGAAAGAGATTCTCTTCTTTCGGCCCGTCTGTGTCTTTGACGTAAGCCAAACAGACGGGAAAGAACTGCCTAAACTCGCTGACGTCGCCGGCGATCCGGGAAGGTATTTACAGAGGCTCAAACAATTCGCTTCTGACCAAGGAATTCAATTAGGTTACAGCAATGAACTTCGAGCCGAAGGCGTTTCGAGGTGCGGGGAGATTCTCTTGAGAAGCGGTCTTGTTCCGGCAGTAGAATTTCATGTGCTCGCCCATGAAATCGCGCATGAGTTGATTCATAAAAGAGAAATGCGAAAGGATCTCTCAAAGCGTCAAGCTGAAACCGAAGCGGAAGCAGTGGCCTATGTCGTGAGTAAATCAATCGGGCTACATACTGGGAACGCTTCGAGTGATTATATTCAGTTGTGGAATGGCAATAAGGAGGCTGTAAGTAACTCTCTAAGCGCGATCAGGAGAACCGCTGCACTCATCACACAAACATTGCTTGATACGTGACGTAGCGGCTTAGGAAGGAGACGAGAACGCATGTTGTATCTCGTTTCCTTCCTCATTTTCGAATTGACCGGAGAGGCGCTGGAGCATTTTCCCGACGGATTTTCACGCACCGCTTACCGTTTTTTAGGGCAAGATAACTGGCGACTCTTTGGAAAAGTAAGTTGTTGTTATTAAAGATGAAAATGCGAGTCTCAAGTTGTAGTCGCTGTTTGTTGGAGAGTCTCTCTAGCGACTCTCGATTTTGACCGGAAAGAGTCGCTAGAGCACCGCGAGTCGCGGATTCAGATTCGGAATTCAGTCATTCTTGAAGCCGATTCGCCTACCCTTTCTTTCTTCAAGCGGAGCGATAAGAAGATCGATTGCTTCAAACACGATCCGAAACTGTTTGTCGTATTCGCTAAATTTAACGCTCAGCTTCTGCTTCAGATCTTTCAGTTCCCGAGCAAGGTCTTTGTGCTGTTCAATGAAACGACGGGCTTTAACGAATGCCCGCACGACGTGAATGCTCATCTCAATAGCCACAGGTGAGTTAAGCACCGTAGCAGCCATGATTGCTCCATGTTCGGTAAACACATAAGGAAGAGTGCGCCGACCACCCCACGATCTTGAGGTGCCAAATTGGTACCTCAAGTTTGTAAGTTCTTGATCTGACAAGAGAAAGGCGAAATCTTGAGGGAACCTATCTATATTGCGTTTGAACGCCCGTATGAATTGCTTCGTTTCGACCCCGTAGACTTTTGCGAGATCTGAATCAAGCATTACTCTATGATTTCGGATCTCGTAAATACAACTCTCGATTTGTTCAATTGCGATAATTTCTTTCTTCCTCGGCATAGCACGAAGTAGCTAACACGTTTTAAATTAATTGTCTCGAATCAAATCTCTTTGTGACTATCCACATAAGTTTCTGTGGCGACTTGCCCCACTTACGATGAGGCATCTTACCTGATTGCGTAGAACCTCTCTTTCACTAACCACTTGTATTTTCACAACATCGCTCGCGACTCGCGTTGGTACGATTCTCGCTACATACGAGTCTGAGGATTGTCATTTTATGAAAGAGCAAAGTTCATACCAAAAGAAAAGACAGCTTCGACCTGTCGCGATTTCCGTTGCGACATATTTGGCCGCTGCACTTGCGATTCTTTACATTATCCCGACACACTTCATTTTTAACAGAAGCGAAAGTATGCCTCTTGGTATCTACCGAATCACCGGGACGCCGATAACACGCGCTTCGATTGTCGGGGCATGCATCCCTGAACCGTATGCGACTCTCGTGCGCACACGAGGCTATGTCGAATCGGGGCGATGCATCGGTGGGATACGCCCGGTGATGAAATACGTTGCGGCCATCGCTGGCGACTCGGTTGAGATTCGCCTTAACGGTCTATTTATTAACGGAGAGTCTGTTCCGAATACACGGATTTTATTGATTGATCCGCTGGGGCGGGCAGTTCCCCACCAGACTGGAATCTACGTTCTGAGACCGGGAGAATTCTGGCTTCTTTCCAACCACGTAAGCGGCAGTCTGGACAGCCGTTACTTCGGGCCGGTTACGAAGATTCTCGGCGTAGTCGAACCGGTTCTCACCGAAAACGAACTCTGTGGCTTCTCCTTTCTCCACGCTTATCTGAACTGCTGAGGAGACTCTCTTATGAAACAGATGCGAAGAATCAAGAAACCAATCATCAAGCTGGGCAAGATTCGGAAATGGTCGCAGAGGTCATTGAGAGTCGCAAGCGACTCTCAACAAATGTTTGACCGGTTTTCTCCCCGCTCCCAGAGAGTCGTTATCAAGGTCAAGCAGTCTTACAACAAATCTCGCGGCACATGGCCTGCGCACGGACGCTATCTCGAACGGGACAAGAGTCGGTTCGGAGACGGCTTCTCAAAAACCGAGGATCGGGTGCACATCACAAAGACTCTCGCCGAGTGGGAAGCCGCAGGAGATGAAAAGCTGCACAAAATTATCATCTCCCCGGAATACGCCGAGAGACTCGATCTCAAAGAACACACGCGCGAACTACTGGCGCAAATGGAAAGGGACCTATCCCGGCAAACCGAATGGGTAGCGATTCTCCACAAGAACACCGATAATCACCATGTACATGTCGCCCTCCGGGGAATTGATACGGCGCACAAATCACTCGAAATTGAGGAATATCTAGGTGACATTCTGCGGACACGAAGTCGTGAACTCGTCACCAAAAAGCTTGGTCCGAGACTGTATCCCGAGATTCTGGAACGGCGAGAGAAAGAACTTTTTTCAGAGAGGCTCACCGATATTGACAGGGCTTTGCTCTGGAAGGCAGATTCAAATCTGATCATTCGGTTTCCCGAAAAAGAGTCTTCTAATTGGCGGCAAAATAAGTCCCGTGAACAGGAACGACTCCGGCTTACATTTCTTTCTGAGTTGGGGCTCTGTGAAAATATCTCACCTAATTCGTGGCGACTCTCTCCCGATCTTGCCGAGACTCTAAAGCGACTCTCTCTCCGACAACAGCTTATAAAAGAGCAGGTACCTGGCTGGGAATTTGTCCGGACGCTCAAGGCATCCGGCGTCATTCGAAAACGCCTTGACCTGGGAGAGACTCTTACCGGACGGGTTGTGGGAACTAATATTCGAGATCCTTTTGGCGATCAGCAATTCATGCTCGTTGAAGGCACGGACGGTGTCACCTATCACTTCAACCAACCAAAAGGTGCCCGAGAGGGAAAGGTCAAAGTAAATGATGTAGTGACACTTGAAAGGCGCATCGCTGAAATATCAGACAACGACACAGCAGAGGTAACTAAAAGAGAGTTCACAGCGGTTCAAATCCACAGCGATTGGAAAAAGTGCCTACCCCTTGATTACGAGGCCGTGGCGACTCTCAAGCACACGAACGATTCTCGGGAAGACGCGCCACGAGTCGGTTTCGCAAACGACTGGGCTCAGGCAGTCCAGGAGAGAGTCGCTGAGCTTCGGGCTAAAAACTTTACACCGCACGATCGGGACTGGAAGACTCGCCTGGAAGCGATCCGTTTCACAGAAACAGACTCGAAAGCCTGGGAGTGGAATCCGAGAGATTACATCGAGTCAGAAGGCGAGAATGCAGCACCGGATTCCATCTCAGAGCACGAAGGCAAATTGAACAATGAGAATCGCTTGATTGTCGGAGAAATTCAGTGCGTAGGTGAAGAAAGAATCCTTGTTAAGGATATACGAGATTCAACCGGAAGAATTGTCAAACTGAGCGATGCGGGACTTAGCTGGGCACCGAGTGTCGGCACTACGGTTTCAATACAAGCAAAGAGAACCCCTCACACCGAGATTCGCCCAAGTGACGACAGAATCGCTGAGCTGATAACTAGCTCTGGAAGTATTCGCGAAGAGAATCTCAAGGACAACGAAAAGAAGTACATACTTGCACGAGCAAATACTTGGACACGTTGGGAGATTCTCCAGCAAAACAACGACGGGAGTTACCAACTACTCCGCAATCTTGCTGCTCCAAGCAAACAAGCCTTGCTGTCCTTGATGGAAGAGAAGGTCAGTCAAATACGCTTAAAAGTTAGCGAGGACGTGAAACGCCAACCAGCTTGGCTCAAGTTCCTTGACGAACAAGAATTGTCCTCAACCGCAAGCGGATTCACATCGATCGATAAACTCCTTAAGGAACTTGGTCGCCTGCCGTCTGACGGGCCTGTAACCTGGCTTACTAAAGCACTTAAACGTCGTCAGGCTCTATGGGAGAGTCGCGGTATCGCGCTGGACGATAACTTTGAGAAAAACACAAGAACCTGGATCTCTGAAGGTCTACTTCCGACAACGCTCGCCAAAGGTGAACAAATCATCGGAAGAATTCTGGACCTTTCGATTAATGGCGGGCGCTACCTCGCACTTGATTCAACGGACGGAACAGTTCGGTATTTCAAAATTTCCGGCCAGATTCAAGAACAGATCAATAAGGAACAGCTTCCGGTCGGAAACGTTATTGTTCTCACAGGAAAATCATTCGACAAGCAAATAAACGGAACTGTCCGCACCATCTACTATACCTCCCTGACGCGGTACATTGACTGGGCATCAAGTGAAGAACTTCTCAAGGATGCACGTGCGGACCAACACAACAGCATCGCACAGACAACCAAAGGTTTTGCAGAAGAGTGGAAGCGGAAAGTGGCGCAGATTAAGGATAGTCTTCGAGAATTCGATGAACTACCGCTGGTTCACACTAAATTGCGTCAAGGAGAAGAACTTACAGGAAGGATAATAGACCTCGGGATAAATGACGGTGAAAAACTCTTGTTAGAGGGCACCGATAGAAAGCTCCATCTTATTTATCAGTCCAAGAAGATTAAAGAGGCCATTGCCCGATCTGAAATAACCATCGGAGATGTGATCACTCTCAGAGGTAGAGAATTCTCACTCGGTGAAAGAAAAATACAGTTTATCGACCTGAGCCGTCTTGAGCACTGGGCCGTCTCTTATGCACTTGATAAGTATGCCTTCACTCAAAACCCTGAAGAACTCTCTCGTTTAAGTACAGTAGCGCCAACTACCTTTACAAGAGAATGGAATCGGCAAGCCGCCAAGCGGAGGCGAGTGCTGGACGCGCGAGGCTATACGCTGGACGATGTTGAGCAACTACAGCGAAAGAAAGACGCGTCAAGACATTACAGAAGCGCTCGTGCTCGAACAACGGTCTCCCGAGACGGGATACCGCTTCAAGAAATTGAAATCGGAAGCCCCCTATCAGGAACCGTTACCGAAATAATCTTTTCCGAGGAAAGTTCTCGACCGGCATACCTTGTAATAAGAAAGCCTGTCGGGATTCTTGCACACATTCGAGCTGCACGAGGGATTGGTCACATAGTACGAGAAGGACTTGTTCAAAGCGGAGACGAAGTTACGCTTTCTACAAGAGAATTCAATCGGGACGGAAAACAGCTTTATTACACTGACGTTGAACACCATAATGTCCGAAGCAAAAGTCTCCGCAGCGAGGAGACAATCTTCGGTAGATTACTCAGCCGTGACCTCCATAAGGACCGATTCGCATTACTCGATAGTCCTGAAGGAAAGATTCACCTGGCCATTTCTCGGACTATAAGAAATCAGATTAAATCCCAAGATATTCGCGTTGGCGACGTGATTTTCTTTTCTGCAAAGAAAGTGTTCCATCACCGGTTGGAGCGAGGTGCGACAGTCATCTCGCTTACCGCGATTCCATTACGTGATTGGAAACGGAGTGAGGAGTTCGACCGGGAAGTAATTCGCTATCTGCAAACGGGCACGCTTAACGAAGTGCTTCCGGCCCGAGAAGGTTTTCGCGACGAGTGGAACAAGGCGCTTCAGGCGCGCGCGGAAAAACTGCGAGAAGCAGGAATAGGGCTTTCAGATAATTGGGCAGATGAACTCCAACAGCTCCGTGAGCGAGAGCGTCATGAAGAACAGCAACGTCGCCCTGAACTCGGCAATATCCTGTCTCACGATCTCCGACACATTTCGCGACTTGAATCTCTCTTTACTCAAGCCACTCAAGCAGGCTGGATTGCACCTACCGAGGCAAATGCGCTGAACTTTGTATCAGCAGCAGTCAGAGCCACCGAGCATCGTCGAGATCCGGTTCGACATTTTATCGACATCGTGAAGGAAAACAACTGGAAGCAAATTCACCAACAAGACGAGGACAAAGCAAGACGATTGCTTGCAGGCTATCGCAATCGTTTTGCAAATGCGTTCTTAGTTCCGCTCAACCGAGAGGATGAACTCACCCAAGAACGTAAGAGCGAATCCGAAAGAGGAACAAAAAGCGATTAGGAGAACGTAACAAAAATGGAAAAACAGCATATTCGAGAAATCATTCTGGTCTCAATAGCAGTATTCTCCATTGGAAGTGGCATCTTTATTGCCCACCAACTAGCCGCTCATTCCATTAGCTTCCTCTGGATATTCAGCGTTGCAACGACTTTAGTTGCTGGAGCACTTTTTACTGTTCTCCGTCCATACCTCCCGAAGGACACCCAACAGAAGGGCGACTACGGATCGGCGCATTGGGCCACGGACCGAGAGATAAGAGCGTCAGGATTGTTGAGCATTCGAGGGATCGTCGTCGGAGCGATCAAGCGAAACGGCAAGCCTCAGCTTCTTCGCTACGACGGCGAGGGTCACGTCATTGTGGTGAGTCCCACCCGAAGTGGCAAAGGTGTTACTGTGGTTGTTCCTACAGCGCTTACCTGGGAGCACAGCATTCTCTTTAACGACATCAAAGGCGAGCTCTGGGCGCTCACTGCCGGATGGCGAAAGAAACATTTTAATTCAGTGTGTCTCAGGTTCGACGCAACAAGCAGTGATAGAACCACCGCTCACTGGAATCCGCTTCTTGAGATTCGGCCATATCCAAATGATGTCCGTGACGCTCAAAATATTGCCCTTACACTTACAACATCCGATTCGTCACTCTCGCGGACGGACAACGAACGCCATTGGCGGATCATGGGGGCGAGACTGATAAAGGCAGCAATACTTCACCAGTTGTATGCTGGCAGCGAGAAAACACTTCCCGGGTGCTACCGTCTGCTTACAACCACCAGCCGCGACCTCGAAGATACCTTGCTTGCAATGCTTCGCGCTTCACACGACCCGGAGCTTCGCTGTAAGTGGGTTGATTCAGACGACAATAAACCCACCGCTACCCACCCCGCAGTTGCGCATATCGCACGGGATATGTTGAGCAAGTCAGAGAAGGAGCGAAGCTCGATTGTGAGTGCCGCGATAAGTTACCTTGAACCGTTTGACGATCCGATCATGGCTGAAAACGTCTCCGAAAGCGATTTCTGCTTGTCAGATTTGATGAATCATGAACAGCCGGTGAGTCTGTACCTGACCACCCCAGTTGCCGACCTCGAACGTGTCCAGCCGCTTCATCGGCTGTTCTTTACACTTGCCGGCACCAGAAACACCGAGCAGCTAAGCTTCCAAGACGGAAGACCGGCGCCCTCTTACAAACATCCCCTGCTTCAAATCTTCGATGAATGCGCGCATCTCGGTTATTCACCGACAATTCAACAGCATTTCTCACTTGCAAGTGGCTACGGTATCTACGGACTCTTCGTATTTCAGGATTTCTCTCAACTTTTTGAGCTTTATGGCAAAAACGAATCAATCACCAGTAACTGCGATGTAAAGATAGCCTTTGCCCCAAATAGTCTGGAAACCGCTAATTACCTGTCGAAGCTCCTTGGCACGGAGACCCGCGAAAAGAAGGCGGGCGTGTTTGATGACCTTTTCAACAAAAGAGGAAGCAAACCAAAGCAGTCCCTTGGAAGGCTGCTTCTTACCCCGGATGAATGCGCCCGGCTTCCCCGAGATAAGAGCATCATCCTTAGAAACGGTTTCCCGCCAATTTTAGGAGAAAAGATCCCATACTATAAAATCCCCGAGCTTCTCCAACGTTCGAAGATTCCGCCGCCGCTGTCTGACAAGCTTACTCTGAAGGAAGCACGTTGGCCCTTGATTTCTGAGCAGTCAGGGTCTGGAGAGAAGTCGGTCGCAAAAACTTCTGTTGCGCCAGAACAAGAAGCCTCCAAAAAAACGACGCAATCAAAAAGGAAACAAATTCCCAAAAACGTAACGCAGCAGATCGAGTTACTCCCCGTAAACAAAAAGGCAAATGAGTGAGGTGTGATATGAGTGAGATCGCCATAAGTGAGAAAAAAGAAAACATCGAACGGTCCGAAGAGAGTCTTGTCCAGGCAACAATCAGAATCCGTGCCGATCAGAGAAACCGTCTCGAAGTGGAACGTCGCGCTCGGGGGACAAATCTGGCCGATGTCCTGCGTGACAATCTCGATCTAGCATTTGCGGTAAAGGAAGAACTCTCAAAAATAGTTGAAGGAGAATACGACCAGAACGATCCCAAGAATGCGCCTCGTCTTGTCCACTCGCTGCTCTTTCGAGTGGAAGAACGTATTTTAGGCGCTCTTGATAGCCTATCGCAACGTATTGAGCATGGGTTTGCAAGTCATCAAAACGGGAAAAGCAAACGAAACAATGCAGACGGATCTACTCCAAGCGCAACGTCAGCCAGTGCGAACGGCAACGACATCAGCGTAACGATCGAAAACTTCCTGTCGCTCGTTACCAACAGTGAGGAGCACTCACCAGCAATTTGGATCGGCGCATTTCTTGAGGTCGTTCCCCGACTGGAACTCGTGGGGATGGAACAGCTTGGTGAACTTCAATATAAAGGCGAAACGTGGCTTGAAGAACATGGGTACTACAGTGCCAACAACGCTTAACCAGAAAGATAAGTATTTTCGGCTTATTATGCACGCCGATGATATATTATAAGCAGCACTGCCCAAAGATCCATCTATAATATTACCTGTCCTTGTACTACTAACACTGCTCTTAGAAGGAGTTTATTCAGGGTAGACGATTTTGACGTGTTAGCGTCAATGAAAGGGCGCTCTAGCGGTGGCCAAAACTCGGTGACCGAGGGCGCTCCAGTGCCAACAGGTTTTGAGCACGTTGCGATAATCTTTCGCTGTTGCTCTAGCTCCAGAAGATTTTCGAAGCCGATTGGATAGTCACTCAGACTATTGAACCGGCTTCGAGATATCCAAGGTAACTATTGAGAGGAGCAAACAGTGAAGGATATGATCGGTAGTAACGTTGCGGTCGAGATGGTTTACCCGGATGGGACCTACATTTCCCTGAACGGTAAGCTGACGGCTGTCGACGGCCATCTGTTCCACCTGGAGGAATGTTCTTTCGAGGACATCACTCCGCCTCACATCCGAAAGTCGCAAGCGGCTGGCGGAACGAGGCACGGTGCCAAGTCCAGCGGTGTCGTTCTCGGTTCACGATGGGTCAACTCGATGTCTCCGATCGTCGTTTCGGTCACAAGCATCGAAAGCGGCGTCGCTGACTTCTGGAGATGTCTCGCGGACGGTACGGTTCGGGACGCATGATCCACCGGAATCACTGGTTGGTGAAATCTCTCCACCTGACGAGAGACGGTTTTCGTGGCGCTGCATGCGCCTCTTTCTGAGCGCGAAGTTTGTATTTGCTGAGTAATATCAGGAATATTCAGTAAATACGGGAAGTCGCGTTTGCTAGGGTTTTAATGCTTTTCGGGAGCATTGACAGGCTTTCTCTTTTTTTCGGGAGTCTTCTCTCAGGTAGATTTGCGTTTTTCGCAAATGCACCTGGGAGAATGATTCCATTTACACTAACGAAAAGGAGAACCGCCATGATCGATCACGCCGCCGAAATGCAAGGATTTGAGGAACTTCAGGACCGCCTCACCACCGAAGGACGAGTGCCTTCCGAGCTGTCGATTTACTTGAGTACTATGGTGCCATGCGGCACTCCAGTATTCGGGTTCGGGCTTACGGACGGGTGCCACTCCTTCACCATCTCGCGTCTCTTTACCTCGGGCGAATATTACGTCGGAGATTCGACGGATCATATTCAGTTCGAGGATGAAGAGGTGTATGGACCGCATCCGACTGCCGAAGATGCCGTGAACGCTTTCCTTGATTGGTGGGAGAAATTCTCTTACACCATGATCGGGAACACGTTTGCGGACATCGAGCGGGAGTTGGGCCCTGCGGAGGGTGAGGATGGTTGGGAACTTAACTAAAAGGAGGTTTCAAACGCGACACCTGTCGCCATTTCCCCTCACAATTTAGATTTACATAATGACGACGAGTCGTTTTATTGCCGACCGCGAAACTATTTACGAACTCAAATAATCAAATGACCTGATCCTTTCAACCATAAGAGAGGAAATAGGTGCAGACGGGCGAGGCCCCGTCTGCACCCGATTTGTTCCTCTGCTGCCGGTGCGCACTACTTCAGGAGACGGTAGCACGGTCCGCAAACACGTCCTTTGGTCGGCTCTTTCGGGTGAAGGTATGGCAGCCGCTTGGTCTGGGTGCACGCAACGCATTCCGCGATCGGCGCGCTCAAGTTCCGAGAACAAGTGCTGCAAATCCTCTTTCCGTCGTGAGTGCGGGGAAGACGCTTCTTCTTTCCGCACGCAGCGCAATCACCGACCGGAGGAGCGAGAGCATCCCTGCACGTCTTGCATACTCTGCCTTTTTTCCGATCCTTCGGGTGATTAAACGGCAGTGGTTTATTCTCACCACATTCACCGCATCTCCCTTTTGGACCGGGGTTGAGCTTCTTGTAGCAAGTTACGCACACGCTCCGGCGCTTGCTCTTGGGCTTGTGCTTGTCTTTCGGGTGCTTGTGCCGCAGTCGCTTTTTCTTGCGACATACGGAGCATCTACCCAAAGGAGGCTTCAGCCGCTGATAGCAAGCCCTGCAAATCCTGCCCTTGCTCTTGTCCTGAGGATGGTAGAGCGGAAGCAGCTTCTCCTCGCTGCACTCAGCACACTGACCGAAAGGAGTGGTAAGAAGCATGTAGCAGTCCTGACATACTCTTCCCTTTTCCTCATGGTCAGGCTCAGCTGGCGGTGAGACGCCGTTTGCTTGTGCTCTCTCCACCTCTGTCGCGTTGTCGGGATGATTGTAACTGAGCCGCTTCTCTTCGCCGCACTCAGCACATTCACCCACTGGCGGCGCAAGCCGCCAGTAGCAGGCGTGACAGACCTTTCCCAGGCTCGGTTCTTGAGGGTGATGGTTCGTTAGCTGCTTCTCGAAACCACACCCTGGACAGATGCCAACCGCATATGCGAGGTCCTTGTAGCATCCCTCGCAAACGCGGCCCAAGTCCGCGTCATCCGGATGGTTGTAGGGGAGGAGCTTCTCTTCCTTGCAAGCAGCGCATCGAGCTTTGGGAGCCCGAAGATGCTTGTTACACACCCTGCAAATCCTTCCCTTCGCTGGGTCGGTGGGGTGTATATTCGGAAGTCGCCTTGTCTTGCCGCACCCCGTGCACCTGCCAACAGGCGTTATTAGCAGCTCGTAACAGTCTTTACATATCCTCCCCTTCTTTTCATCTTCAGGATGAAAATTAGGAAGGGATTTTTCCTTGCCGCACTCAGCACATTCGCCCACCGGCGGCGCAAGCCGGGCGTAACACGCGTTACAGACTCTTCCCTTGCCTTCCTCAAGCGGATGATTGTACGGAAGCGACCTTGTCTTGCCGCATTCGCCGCATTCTGCCACCGGAGACCCCAGTTTGGTCCGACAGGAATCGCAGACCCTTCCCAATTCGGGGTCTTGGGGATGGAAGTAAGGGAGTTCTCGCTTGTTGCCACAAGCAACACAGATTCCAATCGGGATGGCGGCCTTCAAGGCGCCGCCGGAATTGTTAGCGCACATGAAAACCTCCTTTTTCTAGAACTCTTTTGGATCAGGTCACCGTCGCAAGGCGCAAACGCCCACCAACGATGACCTTCAGTCACTTCTACCCACGTTTGGACCAGTTAAGATAATGATCTGGCCTTTGAAAATTACTCGTCACAATATCGAAGGGTCGCTGCCACTGTGTGCAACAACCCTCGATGGGAATTTCCGCCGGGTGCGGAATTGCCCAATTACCTTGCCGGTCGTTCAAGCAACGGAGCGATCGCTCGCTTTGTGGTGACGTTCAGTCCGTTGACAAGAGCGATCACATCCGATTGGATGAGTTGCTCCGGATGCCGAAACAACGGGATGAGCTGAGTCACGATCAGCAATCCCACGTTTCGAAGCAGGTCGTCGGCCGCTGCTTGCAGATTCCCACTTGCCCGTTGGAGCCCGTTCATCAGATCAAGCACTTCCGCAATTCCGACTTTGGCGTCGGCAGAAGTACCCTGACCAGTCACGGAGAAGTAGTCCCGAACTGATTCTCCGAGCACGTGAGCATGAACTGCGATGACTCCTTCAGCGTCGAGGCGTTTGTTTGAATTCAACGTGACGTGAACGCCTCGCCGCACGCTATAATGCTTAAGCGTGCGGTGCTTTTGGCCATCGCGCGGACGACGTTGCGGGTCGGCTTCGCGCTTTGCCCGCCGGACCATCGCCCGGATCGCCCGAAGCGTGGGCTCGTCCTGCTCAATGCTCTCGGCAACGCGGGTCTGAAGCTCCGCATCGCCAAGCTCCGTGAGCAGATAGGCCGCTTGAGTCGAGAGCTGCCCAGCTTCGAGCTTCTTGATCAACGGCTCGGGCAGCGCAAGGAGTGACAGCGGGCGCGTCACTGACGTCCGTTTGACCCGCAGTTGCTGAGCCAAATCATTGGCGCTGCAACGTTTGAGGTCCATCAGACGCTTGTAGGAACGTGCCCGTTCGAGCGCCGACAAACCTACCGAATGCAGATCATCGATGAGCTGCTCGGTGAGGAGTTCGTCGGGGGCGAACGGTCCATCGTTCACGATACAAGTGAGCGATTCGATTTCGGCGAGGCAAGCAGCGCGCCATCGGCGTTCGCCGCCGACAACAAAAAATGTCTGCTCATCGCCAACTTCATCGCTTGGTCGCACACGCAGCGGATATTTCAATCCATGAGCCTTCAGACTCTCCGCTAGATTCTGAAGTTCACCCTCATCGAAGACTTGACGCGGTTGCGTCGGATCGGGCTTAATGAGCCGTACTTCGATGTCCTGCACTTGCGTGCTGTCAATCAGACCAGTAGTCATTGGGAATCTCCCGTCAAAGAAACCTGATGGTTGGAAGCGAACACCGCTTCTCTTTCCGTATAAGCGGCAGGCGGAACCCGCGGCTTATACGTCCATCGCCGTTCTTCACCTGAACAACTCCATGTGCTCAAGTGAAGAACGGCTGAATGCAAACCTTCAACAGTAGCAGCTGCCCCTTTCAGAGGTGAACTGAACGGGACAGCATGTTTTACTCATCTTCATTTTTGAGCAAACGCCAAAACAAGTTAGATCTTGTTTACTCATTCCAAAGAACAACGTGGTAGGACGATCTAAGGACAGTATCATAGCGAAAGAGTAATTACCACAGCGCCCAATGCGGTTTTTATAAACGCCTAATATCACTCCCCTTTAAAAATTCTTTAAACTATCATATAATTACTAACCATTCGTGGCACTTCGCCCTTTCCCATATGGGGCTTCTCGCCCCAATTTAGGCAAGATGTGTAGAAGTAACTCCCTGTTTTCCTTTCGATTTTTTCATTTTCAAAGTTGGTATGGCGGTTGCTCTAAGAATGCTTAGAGGATGCCGCTGATTAGTAACGCAGCCTATCCATGGAGATGTATCAAATGGATAATGAAAAAGCGCATGTACTATTTATTGATGACGAGGAAACCTTCACACGACAACTTATTCGATCAGCAGCGCTGCGACGCTCTGCGTTCGAATGCCATTCAGCCAACAACGAAACCCAAGCCATTCAGGTCGCGGAGCGTATCAAACCGGACGTGATCGTGCTTGACTTGGGTCTCAGTGGCGGCCCTGAAAGTGGATTGTCGCTTATCCCGAAACTTTTCGAAGTGACAGATTGTGCGCGATTACTTGTTCTCACCGGACACGGTGACGCGGAATGGGGAATCCGTTCCATCAATGCTGGAGCAGCAAGCTTTGTTCCCAAACCAGTGGACTTCGACCATCTCGCAGCACTCATTGATGACGGGATAAACGTTGCTCGGCTAATGCGAGCGACCAGAGGGAAAAACAGCGAGTTACTTGCTGGCATCGCCGCACTTGGGCTTACCACCCAGAGTGAAAAAATGCTTAAGGCGCTGGAACAAGTTGCCTTCGCTGCTGCGACACCACAACCGGTGCTGCTGTGTGGTGAAACGGGAGTTGGAAAGGGTCTTGTTGCTCAGGCAATCCACAAGGCAAGTAAGCGACGCAGCCGACCTTTCGTGCGTATGCAGCCGAGCTTTGCTTCGCATGATCTTATTATGAGCGAACTCTTTGGCCACATGCGGGGATCATTTACCGGTGCAAGCGACTCCCGGACTGGTCTTATCGAAGAAGCTCATGGCGGAACTTTGTTTCTGGACGAGATCGACACTCTTCCGCAACAAACTCAAATAGCTCTCCTTGAAGTCCTTCAGGAGAAGGAGTTCAAGCGAATGGGGTCCAACAGAACAATAAAGTCAGATTTCCGGCTCATCTCTGCAACAAACCTTCCGTTTGAATCACTGTTAGAGGGTTCACGACTGCGGATGGACTTCTACCATCGAATCGCCCACACGGTCATTCATATTCCCCCTCTTCGTGAACGAAGAGCCGACATCCCGCAACTTGCTCAGGACTACGTGAGCAAGCTTGCTTCAGAGGATGAATGCAGCGTGGTGTACGGGCTAACGCACGAGGCATGCTCTTGGCTAGCTGCACAACCCTGGCCCGGAAACGTTCGAGAATTACACGCAATGGTAGAGCGCGGCTATTCACAAGCGCATTACTTTGCCCGTCGTTCAATTCGAGTCTCCGATTTCCAAGCGCCACCACCTCCCAAATTCGAAAACGGAGGAACATCACTCTCCGAACAGTTGCATATATACGAGCTAACCATCGTGAGTTCTGTGTTTGCGAAGACCGGGCACAATTACACGGAAACTGCAAAAGCTTTGGGAATCGATCGGAAACGGCTTAAGAGAATACTCGCGAGGACGGAATGTCATTTGTGAAACAGTTTGTAGACAGCGGATTGTCTGAGGATAATCGCTGTCTTGTCACCGAACTGGAAAGGCTGTTGCAAAACGATTCAACTAATCGTAGCGCAGCAGCTTTTGTGCTCACGCTGGTGGCAGAAGGCCGTATTACTGCTGAATCGGCGCGATCAATTTATGGCGAAGCAATATGCCGCGTATACTTTCGCGATAAGAAATGAGCAAGATCAATGTTTAGATTTCCAAAACGACGGATCCTCTCTCTCGAAGAAGCATTGTCCGTTGTAACTTCAAAAAGTGTCGTGAAACGCGCGCTCCAGAGCGAAGATGGAGACGCGCGTCACCTACTCTACCTAGTCGCACGCGAATCGGGACGAGACGAAGAAACAGTGCTTCGAGATGTTGCGGACGTTCTTAATATGGAGTGCATAGTAAACATATGCGCTCCTAATGCGGAACAAATAGACATGACTGGCTACACTATCGCTTTTTTAAAAACCATCTGCGCGATTCCTCAGCCGTCATCGCCCATATACAAACTCGCTGTTTCCAATCCAGCAAAAATAGACTTTGCGCACTTCCAATCACTTGGCATTACCATCGCTCTAGCCAGCTCTACGAAAATTGACAGCGCATGGACAAACTATTTGGCCAATTCAATGGAGCAAAGCGAAGGAACTCTTTTCCACGAATATCGCGAGCATACAAAACTCATTCAACATAAGGAGTGCCGTACTCGTGGCGAAATTCTTTTTCCCATCCAGCATCACAGGAATTGAATGTTGAGAGTAGATTTTTGATTTCATCAAAGCTCATATTCTTTAAGACCACTTAGGCGGACGAAAGCGCTTCCCTTACTGCTTCGAGGTTTCGGCAACGGGTTTTCTCAATATCAAGAAGATCCACCGGCCCGACATGGAATTTACGAAGCAACTCAGAAACCTGAGCAGCTTCTTTCAATTCTATTTCGTCACGTTTTGCCGACGCCTTAGCATCACCATCGAAGCGTGCGTTGGTAAACGCAACTAACGCTGGATTGCGCTTCTTTAGATTTGAACTAAAGAGTTTTGCCCGATAATATTCAACTCCATCAATTAAATCTCTGATAGCGTCAGATCCAACTTGAATGCCACCTGAATACTTGCACTGCACAAGAATCAGCTCTTTAAGATTGATAGCGATGAGATCAACCCCCATGTCCCCGGCCAATGGAGTCAGAACAATGGAATATCCCTGCCTGGCAAAAAGGGTCGCTATAAGCGCCTCGAACTGATGGCCAGAGAATCCTCTTGTAGAATCGACCGAATTGAATCGAGCAACAGGTGCTGTGCTAATCTTTGTAGGTGGCTCGTCACCGAAGGAATCGATAATCTCTTGTTCAGATACCACACCACGGTTGGAAGGAACCAGAAAATCTCGCGCAACTTTTTTCTTCTCTGAAAGAAGACTGTCTAATTTCTCATCAAATGATTTGAACTGCTTGAGCGGATCAACGGATATGGGATAGTAAACGATGACGTCTTTCCGTTGCCCTATTCGATACGCTCGATCTGTTGCCTGTGCTTCCTTTGCAGGGTTCCACCATCGGCTATAATGAATAACATGATTCGCCGCTGTAATAGTTAAACCAACACCAGCCACCCGAGGAGAAAGAACAATCAAGTTAAAACCCTTTTTGCTGGAAAAATCCGCAATGGTCTGTTTTCTATTCTCACGTTGAACAAAACGTTCGGAATCAGCAGCCCCATTGATAACATCAATTTTAAGATTGAAATAAGCACCTAAAACTTCCGCTAGAATCACTTGCATAGCCTGAAAGTCGGCGAAGATAAGAGCTTTCTCTCCGGCCTTCTTAACTTCCTCAATGATAGAGATCACCGACTGAAGTTTATTCGAGGCTTTAATGTAAACATTAGGGTCATCAATGGGCTTCAAGCCTTCCAGCAAACTAGGATGCATATAGAGTTTTTTTAAAGAGGAAAGAAGACTCAAGTGATGCGCTTGATCCTTCGACTCTCGGAGATGTTTGATCAACTGAACATGGAATTCTCTTTGCTCAACTGTCAAAGGACTTTCGATACGCTTCTCAATTTTGCGGGGCAAGTCAGTAAGCTCTTGCTCCTTTTCTCGTCGAAGAATGAAAGCGTCCTGATGGTCATATCGAAGACACCCACGAAGTTCACTTGTAAGCGCTCCTCGCTGTTCTTCGGTGAGTTCATCCAAATCCCTCTCATATCGGGTCGAGAAGTCCTTACTTGATCCCAAAAGCGTACCCGGTTGAAAGTAATCTACTAAGTTCCAAAGATCGAGGAGACGATTTTCGACTGGGGTTCCTGTGGATACTATTTTGAAAACTGCTTTTAATGCCTTTAGCGCATCTGACCTCGCATTTTGTTCCTTAAACTCCTGCGCCTCATCTGTTACGATTATCGACCACGGAATACGACCAAACGAATGCTGATAATTCTTGATAGTGTCATAGTTGGTGATAATGATCCGATGCTCACGAAGTGCAGCCACATCTAACCTCGGAACACCCAACTGAATCTCACGCCCCTTCTCAGCAGGGATTAGGAATCGCCGAAGCCCTTTATCATGAAGAACTAAGAGAGGTTCAAATACATCATTCGCAAAGTATCTCTCAGCTTCCTCTTTCCAATTCTCCAGTAATATCAAAGGAGCAACGATTAAGATCGGCTCCCAGGGGCCCGTAGACGCACCTAGAGCATCGCTGTATCCATCTTCTACGCACCAAGCTAGAAAAGTCAGGATCTGCAGAGTCTTTCCAAGACCCATATCGTCGGCTAAAAGACAACCACGACGAATATCTCTGTTCCGAAAGAGATTTTGCAGCCAACATATGCCACGTTTTTGATGTTCCTTGAGAATCAGAGGCTGTTCGATTCCAATCTGATCCCGAAAGGTTTTCCGTAAAGCACGAGGGAGGACAACTTCTCCCGAGTAGGTAGGCAATGTTTCAACTAGGCCACCCTCCTGATATTCGGAAGCCTCTTCATTCGCATAAATTAGAAGATACTTCGACTTTTTTAACGAAGTTGTTGGAGATGCCTTTCCTGAGAATGGCATGATAATTCCAGTGACAACTTGCTGAATCTCATCGAGACCGCCAGTTAAGACATCATCGATAAGTATCTTGTGTCCTTTGTAGTCTATGGTTGATTTTCCTTCCTTGACCGCTTCTTGGACTACGTGGACAAGTTCAACGATTTCCTGCTCTTTGGTCAGAGGGATGATGCGCTCCTCATCGTTCACTTCAATTCTTATCCCACAGGAAACGTTAGCGTCACCTAAGCTCGCAGAATCTCCCCAGTCTCGACTTAAACGGCTCAAGAATATTCTTGCCCGTAAAGGAGGATCGCCGATACCTCGAACTCTTGGGCCAAAGACACTTAGATCCACAACATTTCGATCTGTGCCGTCACTTAGACAGCTCATTACATCAGCGAGTATTCTTTCTTTGGTCTCTCCACCAACGTGACGTACTTTTTGAATATCACGAAGGACAGATATTATCTTTTCAGAAAGGACAACCCTCAACCGCCTGTTATTAGGCAAGCTAAGGTCATAAACCGGTTGAACTTCACTAAATTGAAGAAAGGCGCGTTCCATTTCACGGTCTGGGACTCCCTCAAATCGTGGAACGAGAGAGAGAAGTCCCGCAGTATCAAAACTTACGTCTATCTGCACCTTTTGCGGAAGCATTACCTCTTCCGACTGAAGGTAATTGTCTAGCTCAATTCCATTGAGAATAGATTTTATCTCAGCCAATACAACCAGCGCAGCTTCTTTTGTTTTCTCCAGGGCGGTTAGTGAATTAAATCGATCCAGTGACTCAAGTAATTCAAAAGTCTTGGGTGCTAAACGAAAGTTTGAGCGAGACCGCCGTACAAACGCACCATATCGCTCTACGAAAACCTGTTGCCTGCCTAGAAAGAAACGATAGGCAAATGAAAAATCTTTCGATCCAATAAATCCTTCTGCAGACAAGGATATTGAGAATGGTGCCCAAGAAACGAGGTTCTCAAAAAACTCTATGCCTTCCGCTTCAAGTTTAGGTAACGACTGATATGGAATAACTATACGCAAGTCTTCCGCTTGAACTAATTCTTGTTCAATAAGTTGCTCGATTAGCTGTCCTAACGCTTTTCCTTTGCTATTAATGCCAGCAAGACCTTCCCATGTTTCTCGTTTCGATAACGGTTTCGGTGCAGTGCTCTCTCGCCACTCTATCGCAAGGAAAGAACGATGGGCTTTGAGCAATACATCGTTACTCAGTAATTCAATATCTAAACCAATCTCACTCATTTATGCTCTCCTGATACCGTTTCTTGAGAGAATTGTACGAGTGTTACTTTTCCAGTCCCGGACTGAACGAGTTATACGCTCCAACGCTTTTTCGGCGTTCTTCAAGGTATGAATACTCTCTCCTGCTTTCCAAAAGTTCTGCACGATTGAATCAAACTCACGCCGTCGATACATGTAACAGGCGTTTCCAATTTGATTAAACTCCACAACCACCAGTTCACCAAAATCAAGGATAAAACAACATGTATCATTATTGTCTTGGAGCTCACCATATGAACGTCCTCGTTCTTCAAGGTCCTTCAGTTTTACAGCGTGTTTCTTTCTATCGGAGGGACACAGTAACGCTCGAGATCGTTTCACAACTGGCACATATTCAAGCCAAAACGATTTTCGATTATGCCGATCTTCTCGATCTTTAATCAAAAGCTCAAAAAAGAAATTGATATCTTCACGAGAGAGCCATTGTATGAATCGTTGCGTTGCCTCGTCTCTGACACCTGTCCATGGATTAATACGAGGGTCTCCGAAGCCCTCCTTCTTCATGCAAAAGTCAATAATCAAACCTTGCAGTGCTTCGTTCCTATTTACTTCGGGATCGAGAATCAGGCTTGCAAGTGTCTCTTTGAGCGTCTCCTGCTCGATGAGAGGACTCGAAAGAACTGAAAAAAGAAAGACATTCCGTTGTGGGTCGTTGAGCTTTCCAAAATCAGAAGTATAGGATTCAACACAATGTCGAGCCGCTAACCGCAAAAAAGGACTTTCTTCGAGAATTCCGATCTCTTTTGCGAATGACTCAATACTTTTCGATGATCCTCGGATATGGACTCCGAGTCTCGAAGGAGCTTGTTGACCTAGTAAAGCATCGAGGTAGCCAAGCCATTTTCTTATTCTCGGATCGCTCTTCTCAAAATGAGAAAGACGATTAAAAAGAAATGTCTCAAGTTCTCGATTAAGACATAATTGAGTAAAGTTTGCATGATACGAGTTGAGAAGGGCTTTTATTGCCTGACCTCCAACGTAAAACGAACCGTCCAAAATATTTCCAATGAATCTTTCATGACCAACAACTTCAGAAATCCAGCAAAGACATCTTATTTCGCGTGGAGCAAACGACACTTGATTGCCACTGATATATTCTGACCAACGCTCGTGCGCTTTGTCAGTCAACGATGGAGGTAAATTATCTGAGACAACTGCATCCAGAGATTGCACTGCTTCATCGAGAACTCGATTTTTAAAAACATCTGTTACAAATGGCAAGTGATCATCCCCGTCTCGCAGCATGGTAATACTTTGAAGACGTTCAATGGCTCTATGGATATGGAGAGATAACATCATCCCTATATTCCTTCAGTCGAGCTCAACGGATTGAACGGCATCTTGAATTTTCTTTTCTTCAAGGCTCTTTACTCGGATCTTAAATTCAACCTTTCGGCACCTTTCTTTTTCAGGTTCAAGTGAAGTTAATTCTGCTTTACATTCGCGCTCCCCGCGACCACTGGCTGAAGACAAATCAAGAAAACAACTATGATTATTTCCGGCGTTCCGAAGCATCGACTTCATTACGACTAACGACCGATCTTGACTCAGTCTAAGATTAAAATATGGGTCATTCGGGTTCTGGTCTGGGTCAGTATGCCCTTCTATCACAATGGAGCTAAGTGCATCCTTAAGCTCATCACTGCACACGATAGACAATAGTTTAGGAGTTAATTCTCCAAGAAACTGTTCTCCAATTTCTTTAAGAATCGCTCGACTTTTGTCGAACTGAATCCATTTTTCCGGCACGATGACTATTAATGTGTACGGATCTTTTGCATCTTCGATGACGCTGACGCCTTCAAATGCATCACCCTGAAAAACATTCTTGAGTGCTTCTTCGATCGTTTGCTTAACAGTTTTACGATTTGATTCAGCAGCGTGTTGATCGTTACGGATGTAATTAACCAAGAGCAGGACGAAGATGACCATCAAGCTTGTCATCATGTCTGTGAGAGAACTATTAAATGCAGAATGGCTAGTGTCACTCATTAGTTAATACTTTTTGCTTTGGATGACGCCTCCATAAGATCGTCCAAACTGTCGTTCAACTGCTGCACTGTACCGCCGAGCTTTGAGGTAGCATTTCCGAGAAAGTTATCGAATTGCGCAAGATTGCTCTCCAATCCGGATTTAACCTTTGAAGTATAATTTTCGAGACTTGTCGCAATCTGACTCAAGAGCGCACCTATCGACTTATCCAATTCCGCGAAGGTTCTCTGATATTGTGTTAAGAGATCACTTTGTTGTGTAATAACAGCAGCGAGTTGTTGAAAATTTGACCGGGCAAGGTCCGCTACAGTGTTGGTGTTATCTTGGAGCTTATTGGCCTGTTCTACAGTTGTATTGAGGGTCTGTATGCCCGAGTGTAACGAGTTAGCTCCGTCGTCCATTTTCGTGAGCGTTGAACTCCCTCGTTGAACAGCGTCTTGAAAGAGCGTCAAGGCTTCGTTGAGAGAATTTTTAGCGCTCTCTATAACTGAAGCGTTCCGGGCTTGCTGCTCCAACAACTCTGCTAGTCTTGCGGTAGTCTGTGCTGAATGCGTTGAAGTAGTTTCAACAACGTTAGAAACCGTCGATTTGAGAGAGTCCGCAGAGAGATTGATGGACTGTTGTGCCTGCTCCATCAGCCCTCTGACCAAGGTCGATAATTCTATGGAACGTTTGCTATTCTCTTCAAGTTGCACTCGCGATGACTGCTCTAGGCGCTCTAAAACATTAGTCACTGCCTGAGTAAATGATTCGGAAGACGAAGAGGTTGTTTCACGCAACTTTGCGAGAGTGCCTTCCATGACGTTAGCAAGCCGAGACAGATTTTCGCTTCCAGCTTCAGAATTCTTTGTCATTAATGTTTCGATGTTCTTAATGAGACCATCAAGTGCTTCTTGAGATCGCTCTCCTTGACGATTCATAGATTCAAGCGTGCTTGTTGTGGAGGATAGTGTCGATGCTAGCGCTTTAAATTCTGAATCCGTCGAGC
Organism: uncultured Bdellovibrionales bacterium; assembly: GCA_964505555.1. Classification (GTDB taxonomy): domain Bacteria; phylum Bdellovibrionota_C; class UBA2361; order SZUA-149; family CAZDIO01; genus CAZDIO01. Next base: position 59,180 of record CAZDIO010000026.1, read on the forward strand.
CCATCAATGTGTTTTTGAATTCTCCGATTATTTTCCCAATCGTGTCGGTAACAGATTCACTCTTCTGTTTTGTCAGCTCTTCTAAAGCGGTAGCGATTCGAGCAACCAGAGGATCCATTCCTTCCCTGAAGCTTTCTTTCAGACGCCCTGAGAGATCGGTGCCAAATTGTTGGAACAAAACTGCTTGCTGTCCAATGTCTCGACGAATGTCGCGAAGCAAATGTTCCGCTGGCATTCGAGCGAACCGTCTATCGATTGCACCGATAAAAGCGCGGTAACTTCGATTTAGTGTTTTGGTTATTCTTTTCTCAATCCCGGTAAAAACTGTGGCAAGAATTAAAGCAGCAATAGAAGAAATGAATTTACCTGATAGACTATAGACAAGTTCCTTTATGCCGGTGATTTCACCATTAACCTCCTTAATATGAGAAAGTCCCATTAATATTGCTATGAACGTAAGAAGCAGTCCAAGACTTGTTAGAATCCCTGGAAAAGCAACGTAAAAAGCAGTGCTCACCCTTGCTTCAATGAGTCCTGCTTCATCAAAATACTCAGAGGCTTGATGTGTGTTAAAAACTTTTGTGTTCTGATCGGCATCAGTCTCGAACAGCAGAGTTTCCTCGAACTCGCTCCACTGCTCTGAAAGCACGTTATCCTTCGTCAATAATTCTCGAATCTGTTCGATGCCAGTTCCATCCAGCGGCTTATTTCGTGGCGGGATATTCTCGATTTCCCGTCGGAGTTTCCTGAATTTGACTATCAGGGGACGAGATTCAAAGAAGAACTTAAGGGCGATGCCTATGGTAACGATTGCCAAAACGGCACAAGCAATCCATAAGAATAGTGGCGCGGTGATTTCGTTTACGTGACATGGCGGATCAAAAAAATTGATTGGAGAATCTTGAATCGCCAAGAGACAGTCTTTTGCTTCCATCGTTATTATTTCCCACTCCTGCCCACAGATTTTTCAAGATTCTGCAGTGCTTCTAAAAATTCCCTAAAATGTTTCTTTTCAAACGAAAAATAGGTTCGAACGCCCTGTGTTTCTGCTTTAAGTAATCCAACATCTACTAGTTTCTTCAGGTGCCGTGAAACAGTTGCTTGACTAAGAGGCAACTTTTCCACTAACTCAGTACCTATCAAAGTCGCATGCCGTGCAAGCAATCTAAGAATCGCAACTCGTGCCGGATGACCGAGAGCGTTACACCACAGCGAGAGCTTTTGATCCTCGTTGGAAAAGTTCTGTGCCTTACGCGCAACCATATCGCTATATCCTACTTTGACGATTAAGCATTAAACCTTAAATGCTCGCGCAAATAAAGTGCTAATTCGTCCTTTTCTCCTAATAATACTAAAATGTTAGCTTATTTTCTCCAGATCCGGATCTGGAAAATGATCCACATACGGATCGTATTTGACCGCACCTTAGCTTGCATGAAACTACGCAAGCGACTAGCAAAGCGATTGAAGCAATTGAAAGGAGACTCGAAACAAGCTGAGTTCGCCAGGAGGATCGGAATAGGTCAGGCTTCTTTGAATCGCATTCTCCAAGCCGAGCAAAGCGTAAGTTTGGACCTTTTAGAGACCATCTGTAATAGTCTTCGGATTGATGTCACGGAGCTGCTTCGCGAATAGATGTTCATAATTTCCGGACTATTGGTTTAAGCTTGCCACTATTTTTACAGCTTCCGTCTTTACCCGTCAGATACGGGCTGTCCCTTATATCGGATAGTTCAAGCCTGAAATGACGAAACAAGCACTTTAGTGTATTTCTACAAAGAATACGGGATAGTGGATCAATTATCTTTCTAATGGCAACAGAAGATTTTTACTTATTAAGCGTGCTGGAGGAAATTCTTCCGAAAGACAAACAAGCCGGAATAGATCCATCTATCATAATTGAGCACGTGCACATAAGTCGATCACTCAGGTTTGAGGGCGAAGGTCTACAAGAAAATTTCCGGTTTTCTGGCATCGGCGAATATATGCTTCACCCCACATCTTGGGAGCCGCGCTATAAATCGATAGATTGCGATTTCGTATTTGTTTGCGCCGCAGATCGTCCCGAGAAAAGCGTTGAGTTAAAATCCAATAACGGACTTTTTGGAGTCTTAACAACATTCAAAGGAGACGATTCGCCAATTCTAGAAGGTGAAGTCGTAGTTAGTAATGAAATTTATGATCGGCTTTCCCAATACTTGATCGACTTCGATTATGGCGGTCGAAATGAAATTTATTTTTCAATTTCAGTTCGTCGCGCTAACCATCTCGACAACTATTTGGCAATATCTAGTTTTTGTTGCAAATATGGAATTGCACCGAAAAAACAAGATAAAAATGGGGAAGGCAGTATTGAAGATCTACTGTGAACAAACTACCATCCAACTTACCGTGCGCGAATAATTGGGCGGAATGGAATTTATGAAAGGTTTTCCTTCGGCTCTTTACAACTTCAAAGCTTACTGGTGGGGGCGCGCACGCCTTGAAACAATTTTTCAGAAAGCACATTTGAGGAGACTACGCTTAAAAGATTCAATTGCGGACCGCTCTTTGTCGGTACGAATCTTGGTTCAGATAGGCTGGGCAATTATTCCGACTCTTATTGTTGCAGCTTCACTTGTAGCGTTGTGTGAGTTGGGAGAAGCATTCCTAAGAGAACACTTACATAATCTTTTTAACGGGGTTGGTAGCGCTCCTGCAAAGGAGTTCATTCTCTCCTTTGTAGGATTAGTCGCTCAAATAGCAGGAATATTTCTTGGCCTTTATTATGCTGCTCTAGGTGTTGTTGTTAGCACGGCATACGCTAAACTTCCTAACCAACTGAGATGGCTATTGCTGAAAGAACGAATTGGAAATCTCTATATCTTTCTGACTACCGTCTTAGCAGCCATGGCATTGATAACACTTTCGTTGTGGGGCTTTGGTTATCAGACAGGATATTTGAATCTGTTAGTAATTTGTCTATTGAGCGTATCATCTGTTTTGAGCTTTGTTCGATTTGGTCAGCACGTTTTTAACCTATTTGATATCACGAGTGTTTTGGAGGAGCCTTATAGGATTATTCTTCGTTCCGTTGACCGAGTATCATCAGTAAAACTAAGGGACTACTCTAGCATACAAGAGTTGAGCCGATATCGTGTTAAACAAGCACTACAAGCCTTTAATGATGTTATTGTAGTTTCTACAAATTTGGAATTTGATCGAGACCGCCTCATGACGAGGCTTCTTAGATACCTCCTTGCCACATTAGCTAATTACGTTGGGAACAAAGGAAAGATCGCAACTGCGTCAAAATGGTTTCCCTCCATCTATCACCATAGAAACTGGCTCACATCTGATTCAATATATATTACAACCTCGTTGTCTACCGGCGCACCTCTTTTCCCTACTGAAGTTCAGGATGTCAATTGGTTCGAAGATGAAATATTACGGCTGAGCAATGCTGCCCTCAAGTCACTGTTAGACGGCAAAGATGAAGCAGCTTACAAGCACGCTTATAGCGCAATCATGGCAGCAGTAGCTTCTTTGACAGCACGACATACTGTAATCGAAGCGAATCAGCTGGTCCAAAATACAACTAATACTGTAAGATCCTTTCTAAACGAATTAGCCACCGCTAATTCACTTGATGTTCACCAGTTGAAGCCTTCCGCACTCAACCAGCTTCTATCTTTACACTGCTACACATATGCACAGTTAGTTGTTGGAATGGGCCATGCGGCAACGGGGCTTACGCTCCAACGTCTTGAGGACTTAGCAGCTATGTTGATAGCAACTCCCGGTCACCTTGACCGCAAGGTTAATATATTGCCTCGTAGGATCCTTGATGAGTTCTATCGACTGTCAGACTTGATTAAGTTCGAACGAAGCGTAGAACGGACTGTTATCACAAGCAAATGGTATATTGTTCAGATTTTTGAACTAGCTTTAGTGCGCCATCTCAACGAGATAGTTGAGCAGACTTATGAAAGAGTTGCAGCATTCTTTGAACCAGAGTCTTTCCTTTCAGATACCTTCCCGTCAACCCCCGCGATCCCATCTCATCTTGAATGCTACAGAGCCATGATCGGGATTGAGGTAATGGAAAAGCTTCTGTTTCAACTCAATAGGTTAAGAGTAGTCTACCGTGATATCCAAGGGCGACGTCGCGCTGACGATATTCCGTTTCCTGCAATTGATTTTGATGATTTTAAGAATCGCGTTGCTGCTTTGAAACGCACATTAGTTCTTAGATTAATTACGCATGCTACCACAATTGGATACAAGGAACGTCAACCAAGCATTCCTGACTTTTTCGGACAAGCATATTTCTTTGCGGTAGAGGAAGCTCGTCAGTGCCTTGCTCGTGATGATGAACAACTCTTCACAACATTTTTTGCCAGAGCGTTTTCTCTAGCTTTCATGAGTTACGAAAACGTTTCGCGTGAATTGAAAGGCCACCCCGATAACACTCGTGTAATCTTCATGACGGAGAGTCTAGAGGATATAATATGTCTTTCTGGTTTGGCCTTTATCTATGCGGAATTGGTTAACATGAGCTTCTCTGAGACTGTCATAAAAATTTGGGACAAGTATCTAAACTCCGTCGAGGATCGAGCTTCAGTGATTCGATTCTTGTTAATAACAATTGATTATAGAAAGAACGAGTTTAGCTTGAAACCACGATCCGTGATTCGGGGAATGTGGGAACAAGAGCTGGCTTTAGACTTTAGAAAGCGTGGATTGCTCAAAGGCGATTGGATGGGAATGTACTCTTCCAGTTCGAAAGATGAAAAAGTGCACCAAAGTGCGCTAATTCGAACTCTGAGCCGATCATTTCTGATGATGGGGAATCTGTTGGAAGTATTCGTTTCTTTGTACCTATTGAAACAGCCCGAGACTAATGGGATCGAAATTCCTGCATCAGTGGAATCTTTTCAACGCTCCTTACAAAAAGCGGAGAATGATGAGTAGTACCATTGTAAAGAAACTATTTAGCCTGATTCACAAAAGGCGAAGCATCCGCTTTTCGGATCACCTTGGTATGTACGGACACATGTTTTATGAGGACGTTAGTTTGGCTATAATGCCATACGATCGAATCCATTCTGAACCTCGCTATGTTCTCCAACTGACCGAAGGAGACCCTGCAAAAGAAGAGCAGCTAAGGCTAGCAATTGATCAAGGGTCAAGCTGGAATCTTAAGGAGTCAGTCGAAAATTTCATTAGAGAAACTGCAAAGTCTTTAATCTATCATGGCCGGACTTACTACAGCATTAATTACTTTGAAGGAACAGAGAAGCGTTTTGAAATAGTCCGAGTCTGGCCAGATCAGGTACTTTCGATATTCGGAATGCATATACCGTTGTATGATACTCTTCGTTACTCTCGAGCCAAAAATGGTTGTAAAAAGAGTGAGATTGTTTGCTTCAAACTGCCCCACTCCTGTCGGTCGGCACTAACCCTGCTTCGAACATTATCTACGATCAACCCTTCGCACCTACCTGAATTCGCAATGAAGCAGTACGATCCTGAAATCACTCTTTCTGAGCGTGTTCCTGTAAGTTTCGCCGCAATTCGAATGTCGGAAGAGATCCGCCTCGCTAAGCTAACTAAAGACATTGGCTGGAATGGTCGTGGCTTACTTTCGGAGCGAATGACAGAGCACTATTGGCTTACCCGACAGTTGCGTTTTGAGCGATTTCTCGCTCAACTCAGAGGGACAATCATGAGCAGTTTTAACAATTTACTGGCACAGGTTGATAAGAAAATAGGATTCTCTTGTCGTCTTAAGCTTGAAGGAATTGCAACTGAAGTAGATGTTGATAGTTCAGAGCAGATCCTCGAGGATGGAAGTGGTCCATTTTCTCTTGTAATGAAGCCATTTCGGTCTCGGACAGTGTAATATTCTAATGCAAGAACGGTCAATCCGGTTATAGTACTCAATCAGTTGTTTACGAATCTCGAGATCAATCATATCTTTCGTCTCCAGTGTATGTCAGCGAATCAACAGGGGAGCAATTGCATGAAACGAAATCTTACGTTTACCTCCATCTGAAAGGAGATAAACGAGTGCAGTCAAAGTCGTTCCCGTCGTTACAATATCATCAACGAGCAGTACTTTCGCTTCATCACGTAAGGGAAATTCATCGATTATCTCCCAGGAATTTAGGAGATCTTGAAATCCTATCGCTCCGCCAGTTGCAAGTACGCTTTGTGAATGTTTGCAAATTGATTCACTAAGATCCATAGAAATATTCATCGCTTCAACGAGGTTATGTGTGTATTCTCGCGCAAAAGGGAATCGCGATGGTGGACTAATTGCACAATCAAACCCTAAAGCAAGAATTTCTTCCATCAGTCGGCTAGATAACGAATGGCGAAGCTTGTCATACTCATCCGAAAGTATCCCTGCAGTGAACCCTAGTCGAGCCGCTTGCAGGTACTGCAATCCGATCAAATCGGGTGGTTCGTTCTTGTAAATAGCCAAATAGTTGAATAGGATCTCTCGGCTAAACCCAAGAAATTTTATCTCAAATGTTTCAAACATTTACCGACTCAGTACGGACTTTTCCTTCAAACGCTTGGGAATTATATTGTTTAAAGAACAATATGATTCATTACCAGGATTATTTGCCGACCGCACGCGCCCCATGTACAATTGGCCATTGAAAAATGGATAACGTAGATGGTTACGCTTTCCGGAGTATGGACATTTATCGTGATTCTCCTGGCGTTAGCGCTGGGCATTGTGTTGATCTATCTCGGATTTGCTGCCATAGGCTTTGCCTTGTCGTTGCCATTTCTTATCGCAGGCGCAATTCTTGGACTACTCGCAGCGGCCATCGGAATCCTTCTAGGGATTTTTAAAGAGATCGTTTTTGTCGTAGGCCAGAGACTACGTCTCATATTTGTATTCAAAGCGGCTTCACATAGCCAAAGTAGGAATAAGAAGACGGGACATCAGACGTACCAAGAAGACAACCGACAAGATAAACAGCATGTTCAACGCTCGCAACAAAGTTCCTTTGACCCCTACAATATTCTCCAAGTCGCCCCAGGCGCAAACTTGGTTGCAATTAAGACTGCGTATCACCAGCAGATGACAAGATATCATCCCGATAAAGTCGCACACCTTGGTGAGGAGCTTCAAGCTTTAGCTGAAGAAAAGGCAAAGATGATTCAAAGAGCTTACTCAGCACTAAGTAGTCATTGATTGGGTTTCTGATTCGACGGATCTTCATTCAGCACTTGATCTTTGAAACTCTGATCGGTGTTCTCTGCCCGAGCCTTCACTTTGGCAGTGGAAGACCAAATTCTCTCCGAAGCATTTTGCCGTCCATATCGGCCAAGCAAACTATTAACACCACTCACCGCTACAGCACCCGTCGCTATAAGCGCTGCTTGAGCGGTAGCACTTCCCATGGGTTGCCCATTGTCATTTCGCCGTGTAGCATAATTCATGGATGTAGCGCGGGCCGTGTTTACAAATGACTCACCAAAATTGGCAGTTCCGCGCGCAAACGCCCGACCAAGTTGAAGTCCTCCTCCAAATCCGAGAGCCGCTGCTGCTATTCCTCCAGAAGACATTTGCGGCGCCCCTGAAGAGAGTCCGCCAATAATCTTTGGAAGATTCCAGACGAGCACGGCATAGAGCGCAGAAGCAAGACCGACTAACATGAACGCGTTAACGTCATCTGACCCGTGCTGGATAATTACATCCGCCCAAATAGTTGCAATGTCCAGTCCAGCTCCGATAAGCAAGTACATCACCAAAAGCTGAATCCCTGCTCCGATTACATAGCCGATGTATTGCGTCGCAATGTACTTGGTTGCAGCGAGTCCAGAAAACGCGAGTAGCACAGGGCTAATGTTTACAGCGAAAAACACTTCCGCGAGAATGAGCACCATTCTCGCTGCAATGAATGCAAATGCTGCAAGAATGGCAATCGCGATAAAGGCAGATACAAAAATGGCGACGGCAAAATCCACAAGGCCAGTGATGCTCACTGTTTTAATAATAGCGCTTGCTAG
>CAZDIO010000027.1:0-51649 GCA_964505555.1 uncultured Bdellovibrionales bacterium
GTTTCAAAAAAGAATCTGGAACCTTCTCTCCCCCCTTCCCGAGGCTAATTTCTAGTATCAAATACAAGAAACACATTTTGAAGCGCACTTTTTAGTAAGTGTTATCAAAACGTTATTTAGATTTCAGAAACTCTCTGACACTTGATGATCGGATTTCGATTTGATTGTTATCTTTTAATTTCGCAAATATGATGCTCCATTCATATCTATTATTGCACCTGTCATATAATCATTGCCGCCCTCTGCTAGAAAAGACACCAATCGTGCAATCTCTTGCGGAGTCCCGACTCGATTCAACGGACTCTGTGCTTTAATAGATGGTCCCGCGGCACTTTCCAAGTATGGAGTTGCTAGTGGTGTTTCAACCCAACCTGGAGCAATAGCGAAAACTGCAATACCATGCGGTGCCAGCGCTTTTGCAAGAGACTGGCTAGCCGAATTAAGTCCGGCTTTGCTAGCCCCGTATGCAGGAGCTTCTGGCTCACCGCGAAAAGCACCACGTGATGTAATGTTTATGATGGTTCCGGCTTTTTGTCGGATCATTTGTTGCGCCGCACAAAACGCAAGATTCATTGCACCTTCCAAATTTGTCTTTAGATTCACTTCCATCGCCTTGAGCCATTCTGCGTAGTCGATCTTAGTAATATCGTGCTCGGCGAAAGTGCCTGCTGCATTCACCAAAACATCAAGCCTGCCAAATTTTTTTACAACGGCATCAACCAATAATGGAGGGGTATCGGGGTCACTAACATCGCCGTGAACCAATAGGTGATTTCTCGGTTTTAGACCAGCCATTACTGTTTCAATTTCCTTCTTTTTTGAACGATAATTCGCAGCAATGGTGAGTCCATCTTCCGCCAGTTTCTCCGCACAGGCTCTGCCAATTCCAGTTGCAGCTCCAGTTACTATCGCGACTCTAAAATCCAACATATAACTTTAAAAGATAACGGCATAAATCAGCCGCCGCTGAACGCGGTCGGCTGCATTCAATTGTTATCTTTTGTATTCTGCCATACATCGTTAAGAATTTCGCGAAATAATTGATCCAGCCTTCCGGTTTGATCTCTCTGCTCACTCGTCTGTGGAACTGAAGTTTCTAACCTCGAAATTTCGGTTTCTAGAAACTGATTTATCACTTCAATTCTAGGTCCGTCATCAAGTTCCGCTCCAGCGCGTTTCGCTGCAATGAGCCAATTTAATTCGGTCAATAGTGGACCGGGCGTAAGTATCGCGTCGATGAGTCGTTGAAACTCCATCGGAACCGGCCCCTTATTTTTCTCAATCCATAAACAAGCGAGAACTGGACGTAACACATAAAAGTATTTCTTCCTCCAGACTATTTCTTTCTTTAAGTAGTCCTTGAAATTCCCACTCGCCATGTGAAGATAGTGATGCATACATGAAGTCGGAGAGTAAAACGTTTGAACCTCCCGCTGAAGGCGTGCCGTGGTCAAACCATGTTTGAGGTACACTATAGGCGACTGCAGCCATTCAAGTAGGGGCGGATTGGATTTCCTAAGCAACCGAAGTGCTTTGCGTAAGTCCCATCCGCTGAGATCGATCTCGTCTGAAAGCGGCCGTTCTATTACGTCGCGCTTTTCATCAATGGATAAATACCAATCCTTGGCTCTGACATATATGAAGCGAACATCGTAATCGCTATCAGTCGATTCGAACCCCCAAGCGCGACTGCCGGATTCACAAGCGTAAAGGACACGAACTTGTTCGTCATTCTCAAGTTCGGTCAGGCAAGATTTTATTCGAAAAGTTATATCGTTCATTGGGAGTCGAAAAGATAACATGATCAATATATTATTCTTATCCCACTTACCATATATCCCTTAAGGTGTCCTTTAAAGTAAAATGTCCTTATGTTGCAGAAGCTTATCTACGTTCGACTATGTAGATCTACCAGCCCGAAGATCTACCTGTTTGTGCTCACTACGTTATTGTAACTCAGTAGATCTAGCTCGTATTTTTTCATCAACCACGCAACTTCTTCCTTGATTACTCGATTATCAGAGGTATGGAACAACAAAAGAAGGTGCTGATTTAAATTGCGGAGATATTCTATTTCGTCAATTAAAAGTAAGGCCGTACTCACGGCCATTAAGTTAAGGATGGTGAAAGAAAGATTGATAGAACCACAGAGACACAGAGCCTCAGAGAAGATCAATAAAATCTTTCTTTCTCTGTGTCTCTGCGCCTCTGTGGTTCTATAAAAAAGCCTTAACTTAATGGCCGTGAGGCCGTACTAGAAGAAAAGAGAAAACAAAGCGGCGAGGCAATAAGAACCTTTTGCAAAAAAAGAGTCCGCGGTGGGTGGCTTAACGATACCACCCACCGCGGAATTTATCCTTTTGGAACAGTTCTCACTCACTATTGAGACTGAGAACTGCCGCAAGGAGAGTTGCATTTGGTAATGCTCCTCGCGAGATACACGACTTAAGCTCACGGCACACCGGCTGAACGAACTCACAGGAGACCGGAAGGAGGGCGAAGTCCATCTTTGTAAGAAGTGACTGCGCACTGATTTTGGTCGCCTGGAGCTTACGGAAAAGCGTCTCATCTAACCGAGCTCGAACTACTGGACCCGTTTTTTGAGGATCGCTTACGAGCGCATACAGCGCCCACGCTCTTACAAGGCCCGATTCATTCGGAGAAAGAAACATCTGTTGAAGTTTACCCCCCGCATGTGACCGGGCCTTTCCCATCGAACACAATGCTTGCACTGCAAGCCCTCGGGTTGCCGGACTGTCGGCGGAAAGTCCGTTTTCCTCTATTACACTCAGGAGCGGATCAAAGAACGGACCCGACCCTGGCAGGAGATCCCCTACCATTGCGATCATAACGAGTGCAGCTTGAGCTTCTACCTCATCCTCACGCAGCATCGAAATGAGTTCTGGTAGCGCGGGAAGAAGCTTTTCTCGAAGTCCGCCGATGAAGTACAACCCGTAAGGACAAAGGTTTAGCACGTGGGTGTCATCCAGTTGAACGGCGCAGGCGTTGATCAGGTCGTCCCACTCGCTAAGTGAGAGATCTAATTCGGAGTTCCTTACGCCGTCTCGAAAGACACGAACATAGGGTCCGTATCTTAGAGACGAGTGAATTTGGTTCATGGCACACGCTCGAAGAAGCGGATAGGTAAACGTCCGGTGCTTGTCCGAAAAGCCGAGAATGCAGGCGGCCTCAAACGTAACCTGGAAGTGCCCCTTAGATCTCCACATATCCGTGTTTTTGACCATCTCGACGAGTTTCGGCTCAAAGTGTTCCCAACGAGATGTTCCTCGGAAATGTCTTCCCGCAATAGATGGATATCCAATGCGCCACCTATAAAGCCCGTTCTGAACGACCGATTCCCTGGAGGTGTCGGTTGCGAACGCAAAACGCATATCTGCCAGAGTGGTTGAGGTGAGAAAGCAAGCTGCCGCCATTTCTTCTACTTCCTCAAGCAGCTTCCTTGTCTCATCACCTGTTGCTCCAGTGAGGTGAAGCAGGTCAATGGCGATACTAAGCTCACCAGCTCCTACCTCAGCTTTTCTCGACAGTACGATTCGACAATTTTCGATGGCATCTGCGGGTTTAAGAGTGTGCTCTTTCATTGTGCAGAGGAGGTCGCACGCCCTCCTTGGAATCGAAACCGGTGAATCCTTGTTCCATCGAGCAGAGCAGGCAGCTCGAAAGAGGTTTAGTGTTGCAAACTTGACAAGCCCATCGGGTAGGACTGAAAGCGCATCAAGTGCAACTGATTTGACACTATCACTCGAGCCATCTTCGACCAGCCTCCCTAAATCGGAAACGATACACCGTGCGCGCGTCCCTAATTGCCCGATCGCTTTTACAAGCGATGCTCGTTGGTCCGGGTCAGGAAGGGGGAATATTTTTGGATTCCAAAGTCTACGGGTGAGTTCGTGCGCAAGGCGCTCTGCCTCTTTCGTGCATAAGCTTTGTATTATAGAAATCGCGCACTCTCTTGTCCCCGGATCGTCTGGGCAGGTGATGGCATCTGCTAATCCGAAAAGATGGATACTTCCTTGTGGGTTTTGACCGCCGACGTTCGATGACGTACTCACGATCATACCTCCTTTCAAAACGGGCTGTGCGGATCGCTCCGTCACGAACCCTTACCAAAGTAATACGCGGACACGTTGCCTCGCGTTTTTGCATCAAAGACAAGGTTTAAGTCGTAGTTTAATCCGTAGAAAACCTAAGCCTCGCCTTATTTTTGGCCCTATGCTCTGTGGCCATAAAAAAGGCGAAACACAACTTTCTTCCCGAATGGCGATGAAAAAGAGAATACAGAAAACCGATTGAAGTGGTGGCGATTTTAATTTAAGCGGCGGGTTTCGTCAAACGGAGGCTTTATGTTGAGATTGCAGATCAATGTATCTATTACTCTTCTTCTTATCTCAGCATGTAGTCCCTCGATTTGTTATGCCTTTTTTTCGTCCGACTCTACGAGCTTTAGTTTACCCGTATTCATTACTAGTATCTTTGCATCGGGCGGGATTTTGTCTGCAAATTGCAGAAGCAAAGCAAGGCCAGCAGAACTAGACGGTTCGCAAGTAACGCCGAGCTTCGTAGCGAGTTCGAATGCTTCGACGATTCGATCTTCTTCAACATCGTAGAGGCCAGTGAGTTCTCCACAATAAGCTGCGCGCTTATAAAAATCGATCCAATCTTCGTTTATGTAAGGAAACGGTAAAAACGGCGAAAAGAGCTTATCGGCACGAGTGTTCGGATTGGTAGAAGCAGCACCAAGAAAAAGGGATAATCGAGATTAAGAGTTTTTAATTACAACTTTTTGAGTCCCGAACTTCGCTCGTAAGACTCGTCAGCTGACTTTTATTATATGCTCGCGCCAAAGTCTTCTTAGTATACATTCGAGGGCTGTTTAAATTAAGTATCTGCTATCATTACATAAATTCCCTCAATTTTTTATCTGCCTAAAAGAGACGCTAGAAAGCAGATGTTAAGGACCCGATAAGCGGTATTTTTTGCATAACAGTATTAGTAGGTCTGAGGTAAGTGTTTGTGGTGTGGGTGGGTAATATGATTACAGGGATTAAGGCAAAAGTGAGACAAAACGCGTATCTTCGCGTGCTGAGTAAACCGGCTCTCTTTCTTCATTGGTGGCGGTTGTGGAAGAAGGCTCCAATTATTAGTTGGATAGCGGCTGCTGATGAGTTTCGAAGAGGGAATTTTCTCCACGCATCAAACCTTTATGAACGGGGTTTACGACGACATCCTCGTCACCAGGTTGCTCCGTATGCGATGTTTGACTATGCGTATTGTTGTTTTCGTTTAGGTCGCCTGGCGCTTGCTCGAGAAAATCTTTCTCAACTTACTCGAATTGGGTTTGCACTTAAGGATGCTTTTTTGCTCCATGCACGGATTGAAACGATGTTGGGAGATGTCTTTCTTGCAAGTCGGATTCTTGAAACGGGATTGCGATTGTTTCCTAATGATATTCCGATGTATTGTGCGTATGCTCAGAGCGTTCTTTCTAGTGGATGTGATCTTGAAACCGTTGAGAAGATCCGAGAGAGACTTGATGAGCTCCGCGGTGCTGTCTCAATTGTGGATGGGAACTTTGCACTTCTTAATACCGCCCTTGCCCGTGTCGAAACGGTAAGTGGCAATAAAAAACTTGCTGAACAGATCCTCGCTCGAGTCATTGCTGGAGGAGCTCCTCCACTTGAGGCTCTCCTTTTACGAGGGGATATTCTTGCTGAAAGTGGCCGCGTGCTACAAGCAAGGCTTCAATATGACCGAGCGATACAACAGGCGACCAATGACCCTCGGCCTCTTTCACGGATGGCTCAGAGTTACCTTCAGGGAAACTCGCCAGAGGAAGCAGGGTGGGCGTTGCAGCTTGCTGTGCAGATCTGTCAGTTTAGTTTGTGGCAAAATCCTGAATATTTAAAAATTCTCTCCGAAGCGTATGCTCGCTTAGGTGAGGCAGCATGTGCGGAGCTTGTGATGAGTAAACTTCGTGGCCTCAATTTAAGCCGGGCTCTCCAGGTTGATGAGATTCGCAGTGCTCAACAAAAAATACGACAACTAGGCTCTCTTCGCCTTTCTGCTGAAACTGAATCAGTGTAAAGTAGCTCCTGATGGAACGCTTTACTTCACCAGATACTGTTATTACTCATTGGCGCGAACACTGCGAGGCCAAAGGGGAGATGTTTTCTGAGCAAGGATTTATCTATAAGCTCAATGTGCTTGGAGAGAAACGACGCAGTTTCGTGTTTGATTTTACAAGCAAACCAACCATTTATGAAGGGGATGCTGTGGTTGATGCTGAAGTGTCTCTTTCTGGAGATGACCTAGTGTTAATCGCAAAGAGAGAGCTAAATCCACAAGAAGCATACCTCGGGAAACGGCTTCGTGTTCATGGGCTCCTTACGGCGATTGTTATGTTTAATATTTTTTTCCAGTCTGTATTGGGCGAGACATAATTGGAGGTGACTTAGAGGAAAAGACTTAGAGGCTGTATCGAAACCTCAAGAAGCCTTAGGCTTAAACTACACTTAGAGCAAGTGCAGGAGCAAGGCTAAGTGTAGTTTAAGGAGAGGTCGAAGTGAAAGTCTAAGATAATGTATAAAAACTTTCAGAGCCTTTGATTTAGAAGGTTTTGATACAGTGTCTTAGAGGCAAAATAGCAAAGCGATGATTTTTCTGCTAAGTTACCAGTAGTGTTGTTGTATGAAACGTAAGATGTTAAACGGTCTGCTTCTTCCCTGCACCTCTTGTGGGGAGATGTTTGAGTTTAGCGCACTCGAGACTCGGTTCTATCAGGCACGAGAGATTCCTCTGCCCAAACGGTGTCGAAAGTGTGCGAGTAAATCAAGACCGGTAAGGAACTTAGATCTAACTGCTGCCGATGATTCACACGATCGAGATCAACGAAAACTCGCAAATTCCTGAATTAAAGAAACTTTTTCGAAAGAAGCTGATGACCGGTGGGGCTGTGGTTCGCCTTGCGCCTGGGCTTGATGCAAAGATGTACTCAGTTCTCTTTGAGCGCTTCAAAGAAGGTGCAGAACCAAACTCTCTTCAAGAACTCGTCCTTCGCGAACTGGTCAAGATGCTCTCCCTTTCTAAAAGCGGTAAGGAGTATGAGCTTACCGCAGAAAGTTTTAGATCGTTGGGTCTAAAAGCAATCAACGCTGAATTAGAAAAGTTGAAACTCTAGAGCAGTTCCGCTTTAAGTGTGACAAGAAATCGTCCCCCTGTCGTTGCGAGCCAGGAGGCCCGGCCGCCGGGCGAAGCGAAGCAATCTAGAGTCGCTTTAGAAGCTATGAGATTGCTTCGCTTCGCCCGCAACGACAGATAAGTCTGGTTACATCTAAAATGAAACGGCTCTAGGGAGGAGACAATGCGGTTCCAAGAAAATAGAGCCGCCCTATTTAGAGTTTTTTTTCGTTCCCCGAAGTGCCGCCCAGGCAGCATCAGCAAGCGCTGGTGCGACGACGCTTGGTTGTTCTCGATTGTAGCCATCAAGCCAATCACGAAGGTAGCTAAGGGGCATACCAAAGATGATACTCCAAATGATCTCTGCTTTGAGAGGGAGGATCTCACCTTTTCTGATCCCCGCCTTAATGGCTTTTGTGAGATCACGTCCGAGTTTGTCAAAACCAACAACGGTTGGTTCAACGACCTTGTCACTTAAAAATTCAGAATGACGAGCAAGCCAGAGGTAGCGAGAAAGTAGGTCATGAGTTTCTGCAAAAGTTAGGAATGCGATGACAATACTGCAGATGATCTCACGAAGATTGCCGTTTTCAGGAATCGCCTGAGAGAGTGCCTCACGAAATTGTTTGATCCCTTCTTTATAGAGCTGATCGGCGATCTCTTCCTTATTAAGAAAGTGATGGTAGATCGAGCCTACACTGCATCGTGATTGACGGCTGATATCAGGAACGTTTGTATTGAAATAACCCTGCTCGACAAAGAGCTTTAGAGCTGCTTGGAGTATTCTCTCTCGTGGGCCGCCGGCGGCGCCAGCCTCAACAACTATCTTCTCAGGTGCATAACTCATAAGGCCCCATCAAGAGTGAGAATTAAAGAGACGCAAAAAGCGCGTCTTAATCCACTAACAGAGTTATCATTAATCAGAGAGAGAGTAAAAGCTAGTAAAAGCTTGAGGCTAGTGGCTCGTTGAATCTTTTGCTTTTGCTGCTGCGGCTTCGTTGATATCTTTTCTAAGTATCTGACTTGGCTTAAATTTTACTACGTTTCTTGGATCTAAGGTGATTCTTGAGCCAGTCTGCGGGTTTCGTCCTGGGCGTGCTTTCTTACTTTTTACTTCAAATACCCCAAACCCAGAGAGCATGACCTTCTCGTCATTGGCGAGCCCATCCTTAATGAGTTCTATCCAATGTTCAATTATCTCAGTGGCTTTTTGTTTATCAAAAGGAAGATTATCGTAGATTGAGTCAACTAAATCAGCTTTGGTCAGGCACTGAGAATCGGTTTCGTTCTTCATATTAAGCACTTTAATTAACTAACCCAATAAAGAGAAGGTGAACGCTCTGCTATAACATTTTTCTTTAAACGGCAACATGTTAGCAGAGCTTTGCGCAATGTTTCAAATTGCTGTTTCAAATTGCTAGAGGCTCCTTTTTTGATACGTGTAAATTATTCGCTTCAACCAAGGAGCAGCTCTATATTTGATGGCACCAAACTGCTAGAGGATCGGCTTTTCTTAAGATTCAAAGGTCCTTATCACCGGATTTTGGGGCTAATGACGCTATGTTTTAATAGGAATATGGACTCCTCTCCAACATTCAATCGGTATGCAAAGCTCGTGGCGCTCCCCCATAGTGTCTTTGCGCTCCCTTTTGCACTCGCCTCATTTCTCCTTGCAAGAAGGGTAGGGGATCTTTCTGGACCGTTAAGTCGGTGGGCGTTGTTGTGGGTGGTTCTTGCTGTGGTTTCAGCACGAACGGCGGCGATGGGATTTAATCGTCTTGTTGATGTCGATGTTGATGCAAAAAACCCACGCACAAAAAACCGAGAGCTTCCCACAGGACAACTTACAAAAAAATCTGTTTTTATCTTAGTGATCGGAACGAGTGTTCTTTTTTTATTCTTTTCTGCGCTTCTTGGTGTCCACTGTTTGAAGTTAGCTCCGTTTGTCTTAGCGATCTTACTTGGCTACAGTTTTACAAAGCGCTTTACGAAGTATTCGCACTTTGTGCTTGGGCTTTGCCTAGCACTTGCTCCAGGAGGAGCATGGTGGGTGGTTAGACCAGAAGTAGCGCTTACCCCTCTTTTGTTAATGGCGACGGTGCTTTTTTGGGTAGCAGGATTTGATATTCTCTACTCAACACAAGATCTCAGTTTTGATAAGGAGCATAATCTGTTTTCATTTCCTGCACGAATTGGGCTCTCACAATCGCTTCGACTCTCAACGGTGCTTCATGGGATTTGTGTGCTTGGTTTTGTTCTTGTGGGAGTTAGTGTGCATTTACCCGTAGTGTATTTTGTGGGGGTAGGGATTTTGAGCCTATTTCTGATTGGACAACATTTCTTGATTTCAGAAAACGATCTCTCGCGATTAAATCATGCGTTTTTTACCTTTAATGGAGTAACGAGTATCTGTTATCTCCTTTTGGTTATCTACTCACTGAACTCTATCTAAGGTAGGAGCAGACAAAGAGGTTTGAATGAGCTTTATAAGTGATGCCAGTTGGAGAACCATCCCTCATATGGTATCTCTGATCTTTGAACACCGGAGTAAATAAATGACAAAGAGAGTGCCACCAAAAAAATCAAACGGAGCTAATCCATCCACGATTACCCGTGAGCCATTTCCAAATTCAAAAAAAATCTATGTCCAGGGAACGACAGATAAAATTCAAGTTCCGATGCGTGCAATCGCCATTGATAAACACCCACACTCCATTACGGTATATGACACCAGCGGACCTTTTACTGACGACACAGTAAATCTTGATATTAAAGAAGGTCTTCCAAAACTCCGTGAAGGATGGCTTAAGGAGCGTGGGGACTTAGAAGCACTCTCAACGTTTTCTTCAACGTTTGCTAAGGAGCGAGCGGCGCTTGCGGTAGAAAATGAGATCAAACTTCCTAAACTCTGTAATCCTTTTCGTGGAAAAAATGGTGCCTGTGTAACGCAGATGCACTATGCGAAAAAAGGCATCGTTACTGAAGAGATGGAGTATGTAGCAATACGGGAGAACCAACGCCGAGATCAGTTAGCAGCTTCCTACAACGGACTCTCTGCTGCTCATGCTGGAGAGAGTTTTGGAGCGCAGATACTCTCACAATCTATTACACCGGAGTTTGTTCGCGATGAGGTTGCGCGAGGTCGGGCGATTATTCCAGCAAACATCAACCACCGTGAACTTGAGCCGATGGTTATTGGGAGAAATTTCCTTGTAAAAATTAATGCTAATATTGGAAATTCAGCCGTTACTTCCAGTGTTGAAGAGGAGGTTGAGAAGGCAGTATGGGCGTGTCGATGGGGGGCAGATACGGTGATGGATCTCTCCACCGGAAAGAATATCCATGAAACTCGGGAGTGGATCATTAGAAATTCTCCTGTGCCTATCGGAACGGTGCCGATCTATCAAGCGCTAGAGAAAGTTGATGGAGTTGCTGAGGAGCTGACGTGGGAGATCTTTAAAGACACCCTTATTGAGCAAGCCGAGCAAGGGGTGGATTATTTTACTATTCATGCGGGGGTAAGACTTTCTTATATTCCACTAACTGCAAAACGGCTTACCGGAATTGTTTCTCGGGGTGGTTCCATCATCGCGAAGTGGTGTCTTTCACATCACCAGGAGAACTTTCTCTATACCCACTTTGAAGAGATCTGCGAGATCATGAAGGCCTATGACGTTTCTTTCTCTTTAGGGGATGGACTTCGTCCAGGAGCGATAGCGGATGCAAATGACAGGGCACAATTTGCAGAGCTTGAAACCTTAGGTGAGCTAACGCAAGTTGCATGGAAGCATGATGTGCAGGTGATGATTGAAGGTCCAGGTCATATCCCGATGCAGATGATTAAAGTAAACATGGACAAGCAACTTGCAACCTGTTTTGAAGCACCTTTTTATACGCTTGGACCACTAACAACTGACATTGCACCAGGTTATGACCATATTACTTCAGCCATTGGCGCGGCGATGATCGGTTGGTACGGCTGTGCGCTTCTCTGTTATGTCACCCCGAAGGAGCATTTAGGTCTTCCGAACAAGAAAGATGTAAAAGATGGAGTCATTGCCTATAAAATTGCAGCTCATGCAGCGGACTTAGCAAAAGGTCATCCGGGAGCGCAAATTCGAGACAATGCGCTCAGTGAGGCGCGATTTGATTTTCGTTGGAACGATCAGTTTAACTTGGCACTCGATCCAGACACCGCCCGTGAGTTCCATGATGAAACCTTACCTTCAGAACATGCAAAGGTGGCTCACTTCTGTTCGATGTGTGGGCCAAAATTTTGCTCGATGAAGATCACCCAAGAGGTAAGGGAGTATGCCGCGGCTCATAACCTTACCGATGAAGAGGTGTTAGAGAAAGGCCTGAAGGAAAAAGCCGATGAGTTTCGTTTAGTTTCTCCGTAATTATTTTTCAAGGATCTCTTCTAAAGCATAGAGCGTCTTTTGTGGGTACTGTTTGAGTGGATAGTACTCGCTGATTATTTTTACAGCTTCTTTGTAGCGCTCAATATTAAGAAAGCGAAGAAGATATCGCACGTCGTCTTCGTCGTGAAATTCCGGACCGAGCCTCATCGCAAGACACTTCATCGCTAGAAGGTATTCGGGTTTGGCAACGAAGATCTTCAGGTAGGGAAGATCTAGGTAGTCGTCAAATGCCGCATGCTCTCCAAAAAATCCCTTTACGGCATCGTTAAGCCACTTCGAGTCGATATCTAACTCTCGTGCGAGATCCTCTGCTGCTTTTCGAACAACCTCTTTTGGAACAAAATACGCATCAATATCTTTTGTTGCCGGTCGTGCGGCAAAGGAGAGACACATTACCGCTCCACCAACAAGATAAACCTCTCCTACTATTTTCTTTCGCCCCAGTTTGCTCTCTAAGAGCTTAAGTAAATCAAGTATCTTTTCTCTTGTGTACATGACTCTCTAAACCCGTCCCCCAACGGTAGTATCAACAAAAAGGTTTCGTCTCCGAAATGCAGGAGGGCTTGTTACGAGTAGATGAAGTCGAAGTGAAGCAAGTGAACTTGCAAAATAGGGTGTTTGAAGTGGTTTAATATCTCGTATCCATTGCGGAGCTTTTATGCCCTTTATCTCCGCGGTATGCTCGATCATTGCTGCCATCTGATTTGCTATCAACGGTTCTGGCATACGCCGAGGAGGCGTTTGGAGAGCGATCTTCCATTCATGAAGGGTGAGAGAAGAAAGTAAATCATGAAGTTCAGCAAGCGCAAAACGATCGCTTCCTTCTCTGTTTAGTCCGTCAACAATCTCTTCAAACTGCCGACTTTTTGGTGAAAGCGCTTGGCCAAGTATCCACGTAGATAAATCCACTCCCGCCTTACTCGCCGCACGACGAATTATCTCCTTCTCCCGCTTTGAGACGCGAATTTGAAGTTGTAAGTTTTTTGTTTCTTGTTTCATGGGAGTTAGGGCGAAGGGGTTGATATTTTAATTGAAATGTTAGTATAGAGCATCATACCAAAATTGTCAATACAATAGTATTGACAAAAAATGTTGAGCCATTTGTCGTTTTTCTCAGGAAAAAAAGAGATCGAGAATAACTTAATGCTCAACGACAACAACATTGACTAATCAAGAAAACACACTAAACTGCTCAAATAGTTCGTTCGAGACACTTGTCATCTTTATCAGGGTAGAAGGAGGTGTAGGTTGGACGCCTTTAATAGGCAGTATAACCTCGCTTTAGAAGGATGCTGGCGTTCTCGAAAACGAAGTGAACGCAGTATCCGGTGGCGAGAGCTGCTTCGCGCACAAAAAACGCGAGGCAGAAAGTTAGACGATGAGGTTCGTCCATTATTTTTAATAGGAACTCTTGAAGCTGGAGGACTAATAAACACGGTACCCGAACGGGAGGCGACAAAACGCGCCCGTCGGATGAGAGAGCACCGAGAGGATCCTCTTGTTCGTGCTCAGCTCACATTTCTTGGTCAGAGTTTGGTTGAAGGCGCAATGCGTCGTCTGCCATTATTCATAAAACGTCATGCCATCCTTTGGAAAACGGCGCCCGCTCTTAAGCAGCTAGCCATTGCTCGTAATCTCGTTAGGAAGCTGCACAAAACAGGGGCAAAGCCCCCGTCCTCCCTTGAGGACTTTCGTAACCAGGGCAACGGTCGTGTTTTGCCACGTGAATATAGCGTTCGCGATGGCCAAGTTAAACCAAATTGTCTTGGAAAAGCGCAGTTGGTGTGTGCGTTTGCTCGCCTTGCGGGAGCGGAGGTGTATGCGTTAAATCCCATCATTGGAAGTGATCGCTACTTCGTTATTGAGCATGGGAAGTTACAGCTCGATATGGGGAAGCTTTTGAGAGACCAACATCAATTCAGGGGTCTACGTTTTATCGGTGGGTTGATCACAACCGGTGCGAAGAATATACGTTGGGGAGAGCAGCCCATAAGACTCCATGGGGTGATGGTGATTCGGCTTTGTGATGGTCGGTGGGCATATATTGACCCTAACTACAAAAAGGCCTTTATCCTATCGAACCAAAAGTATGTTGAGGATGCGATATCGTGCCTCAAGCGCCTTAACAGGGACTTGCCGGGCCTATCGTTGTTGTTGCAGTTTTCGGAGGTGCAAGAGGCGGTCGACAAACACCGGAAAAAGTTTGAAATCCTCTCCGAGATATGTCGAGAACTGGCGCACTTAAAGCGAAGTCGACGGTTGACTCTCGCTCGAGCGGTGAAAGTTTTAACCTCCCCGGCTTATGAGCAGCTAGCCACTGAATTACTGGTGGTGAATCGCGAGGGAAGTAGCTCTCCGGAAGAGAGATTTCACTCGTATGTTCAGCAGCAAACGGAGGCAATGGTTGCTAAGAAAAGGAAGGGATGTAAAACAGTCAGCCGAGCAAAAGCTACCTGGTTGCAACTATTACCCTCGATTCTGTGTAGCCAGCTTGACAGACAAACTGCAACAAACATTCAAGGAGGTAACTTTCCGTCTTTGTGGGCGGAGATCCAAGATCCCGAGCAGTTTCTTGCTGCCAGTGTTATGGCGCACTTAGCTTATAACGAGAGATGTTCTTTAGAAGTAGAGGAGGTGCTTGCGGAACACGTTTTCAATCAATACCGTTTATTCTACCGGTGTTTACCATGGTGCACCGGTCGGCGAAAGCGTAGAAATGCTCGTGCAGATCGAGCCGAAGCAGTTCTGCGATCTTTGCCTGGACGTCTACAGAGCGTAGACAAGGTGCTCGGCCTGGTTCCGAGAAACTCTGAACAACTGCAGGAGATGTCCCAATGGCTAAGAAGCAAAAAGGCTCTGGAAAAGGTAAAGGCGACAAGAAAAAGGGCGAGGGAACACCGCCATTATCTCAGCCAACGCCTTCCCATACGGCACCGGCGCCCTCAGGGCCGGCGTTTCAGACGACAATAGTCCAAGCCCCGCGGCCTTAATGGCAACGTTGAAATCGATGACCTCCTTCCCGGTCGGCATGTCCGGGAAGGAGGTCATCACAGTTCCTAAACAACAAAATACTGGAAGGTCAATTTTTACTTATGGTTAGCGCCTCCTTCTCGAGCGAACTATCTTTGAGTTGCCGGGTCTTGCCCTCAGCGCAAGGATCGATCCATTATTTCTTCTTTTCTTTGAGAAGCACAAACTCAGTTCGAACGGGCATAAGAATGTCAGGACTTTTCTTGATACCTCCTTCGGGGGCGGTTACGTCATAGGGAAAAGTTTGGACAATGTATCTTCCTTCTTTGCATGAAGTAATTGTTAGACGTGCGAAGTTCTGACCTGCTTCCCTTAATACGTGAGTATGGAGAGGCGTGCCGTCAGGGTTTAAAATTACCAGGCTTATCGGTGGTTGATGCTTCGTGTCGATTCGCCAAAAGGTCTCAAGAGTGTCACCCGAAGTTGCACTAAAGATTATCTCTCCTTTTCTCAAGCCATTTTTAAGAGGGATATCACTCTTCGTCGAGAACGCTTGAAACTCATACTTATTTTTACGAAATGTATCTATCTCCTTTATGGACCAACTGTTTGGATCAAGAGTTACGGTAGTATTAAAATTAAAGGGGAGTGATGGAGGGAGTGTTGTTTGCTTAGAGGGGGGTGGAAGAGCCGCATTTTCAGTGCCTGTTGGCGAAGGAGTTTCTTTTGGGTCTGATTTAATCGTTGTTTGCTGCATAGGTGTATCTAAGTTGGTTTTATTTATAATACTTTTAAATGTTATTCCGCACATATCATTGATTGTGCGTTTTACGTGTTGACTCATAACTCAGAGCTGCCGAAGGAGGTAATACTTCATATGAGCATCTTGCTTCCAAAAGGCGACAGTTATGCAAGCTTTAGTAATAACTATGACACGGGGGTAATCGCGCGGTTTTTAACTCGAAAACCAAAAAGGATTTTTTTTGGTTTTAGGAGGACTCGTCATGCTCTCGGTTCGTCTACAGGTTGTTTATTTAATTCTTCTTTTCTTGCAAGCTGTTGTCCCGTTAGGGGGGCTTCAAGCGCTCAATTTAAAATCACAAAAAGATCAAAAAATTGTTACTTCGATTGTTAAGCTACGCACCGGCTCTAGCAACCAAACTGTAGCATTTACAGAGATAATAAAAGATAAGCTGCCAGCTTCAAAAATAAAAATGCTCACAACTAACAAGTGGGCAATTAAAACTACGCTTCCACGGACGCTGATAAAAGAATTTTTTCAAAAAGATGTAGTCGAAAGCATCTCCGAGGATCATCCTTCTGATCTCACAAAAAAAATTATATGGATGAGAACTGCTTCACTTGTTGCGTTAAGTCGGGAAAGAAAACCAACTACGTTACAATTAGCTTTTGACGATGAAAATTCAGGTGTAGCCATTACGCCATTAACGGATCTTGTTTCCCCTACGGTGGTAAGACTTGTTAGTACTGCCACAGGGATCGAAAATGAGGAAAATGACTATATCATTACTCCTTTTATCTCGTCGGATCCCGCGATTACTGGAGCATTTGCGATATCGAGTTCCCTGAACAATCAGACAAAGGCCAAACTTAAAGGATACCTATCTCGCGGGAACATTCAGCAATTTATTACAACGGAATCTGAACAGTCCAAGTATCAGGCGATCTGTTCACCGAATTGCACCGCAGTAACAATGAAGAGTTCGGAGAAAAATGTACTTCCGCCCGAGGCGTCTTCATGGCTTCTTGACGATACGAAGCAGCCGTTCTTTCAGGATGAAGCTGCGCAAGCAATGATCCGGGAAGCCTCCGGCGGGAGTGTCGCCTCAGGCACTGCTTATCGTGAATTAGAAGTCGCAACGGAAGTTGACTGGGAGTTCATGCAGCAAAATGGAGGGAGCGCTGAAGAAGCTAACGTAACTGCGATCTTAAACCTTGTACTTGCAGACCAGATGCTTCGAAGTCAGGCAAAGATTAGACTCAAAGTTGTACTGCAACATACGTATAGTAATTTAGATGATCCATACAGTAGCAATGGAACGGCTGCAATGGTTCTTAGTCAGTTAGTGCTTCGCTGGGAATTCAATGTTAGTCCGTATTACCGATATGATGTGGCGTATTTATTTTCTGGAGTGAGACATTCGGATACCTCAGGAATGACATCCGGATGGGCCTGCACACCGCTTCGATATGCAATGTCAGATTCAAAGCTAGAGTTGATGGATTGGACCGTTAAAGCAGTCGCCCATGAATTTGGCCATCTTTTAGGCGCACGACATGATTTTGAAGTGGGAGTGGATTGTTTCCATTATCCGTACATAATGTGTTACGAGCCTATTCCTGTTAAGGAATATTCTCAAAGAAGCGTCGACAGCTTTATCACTCCTCACTGTGCCGAAGAAGTTTCGGCGTGGCCTGATCCTGTTCAGCCTCCAGTGGTAAGCGAGCACACTTTTTTTACGCAGGGAACGAGTCGTGCCGTCTCGTTAAGCTGGAAAACTCCCTCTCGTCTAGCTGGCCCAACGACACACTATGAAGTCTGGAAGTCACCAACTTCAAACGGGTTCTATTTTCTAACCGGCGTTACGGAAGAACCTGAATATCGAGACGATCAAACGGAAGCAAATTCCACCTATTATTATTCTATAAAGTCAAAATTTCTCGGTAGGTCCAGCAAATCCAATCAGCAGGTTATGACTTGGACTGGATCAGCAAAAACATTTGATATTCGAGCAGCAAAGGGTACTTCACCGGATTATATATCGCTTTCATACTATAACGACTTCAATTCTAATTTTTCAATCAATATTTACCGCTCTCAAAGTCCCATTCCTTGTAGGGAGTATTACGCCTCTGATTATGTAACACCTGAGAATAATGCGACGGCGGATTTCGATCCGAGGCATGGCTACGGATACTTTTACTCGGCACGAATCGTATACCCCGATGGCACTTTAGGTGAGTGTGGGTCAGTATCATATGGTTACACAGCCACTCCGCCTGCTAATCCCACTGCTCTCGCTTTTTCAACAAGCGCTTCGGGACGAATAAATTTGAGTTGGAAACCTGTTAGTTCAAGAGCCAATTACTATTTGGTAACCAAGGTAACCGGAAACACTCCCCCGGCTGATTGTAATGGCGGAGCGTCAAATGACGGTTCGGGAATTACTTTTGATGCTGCACCAAGAGCGCATTATGCCTTTCGTGTTTGTGCTGTAGACTCTGAGGGGAGAATCTCTTCTGGGTCCACCAAGGTGTACAGTGGCAGGT
This sequence comes from uncultured Bdellovibrionales bacterium, assembly GCA_964505555.1. GTDB lineage: Bacteria > Bdellovibrionota_C > UBA2361 > SZUA-149 > CAZDIO01 > CAZDIO01. The sequence continues at coordinate 17,880 of CAZDIO010000027.1, forward strand.
CGCCAAAGAGATAATTAATTATATAAAATAAAAACCTGCTACAATATTACGACTATTAAATAAAGAAGTTAGTTTCAGGCTGCTTCCAAATAGTCATCAAGTAATAAGGAAGCCTCTTTTACCGCCTTGAGTGCGAGTTTGAGGTTTGTCGGGTCTGGATCTGTAGCGAGTGTTTCTCTTGCGGAGCGGAGGCATTCTTCGAGAAGGGCTTTCTTTTCTCCGCGGAGTTTTTTGCCGTCAGTGTCTAGTTTAAATTGGATAGTAAAGAGCGCGCTCATCAGTTCAGTTTTTACACTTTCAATGTTCAGAGTTGGTTTTTCCTCTTTAGAAAACACCTTGTTATCTTTTAAGAGATGATCAATCTCCTCGTCAGAGAGGCCAGAACCGGCGATGATCTCTACCTTTTTCTCTTCGCCAGTCTCTAAATCTTTTGCCGATACGTGGACAATCCCCTCGACATCTACTTCAAACGTTACTTCAATTTGTGGCACCCCTCTTGGAGCGGGCTTAATTCCCATCAGTTCAAAACGACCAAGCGTTTTGTTTTCTGGGGCAAAACCACTCTCGCCCTGAAGGACATGAATGCTTACCTGAGGTTGGTTTGGAGCAGAGGTTGTAAAGAGTTCTTTTAAAACGACAGGGACTTTTGAATTTCGTTCGATAAGTTTGTGCATCATCCCCCCTTGGGTTTCAATTCCCAGTGAGAGCGAGGTAACATCGAGAAGACTTACCCCTTTTACAAACCCACGAAGAAGCCCAGCTTGAATTGCAGCACCAAGCGCTACCGCTTCATCAGGATTAACAGCTTCTAGTGGTTCGCGGCCAAAGATCTTTAGGCACCGTCTTTTTACTGCGGGCATCCGGGTCATTCCGCCGACAAGAATGATCTCATCAATCTGTTCAGGCTTTAGTCCCGCATCTTCCATCGCCGTAAAGCACGGTTCATCAAGGCGCTCGAGAATAGGAGCAACGAGCTTCTCTAGCGTCTTACGATCGAGTTTAATCTCTAGATGCTTTGGCGTAGTATTTCCTGCGCCTTGGCAGATAAAAGGAAGTTGTACAAGGACCTCTACTTTTGAAGAGAGATCGTGTTTTGCTTTTCTGGCAGCTTCTTTTACCCGCTGGAGCACTACCTTATCGTTACTTAGATCCACGCCCTCTTTCTTTTTAAACTCTGAAATGAGGTAGCCAACAAGAGCTAAGTCAAAATCCTCTCCACCAAGAAAGGTGTCTCCGTTTGTAGAGCGTACGTCAAATACCCCCTCTTGCAACTGAAGGATAGTGATATCAAAGGTTCCACCTCCTAGGTCAAATACAGCGATCGTTGCATTTTTACCTTTCCCGGCATTGATTCCGTACGCCAGAGCAGCAGCCGTTGGCTCGTTGATGATCCGCAACACATCGAGTCCGGCGATCTTCCCCGCATCCTTTGTTGCTTGTCGTTGAGCATCGTTAAAGTGAGCAGGAACGGTGATGACGGCATGATGAACTTTTTCACCGAGGTGCTCCTCGGCAACTTCTTTCATTTTTATAAGAATCTGTGCAGAGACCTCTTCGGGGCTTGTTCGTTTCCCATTGACCTCGACCCAGGCATCACCGTTTTCAGCCGCGATGATCTTGTAGGGAAGTTTTCCTGAGATCTCTCGAATCTGTTCTGAGTTAAATTTTCGTCCGATGAGGCGCTTTACGGCAAAGATGGTATTGAGCCGATTCGTCTCTGCTTGCCTTTCTGCAGGATACCCCACAAGAGGCTCCTCAGTTGAGCTTATTGCATAGAGGGAGGGGGTGGTGGCGTTATTATCCCTATCTCGAATGACTAGAGGACCGGCCTCCTCTAAAATCGCCACACAGGAGTTTGTAGTGCCGAGATCTATTCCGATAACCTTTGACATAATTAGTTGATTTTATTCAATATTTAGTGGCTCGTAACTACCCCTTACTAACGTTATGCTCATTGTGATTAGATCTGTAGCGAGGGACTGTAGTGAGGTAGTCGTAGGGTGAGAACCGGAGGTATTAACGTAAGACTATTCACATAAGAGCACATTATGAATGAACAGATATTAGGTATCCACCACGTTACCGCAATCACCTCCGATCCTCAGAGAAACATCGACTTTTACTCGGGTGTGCTTGGACTCAGACTCGTTAAGCTTACGGTCAACTTTGATGATCCAAACAGCTACCATCTCTATTATGGAGATGAGATCGGAAGTCCAGGAACGGTGTTGACGTTCTTTGCATGGCCAGGAGCAGCTCGAGGACGAGCGGGAGTGCCGCAAGTAGTAGCAACTGCTTTTTCTGTTCCTCTTCAGGCGATGAATTTTTGGAAAGAAAGGCTGATCAGTAATGGAATCCTCGACTTTGAATCTTTAAATCGTTTCGGGGAGGAGGTGCTGGTATTTGAAGATTTTGATGGGATGAAAATCGAACTTGTTCTTTCCTCTCCACCAAGCGCGCACAGACCGTGTAACCAAATATCTTGGTCAAACGGAACGGTGCCTGCCGAGTATGCGATTACGAGCTTTCATAGCGTAACGCTTGCTGAAGTGGAGCATGAGCGCACGGCACACTTTTTAACGGAGGTATTTGGATTTACTGCCAAAGGAACAGAAGAAAGTAGACTTCGATATGTCCAGAGAGCGGGATCGGCTGGAGGAATCGTTGATCTTTTACCACTCCCGAATCGTGCACGAGGATTGATGAGTGCGGGCGTTGTTCATCACGTAGCGTTTCGAACTACGGACGATACTTCTCAAAAAAAATGGCGTGAATTTTTGGTCACAAAAGGCCTGAAAGTTTCTCCCGTAATGGATCGAAACTACTTTCACTCAATCTATTTTTTAGAGCCAGGGGGAGTGCTTTTTGAAATCGCCACTGATGGACCAGGTTTTACTGTTGATGAGCCCCGAGAATCGTTAGGATCCTCTCTTCAACTGCCGCGGCAGTATGAAAAGTTACGAGCCCAAATTGAAGCGATGCTTCCAGCGGTTCGGGTGCGGGGAGCAGATTCAAAATGAACGAGAAGACATTATCATTTATCCACCGCTATCTTCCTGGTAGGGGAGAGGAGGGAAAGACAACGTTACTTATGCTCCATGGAACTGGAGGGACAGAAAACGATCTCGTTTCACTTGGTGAGCTTCTCCTTCCTGATGCGGCAGTGCTTAGTCCTCGTGGAAAGGTTCTTGAAAATGGTATGCCCCGGTTTTTTAGACGATTAGCCGAGGGGGTGTTTGATGTAGAGGATCTTCGTCAGCGAAGCCATGAACTTGCAGACTTTATTGAGGAGGCTTCTACCGCTTACGGACTTGATCCTCACCGGGTGATCGCTGTTGGTTACTCAAACGGAGCAAATATTGCAGGGGGAATATTACTCCTTCGTCCGGAGGTCTTTTCTGGAGCGATCCTTTTTCGACCAATGGTTCCTCTTGTTCCAGATCAGTTGCCAGATCTTTCAAGCCAAGCGGTGTTTGTTTCAAGCGGGGAAAGGGATCCGATTGTTCCCCCTGAAGAAAGTCGTCGTTTGGTAGAGCTTCTTGCCAGTGCAGGTGCAAAAGTAGCTGTGCATTGGCACCAAGGGGGACATGAGCTTAGTGATGAAGATCTTCAAGCAGCACAGCTATGGTTACAGATGGAGTTTCAAGATACGAAGTAGGATTGACGGTCTTAAGCCGTCACAAATAGCATTTTGACATTTACAACTAAGAAGGCGTATAAATTGGCATTAAACACAGTAGTTAACGCAGTACCGAAATATTAAAAGGTATGAAAACATGAAACGACTTTGCTTAGTTCCATTTCTTGTCTCTCTTTTTTTAAGTTGTATTCTCATTAATAGCGCTGTTGCTGATTCAAATACCATTAAGATCGTCTCAAGCCTTCCACGAACAGGGAGTTCAAACGCCCAAACAACGACGATTGTAAACGGAATAAAAATGGCGATCGAGGAGGTCGGTGGAAAGGTTGGAGACTTCAATATCGCTTATGAAGATTGGGATGATTCATCTCCAGAACGTGGAACATGGGATCCGGCTATCGAAGCGGCAAATGCAGACCGAGCAATTAGCGATCCAGATGTGATGGTTTATATCGGTACCTACAATTCTGGAGCCGCCAAAGTTTCGATGCCAAAACTCAATAGTGCATCGTTAACGATGATTAGTCCTGCAGCAACATGGCCTGGACTTACCAAGTCAAACGTTGGTGAACCAAATGAACCTCAGGTCTATCGACCAACGGGGAAGGTAAACTTCTTTCGTGTTGTTCCAACGGATGATCTCCAAGGTCAGGTAGGCGCTCAGTGGGCACAAGAGATGGGGGTGAAAAAAGCGTTCGTTCTTCATGATCGGGAGCTCTACGGAAAAGGTATTGCGGAGATGTTTCGAAAGGCAAGCTCAAAATATGGGATTGAAATTGTTGGTTTTGAAGGAATTGATCCCAAGGCCTCGAATTACCGAGCACTCGTTACGAAGATCCGCCAAAAAAATCCGGATTTAGTGTACTTCGGAGGGCTTACCCAAACAAATGCCGGACAGATCGCAAAAGATCTCCGTTCTGGAGGATTGAGTGTTAAGTATATGGTGCCCGATGGATGTTTTGAAAAAGCGTTCATTGAGTCTGCGGGGAAGGAAAACGTAGAGGGAAACACCTTTGTGACCTTTGGTGGAATTCCGCCTCAACAACAGACCGGCAAAGGCAAAGAGTTCTATGAGAAATACAAACAGAAATATAACAGTGAACCAGAAGCCTATGCCCTCTATGGGTACGAAGCAACCAAGGTTTCTCTTGATGCAATTAAACGTGCTGGGAAGAAAGATCGCCAAGCAATATTGGCGGCTATTGCGGCAACCAAAGATTTTGCTGGGAGCCTTGGTACGTGGTCTTTTGATCAAAATGGCGATACGAATCTGTTAGTGTTTAGTGGCAGTGCTGTTCAAGGTGGAGAGTTCACCTTTATAAAAACGTTAGGGGGCTAAAATAAGGAAAGCCCTCGCTGTTAATGTAGAGATATTAAGTTACTACGATTTGTAAACCACAGAGATGCACCCGTTGCACCTCTGTGGTTTTATAATGTGGTTGTATAAAAAGTTCTTCAACTCCAAACCGTATGACCGAACTAGAACTTTTCTTACAGCAAGCAGTTATCGGTCTATCAAATGGTATGATCATTGCGCTTGTAGCGCTTGGTTATACGATGGTCTACGGAATCATTGAACTAATTAACTTCGCACACGGCGATGTGTTTATGCTTGGCGCTTTTCTTGCGCTTACGCTTGTGGGAGTTCTTGGACTTGATGCCGGAACGCTTCCTATTTCATTGAGCTTAGTTCTGCTTTTTACCACGGTGCCCTGTTTCACCGCAGGGATTAATTATTTTATTGATCGTGTTGCTTATAAACCACTTCGCGGAGCCCCGCGACTTGCCCCGTTAGTTTCTGCAATCGGTGCTTCTTTTATTTTATTAAACATCGGGCTTTTCTGGGGAGGTTTACCGTTACCGATTTTTAATGAGGGTCGTTCGGCAGCGGCGCCAAAAAATTTTCCGTCGTTGATTCCAAATCTTAATCTCTTTGAGATGTCAGCGATTCAATTTACAGTAAAAGATCTCCTTGTTTATGGCATCACCGTGCCGCTGTTTATTCTCCTTACGCTATTTATTAAATACACTCGGTACGGAAAAGCGATGCGTGCGGTGGCGCAGAATCCCGTTGCTGCACAGTTAATGGGGATTAACGTCAATAAGGTCATTAGCTCGACGTTTCTTTTGGGGGGAGCACTCGCTGGAGTCGCAAGTGTAGTCTATGCGCTCTACAATAACTCTATCTATTTTCAAATGGGGTTTCGGATTGGAATGGATGCATTTACGGCCGCCGTGCTTGGAGGAATAGGAAATCTTTTTGGGGCGATGTTTGGAGGATTACTCATCGGCATTATTCGCAGCATGACCGATCAGTACATTGATACCAGTTGGACAAATGTTGTTGTCTTTTCCATCCTTGTGCTGATCCTTGTTTTTCGACCATCAGGGTTACTTGGTTCGCACGTAAAAGAAAAAGTATAATTGGAAGAAGTATAGTCGGAAGCAGATTCAGAGAGTAGAGACTTCATGTTTAAGGGGAATTCAACACTTCGCACCGTAGCACCAAAGTGTTTATTACTCTTATTCTTCCTTCTCCTTCCACTGTGTGACCGGTTTTTTTCACAAGGCTACCGTCTTCCGGAACTCCTTCGACCGATATTTATCTTTGCAATTTTAGGTCTCGGTCTCAATATCGTTACTGGGTATACCGGTCTTCTTAATCTCGGTATTGCTGCTTTTATGGCGATTGGGGCGTACAGTTATGCAATTTTTACCTGTGATATTTATCCTTTCCAGTTTGGATTTTGGGGCGGATTGGTGATGGCGATGCTTGTTGGAGCAATTGCTGGGGTGCTCCTTGGGCTTCCAACACTGAGGTTGCGGGGAGACTATCTCGCCATTGTTACGTTAGGTTTTGGAGAGATCGTTCAGGATTCTTTAAAGAACTTAGAAACGATTACCAAAGGCACTCAAGGGATTAATCCTCTTCCTCCTCCAAATGTCTTTGGCTTTGAGTTTTCTTCTGCTTCATACCAACCTTGGTATTATCTTTTTCTAGGAATTCTCCTGATCGTTATTACTTTGAGTTATCATTTAGAAAAATCGCGAATTGGCAGAACGTGGATATCGCTTCGAGAAGATGAATTGGCTTCATCGTGTATGGGAATTCCTCCGGTGTCATCAAAACTTCTCTCCTTTTCGTTTGCGGCATCAATTGCGGCACTCTCTGGAGCGCTCTATGCGTGTTACCTGGGAACTTCTGGAGAGCCAAACACGTACGACTTTCAGATCTCCATTATTGCCCTCTGTATGGTCATTGTAGGTGGGATGGGAAATATTAGTGGGGTGCTTCTTGGGGCGTTAATTATGGTGGGGTTTAACTCAATTTTTCTAGAAAAATTTTCGCAATTTCTCATGAAAGAGAATCTGATGAGTGCAGAGAAGGTCTATACCTCTCCAAACAATTGGAAATATATGATTTTTGGTTTAGCGCTTATTTTAGTAATGCGATTTAAACCGGAAGGTCTTCTCCCTTCACGACGGCTAAAAGAGGAGTTTCGACACAAACAGTTACGAAACGCTGAGAGTGAGGTGCCAGTACCGTGAGCATCCTGAGTATTGATCGCCTTAGTGTGAAGTTTGGCGGATTAACGGCAGTTAATGGAGTTACTTTTCGTGTAGAAGAAGGAGAGATTTTTTCAGTTATCGGACCAAACGGTGCTGGGAAAACTACGGTGTTTAACGCAATTACCGGTATTTATCCACCGACAGAAGGGAGCGTTGTTTTTGAAGGGGAAAATCTTTGCGCACAATTTACGATAAGAGATCTCTTCGTAATTATTACTCTCGGGCTGAGTGCTGCCTTGGGATTGGTATTTGTGATGAATATTCAATCGTTGTGGGAGGCGACGATTGAGTCAAATTACACCTATCAAGCACCGTTTCCTTGGGGAGAGGCTTTGGAGGAGATGTTTGTTTTCTTTGGAGCACTTCCGGCAAACTACGGCATCTTCCCACTGATAGCGGGCTTTTTGCTCGGAGCGGGGGGAGCTTTTTCGATCTGGTCGCGCAGTAGATATGTTTCGTACGTTGTTTCTCAAAAAGGTATTTCAAGAACATTTCAAAATATCAGACTGTTTGCAGAAATGACGGCAGTAGAAAACGTGCTCGTTGGCATGGATCGAAAATTGAAAACAAGATTCTGGCACGCAGCGCTTCGATTGCCTCTTTTTTATCAGGAAGAAAAGGAGAGTAGGAAAAAGGCACTAGAATTACTTTCTTTTGTTGGATTAGAAAACGAAGCGGATCAAATTAGCGATAATCTCTCTTATGGAGATCAACGACGCTTGGAGATTGCACGAGCGCTTGCCAGTGATCCAAAACTTCTCCTCTTGGATGAGCCTGCTGCGGGGATGAATCCTAAAGAGAGTATCGAGCTTATGAAGCTTATTCAAAAAATACGCCTTCGGGGAGTAACCATATTACTCATTGAACACCATATGACGGTGGTGATGGGGATCTCGGATCGAATTATGGTGTTAGATTATGGAAATAAAATTGCCGAAGGCTCGCCTGCAGAGATTCGCTGTAATAAAAAAGTGATCGATGCTTATTTGGGAAAAGAATAAGAGATGAAGACCCCGTTTTTACAGATTGAAAATATCTCCGCAGGATATGGCCCAATTGAGGTTCTTCATAACATATCTCTTACTGTCTATGAGGGAGAGATTGTAAGTATTATCGGCGCAAATGGTGCAGGGAAAACGACAACCTTGATGTGTATCTCCGGTATTCACCAACTTCGTTCTGGAGAGATCAAATTTAAAGGGAGTAAACTCCAGGGGATACCTTCCCATGAGATTGTTGAGAGGGGGCTTTCTCAGGTGCCTGAAGGAAGAAAGATCTTTCCTCGGTTGAGTGTTTTAGAAAATTTAGAACTTGGTGCGTACGTTCGAAAAGATAAAGAGGCGATCGCTTCAGATCTCGAGTCTGTCTACGAGCTCTTTCCTGTTTTGAAGGAGCGCCGAAATCAACAGGGTGGCACGCTCTCTGGTGGGGAGCAGCAGATGCTTGCCATCGGTCGGGCGTTAATGAGTAGGCCAAAAATGCTCCTTTTAGATGAACCTTCTATGGGAGTTGCACCACTTTTGGTACAGAAGATCTTTGAAACGATACAGGAGATTAATAAGCAGGGGGTGAGTATACTTTTAGTTGAGCAAAATGCGCACCTGGCGTTGGGGATATCCAGTCGGGGGTATGTGTTGGAGACGGGGAGGGTTTGTCTTGAAGATGAGGCGGGGAGGTTGTTAAATAATCCTAAGGTGAAGGAGGCTTATTTGGGAGAGGGGTAGTGAGGCAAGGAGAATGACGGGGAAGAAGTTCCCGCACGACCTCATTCTCGCTGGCCATCCTTGGCCAGCTGCGAGGCTTCGGCGGCTACGGACATCCTGTCCTTCGCTCGCCTCAGAATCCGGTCGTGCAGGAACTTCTTCCCCGTCATTCTCCTTGCATGCCGAAGTTGGAGCGGGGAAAGATAAGAGACCATAGTTTGTAGTTAGTAAACTAAAAGAAATTACAGTATATCTTTTAAAATTGATTATAAAAGGAGTGAAAATATGAAAGGATATTGTTTATTTTTATTTATCGGGCTTTTGGGTTGTGCGAAGGCGGAGCCGGCGAAAATTCCTACGGGAAAATGTGTAACGAATGGAGATTGTAAGTCGGGGCTGAAGTGTAATCAGATGGGATATTGTGAGGATATTTATCATCCAGAGGTAAGTACTGGGAGACCTCGATTGGAGTATCGCTAGAGAGTGGAGAGTCAAAAACAAGAGAAGAGAACGACGATGCGGTTTTATCATCTGTTGATTATTGGTGTTCTCGTTGTTGGTGGGGTTGGGATTGCCTTTCGAGAGCCTTTACGCGCGGTGTATCAGGATGGAGTTGCGGCTTCACGGGTGAGTTATGTGTGTAAGGCCCTTCATGAGAAGGTAATAACAAGAGAAGAGGTGTGTTCAAAAGCTCTTCCTGAAATTGAAGCATTTCGTTGGCACTACGCTCGAGAGAAGGTACAAGATGCGGCGTGGTTTGCAGAGCAGGGGTGGCAGTATTTTCCTGAGGTGCACTGTTTGAAAGAAACACTCAAATTTTCTTTTATGGGCCGGGAGTTTCATTGTGAAGGAGCGAGGGCAGAGGGTATTCAGAAAGAAGGTGGTGCACAATCAAAGGCGTTTTTCTTTGGAGATATTTTTCAAGTGGCATTTGCTGAGAGCGAGAATGAATTGTGTTATGGAAAAAAAGAAACGAGTGAGCTTCGAGTGGTGTCTGATGTGCTTCCAAGCGGCATTTTGGTGCTTGATAACGGAGAGAAGGTTCAGTTGTTAGGACTTGTTGTGCCAAAAGAGGAAGATCAGCATAAAGAGCTGTGTGGAGTGCAGGTTAAACAGTACCTCCTTCCACGAGTAAAAGATCAATCGGTATTTTTATACCAGCTTGATCGAAATGTATTTTCTAAAGAAATTCCGATGAACGCATACGTGGTAACGGAACACGGATCATTTCTCAATCAAGATCTTGTTCGCTACGGTCTTGCAAAAGTTGCCAGTAAATCAGCACAAAAATCACTTTCGTGTCAGGAGTTGTTTCTGGCGCTTGAGCGTCAGGCGCGAATCAAAGCGCTTGGAATGTGGGGTGATAGCTGTAAGCATTAGAAGTGCTCGAGAAGGCTCTTCCTTAACCGCCTTTATGCCATGCATTGCTTGCAGACTTTAGAGTGAGCTATTTCTTAATCTCTAATTTCTCTCCTTTCCTTATTTAAGGAGTTCTTAGTCATATAAATTCAGCACGTTGAGAGGTCACCATTTTTAGGGTTCCTCTTGGGTATCTTTCTAATCCAGTAACTGGAACAATTCTTGCAAGGCTTTTTCTGTCAATGTCTTACATCTGTGAAGGGGGGAATCTTCATTTGTAGGCTTAGGTCCACTTTCTAAGTGGTGATAGCTCGACTGCCAACTCAAAAGGGGAGTCGAAAGGGTTCTAATCATGTTGTATTTTCGAAATTCAGTTCTTCGAACGAAGTGCTTTTTGGCGCTTTTGTTCTTCATTATTCAATCTTTTATCTTTCCTCTTCAGGGTGCTGCCCAAACAGGAAATCCATACATCCTTTCAAGCTCCCCGGTTTCTCGATATGTCGATCCTCGAGAAGATAAGGTTCCAGGAAGCTCGCAACTCCAAGGCACAAAAACGGTTACGATTACCTTTTCAGAGCCGGTAAAAAACACAACCACTCCTTCACTGACTATCTCAAACTTTCAAATTAGCTATCTCCGAAACCGAACACAGCTTCCAGCAAATAGTGCGGATCTGGCAACGGGCACCTCCCCTGCTGTAGTTCTTAGCGGAAGCGGCGCAGGACCATATACGCTAACGTTTACACCCCGAATTCCGCTTGCTGCCTGGACCCGTATTCGTGCAGTAAATGTGGTTGATCTTGCAGGAAATCCATTAACTCCAGCAAATGGTTTTCCCGGTATCGTCATTGGGGCACTCCCAATGGATGTCTCAGGAGATGGACAGGTACTTGGAAATGATATTCAAATTTGGCATGGGTATAAAAATGGTAATTTAAATCCCGCACCCCTTACGCTTGTAGATTACCTCGACCTTACTCGTGACTCTCTTGTTCTTGGAAACGATATCAATCGGGGAATTTCGCTGATAAATGGTATTGAGTCTTTTCGAGCATGGTCCAATTATTCAATGGGTCCATTTGCGATGTGTGGTGATGGAGTTCAGGAGCTTGGTGAGGAGTGCGAAGATGGAAATACTATCGATGGTGATGGTTGCACCGCTCAATGTCGTATCCAGAGTTGTGGTCAGGTATGGGGGAAGCAGGTAGCAATTGGAAGTGGCTCTTTTTATAGCAGCGTTCAACAACTTTCAGATGGAAGCTATCTTTTGGCGGGTAACTATTGGGCCAATGATGGACAAGCATTGTTAGTAAAAACAGATGCTTTAGGTAATACCTGCACGATTTCAAATCCAACAGCGACTCTTGTTCAGTGTACTGGACCGAATCAATTCATTAAGAGTTACGGTGGAACTGCTGGAGATCGTCTCATGCACGCTCGAAAAACAGTTGATGGAGGATATCTCTTGGTTGGAACAACGTACTCTTATCCAGCAGGCTCTCATCTAGATATATGGCTGATTAAGACTGATGCAAACGGAGACACCTGTAATTATCTCTCAAGTAACGGACAGTGTAGTGATACCGGTGCAGGGGGAGTAGTCAGATTTGCTAAAACCTTTGGTGAGCCGACAGATGTTGAGAATGCTCTTTCTGCCCAGGAAGTTCTTAATAGTCAGGGTCAGGTCACCGGATACATGGTGGGTGGTTACTCGTACACCCTTGGACTTGGTGGATGGGAGGCGTGGCTTGTTACTACAGATCTCAATGGCAATACCTGTAACTATTTAGCAGCAGATGGAACATGCTCTGGAACAGGGGTCTTTTCGCGAACATTTGGTAGGGGAGCGGGGAGTGAGCTCATCTATGCTGCACAGCAGACAAGCGATCGCGGTTTTGTACTTGGAGGACATATTGATTATGACGATATGTGGTTAGTAAAGACCGACGCAAATGGAACTCTCTGCGCTCTAGACTTTAAAGGGGAGTGTTCTGGCACGGGGGCTAATGGAGTTCCAATTTTTGCAAAACGCTACGGCGATTATTTAGGAACTGGAGAGCAAGGACGCCACGTTCAGCAGACCGCTGATGGGGGTTTTATCATCGTTGGTTTGACAAACGGCTATGGCGCTTTAGGATTTGATGGCTGGGTGGTAAAGACAGACTCGCTTGGACAAACCTGTGACTACTCCGGTGATGGGGTGTGTAACGGAACCGGTGCTGGTGGAGCGATTACTTTTGCAAGAGTATTTGGCATAGCAAGCGATGAATGGTTTATGTCCGCTCGGCAAACTCCGGATAAAGGATACATTCTTTCTGCTCCTGGAGATACCTTTGGACCAGGATGGATTTTAAAGATCACGGAAACTGGAAACACTTGCAATTTTAGTGCAAACGGGAATTGTTCCGATCCTGTTAGCGGAGTTTTTTCAAAAAAACATGCAAGCTTTTTTGAGTATGCAGTTCCTACGGCTGATGGGGGCTATGCTGCCGCTGGACATCTAGCGGGACAGAGCTACTTCTTAAAAACTGATGCAAAAGGCAATCTTCCAACAGAGTGTGTTCCCTAATAGAGGAATTTACTCACAGGGTTCCTTGAAGAAGCTTATGCGACTGCATCGAGTATCTTTTATTGCAGAAGGAAAAAAGTGACTCTCGATGGGAGACGATAATTGCGGTTTTATCTTTAAGCATCTCTTCTAAAAAAAGCGAAACTTTAGACTCAGTTTCTTTGTCCATGTGCGACGTGGGTTCATCAAGGAGCACTACCTCTCTGTTAAGAACAAATGCTCGAAGGATGTTTATCCTTTGTTTCTGACCGGATGAAACTTTTACTCCTTTTTCACCCACCGCACTGTTGAGACCCGCTTCAAGCTCGCTAATCCAGGAGTGCATCTCGACTCGAGTGAGTAATTCTTCTAACTCTTCATCGGTGCGAGTGGTTCCCAGGCAGATGTTTTCTCGAAGCGACATGTGAAATAGTTCTACCTCTTGAGAGACAAGGGTGAAGCGTTTTCGAAAAAAATCCTCTCCCAGGGTTTCGTAGGAATCGCCATCAACTGTTCGGGTTCCGGTTTGAGGCTGATAGAAATTCGCAAGAAGGTGAAGAAAGGTTGTTTTTCCCTGACCAGAAGCCCCAGTGATCAGAATTTTATCTCCTCCCTGCAAGGTAAAATCAGGAACGCATATTGAGACTGCTTGCTCAGGGTAGTGGAACTGAACATCGTCGAAGTGGATCTCGTTCCAAGAATGACTCGAAGGGAGAGAAACTTTCGGAGGCGTGATTGTTACAATATTGTTTAAGCTTTCTATGTAGGCATCAAGTTCAATAACCGTTTTGAAGTTTTCAGCTAATCGCTCCATGTTTTTTCGAAGAGCAGAAAGTGCGGAGAGAAAGATTATTAACACGGCCACTGGAGCTTGTCCTTTAAGGATTTGAAAAAGCAAAAAACAGATCGTGGCGAGAAACATTGCTGCAAAAAGGGCGTGGAGACCGAGCCAACGCGCAGCATGAAAAGCCTGGAGCCTTTCCAGATAGTGGGTATAGTGTTTAGTTCTCTCCTTAATAGACTGTTCTGCAAAAGTCTGGATGCCGAGTTTAATTACCGTGAGGATATTTCCCATGAAATCAACATAGCCTTGCATCAATCGTGCTCCGCTTTCATTTGTTTCTTTTGCAAGAAACACCATCTGTTTTGCAAGAACTGCGCTGATTGCTACAAAAGCAAAGAGTACGAAACCGTTTACACACGCGATGAGAATAGATTCTCTTGCTGTAAAATAAAAAAATAAGGTGAGGGTAGAAATTAGTCCTGTAAGACCCCAGAGAATTTCTGTAGAAAGGCCAGCAATTCCTCCAGTAACATTATTAATAAGAGATAGCGTATAACCAGAATGTTGATTTACGAGGCGTTTTAATGGAAGAGTTTCAAGTGCTTGAAAATATCGTTCGCGCAAGAACAAACTATATTTTGGGCCTAAGCTCTCACCGTATCTTCTTAAGATCCACTGCAAAAATAATGAGATTGCATAGAGCGCAATAAGGGTGAGTGCAAGTGAGAGAAAATGTTTTAGAGAAAAAGAGTTTTTTGTAAACTCAGCAATACCAACAGGAATGAAAAATCCGACTGTTCCTTCAAGAAGACCAATGAAAGTGATAGCAAAAAACTGCAAGCGAAATCTGTTTAAATGTTCAAAGAGAAATTTAAGAGCACGCATACAGGGAGCTATATCGAGGAGTAATTGCTTTGAAAAGAGAAGAAAACACTGTTTTCAAGAAATAAGTTCTAGCCAGTGGAAATTCTACTTTCATTAAGGAGTTGGGTGGTCTGGTCAGAAAGGAGCGTTTTTAAGGTGTCTATCGCTGCGGTGAGATCTACCGTTGCACCTTGTTTGGAGAGTGTTTCACCAAGCGCGGTAACCATGAGATGCAGACGATCGTCTTTGTACGCTGGCCCAAAAAGACCAACTCGAATCGCACTTTGTTGCCATGGACCCATCGCAGTACTAACAACGATATTATAGTTTTTATTCAGGGCAGACACAACTGATACTGCATCGATACCGGCAGGCATTTTTATGACTACTACTGTCGGGAGACGATCATCTTGAGCCACGGGAAGAGAGAGCCCCATTGCTTCAATGGCGGCTGCAAATGCGTGATGCGCACGGGCTTGTTTTCCCCAGAGAGCTTCCATTCCTTCTCCAGTTACAAGCTGCTCCAAAGCAACTTTAAGCGCGTAGAGAAGGGGTATCGGCGGAGTAACATGATAGGAGCCACCTTCAAGCCAAAAATTAAGAAGCTTCGTAAGATCAAGGAGCCATGATTGGGGACGATACAGCTCTCCACGGGCATTTGAGGTAAAGACTTGAAACGCTCGGTCACTGAGAGTTATTCCTGATACCCCGGCATAAGCACCGATACCCTTTTGTCCTGCGCAGTAGACAGCATCGAGTTTCCAATCGTCGACACATAAGGGAACACGACCTCCGGTGCTTACCGCATCTAGCAAAATTAGACATTCGGGATGGATAGATTTGACTAATGTGGAGATCGCTTTAACGTTGTTTATTACCCCTGTCGAGGTTTCTCCATGAACGAGCATCAGCAGATCGAGATGAGAGTGCTTTCTTAGTTGTTTCTCAAGTTTTTCAAGGCAGATAGAATTTCCCCAAGGGATGTCAACCTTTGTTACGTAGGTCGAGATTGATGAGGCAACGGTATACATCCGTTCACTAAAAACTCCTTGCACGAGGGACATTACCTGTGAGGAGCGATGAAGAAGCGCCTTGATGCAAACATCAGCAGCCCCAGATCCGGAGAGTGCTAGAGCACAGGTGATCGAGTTTGAAGTTTTAAATGCTTTTTGCCACAGCTCTGAAAGCTCAACGCGAAGCGCTTTTGAAACCTCCCCACCATGGGGAGCCAGTGGCCATAGGAGAGCCTGCGAAACAGCGTCGGAGACATCTCCTTGTCCAGGAAAGTAAAACTGAACTGATTTTGGCGTTTCAAAATTTGCCATTGTCTGCTGCTGTAAGTTTTAATCTGTTACTATCTAAAAGATATCAGCTAAAAATTTATTTACTGCAGAGGACGCAGAGAAAAAATAAAGAAATATATTTCCTCTGCGTCCTCTGCGGTATCAAAAATCTTTCATTACGTGCTCCGCCTACGGCAAGCGCCCAATATCACTAGAGCGGGTCCATTTTAGATGCAGCAGGAACTTTCTGTCGTTGCGAGCGGAGCGAAGCAATCTCGCAACTGCTAAAGCGATCCGAGATTGCTTCGCTCCGTTCGCAACGACAGGTTTTTTGCCACACGTAAAGTAGAACAGCGCTAGTAGTATTTCGACTATGATCAAAAGGTTCTTTACGAGAAAAACTGTGCCCAAAAAACTCATGTAGAGACATGCGTTTATGGAGGATTTAGGCGGGGATTATCTCGATTTACTTCGAGATTCGATGGAATTTATTCGTTTTAACAGCTCATCTAAGGGTGTTACTGTTGAGAGCGGAGTGGCTCCGGAGATGGAGTATTTCTCTTCAAGAGCGTTTAGTTTTGTAATAGTATTTGCCGTAAGGAGTTGTTTAAGGTTTTTTTCAAGAACATCTTCTTTCATTGAGCGAATTTGAATCAGTGCTCGGACTGTATCTTCATCTAATGAGGTGAATTTCTCCTGAGAATCACGCCCTTGATCCTCTAAACAGATAGCGCTTTCACGCTTGTCTTTGTGCGTTTTATACACAGGGAGAACCTCGGTAGGGATAACATTTCCAGATTCTGTGACCATCAAAGCCACTACTCGTGAACGTGGTTGAGGATTTTCAGGGAGTATTGCTGAAATGGTCCACCGATCGCTCTTTTCTTGTTGGAGAGAGGCTTTTAATTGCTGAGTAGTCGGTTGAATTAACGCTTGAACATCATTGTCAGCGCTTTTTGTAGGCTCTTTTGTCTCAATGAGCGGTTCTTCAAGCAATAAAACAAAGGCTTCTTTTAGCCCTTCATGGGAAGTTACATGAAATGTAACCTGTTCAGAGTTTGCCAAAGGGTTCTCTGCCGCTACTATCGTAGATTCGTTTGCGAGGAGCAAGAAGAAGAGAAAAGATAACAAAATAAGATAATAAAGAGTCTTCACAGTTTTTCCTCGGCTCCTAAGAGTTTTTTAATCCGGACAATTGCTTCACTGAGTAATTTTGAATTGCGCTTCAATAATTGAGTCTTTGTAAGTAACTCTCGTTGTGACTTGAAAGATTCATTCACTTCTGTGAAATTCAAGGCGGATTTTGTTTCGCAATCAGGTTCGATAGAGAATGTTTCTGAGACAAGCGATTTGCCATTTCGATATACGAGTTGAAATTGATATCGAAGAGACTCTTTTGGAGTTGGAAAAGAACCTACAAATACTTCATTTGTGGCATCAAAACGTAGAGGAACGACGAGGAGTTGACTATCAATAAGGAGGAAGGCTCGAACTTGATGAATGCGATCTAAATGTTCCCGTGGGGCAAAACTTACCTTCCCAAGAAGACCAGGAAGGGTGGCAAGAGAGGTATCGTGGCGAAAGGCAAAAGATTCTGAGCTTTGCTTGATAATGCCGTTTGGACGGAGATCGTTCTCGCTTGCATGTCCGCTGTGAAGGGGCGAGAGTAGCACACTCAAAAGGAAGAGACTTCCCAGCAATTTATGATTATGAAGTGAGAGGTATTTCATATTATTACCACAACACCCAATTCCCAACTCTTCCGGTTGTCAAATCCTTATACTGACCCGAAGAGAGGCTTCCTGGGACCTGTTCCTTATTTGGTGAAGATTGAAAAATAATTTCAAGACCGTTACTGCGGAGGATGAGTTCGCTCTGTTCAGAAAGAGATTGTAGATCAATCATTACAGGTTTAAAGCCAGGAATGTTTAAGGTGATGATAAGTTTATTATTCAGTGCTCCATCGCTAAAACGAGAAGTGAGAAACATTGTCTGGCTGTCATCAGAGAATAACTTGTAAATAATTCCACTGTGTTGTCCAAGTGGGATGTAACTTGCTCCCATTGGCAGCTCTCCGCCCTCCATGCGGGGTTGTTTATTGAGCAAAGTAGTTTCAGTTGGGTTCGATGTAAAAAAGAGATGAGATATTGCAAAATACAGAGTTCCTGCAAGGAGCAAAAGACCAAAGAGAATAAAAGCTTTCCGCAAGCGCTCGTGATGAGATTGAGCGGATTGTTGAATTGATTGCAGAGCAATCTGAAGAGCTGAGTGTAGCTGTTGTATTTTTTGAGAAGTTACTTTCTTTACTTGTGTACTCATTTCGCGAAGGCGCTCAAGTAGATCCGTACTGGGCTTTGGAGTAAGGATTTCTTTTGGTTTTTTTAGATGACTTGATGAAGCACCTTTTTGTTTTCGTTCCTTATAAAGAAATGATTCCAAGGCCTCTTTGAAATCTTCAGTAGATTGAAAGCGGTCTGAAGGATTTGTGGCAAGCGCTTTGTCAAAAAGTTTTTCAAGCGAGGAGGGGACGTGTTGTAAATACACAGCAAGTGGAACGCGTGTGCCAGCTAATTTTTCTTCTAATTGTGCGTTTAGTGAGGAATCTGTAAAAGGAAGTTTTCCGGTAATCAATTGATACAGGGTAATTGCAACCGAATAAAGATCGCTACTTTCATTAAGTTCCATTCCTTGAAGGGCTTCGGGAGATAGGTACTCAAATGTTCCGACACCGTGATTGAGCTCCGCTTGAGGAATCTCCTCGGTGGGAAGTTTCGAAACGCTGAAATCTCCTATTTTGATCTCGCCATGGGTTCCGATGAGCAAATTCTCTGGTTTAATATCACGGTGAAGGATCCCCGCTCGATGAATGGCACGAAGCCCGGAGAGCACTTGTAGGATGAGCTGAATTCCTTCTTCGATTGGAAAAGGAGACTCACGTCGTTTCAGTTCAAACTGCAGGTCTCGGTTTGCAGCAAGCTCCATTGAGAGATAACAAAGTTCTCCTTTCACAACAAAGTCATGAAGTTTTAATACGTTATGATCGCGGGCAGAAAGCATCGCGAGCGCTTCACGTTTTAATCGAGTGATGTTCTGTTCAGGATTTCGCAGATTTTTTGCAAGAACTTTGACCGCAAGAAAAGTGTCTCCAGTAGGACCAGCCCCTGAAAGATCCCGCGCCTTATAGACGATGCTGTTTCGACCACGACCAATGGTCGCAAAAAT
Organism: uncultured Bdellovibrionales bacterium; assembly: GCA_964505555.1. Classification (GTDB taxonomy): domain Bacteria; phylum Bdellovibrionota_C; class UBA2361; order SZUA-149; family CAZDIO01; genus CAZDIO01. Next base: position 36,853 of record CAZDIO010000027.1, read on the forward strand.
TTCAAACCGATCATCGAAGATCGTGTTCTTAGAAATATTCTGAGATTCAGAAGCAAGCATCTCGATACAACAACCTTATACGAAAATTAAAAGGCTATCTCCTTAGACTCACGAACAACCAAAAACCGCAAAAACGTGTATGGCCTTTAATCAAGGTGACACTCTTATGTTATGGAGGAAAAAATTAACCCAGCAACGTGAAGGAAATTGCCTCTAATTGGAATATAGCTAGTAATATCAATATGTTATAAAGTTGTGGCGCAGTTATCTTCTAGCTTTCTAAATAGACAACCGCACTTTTGACAGGTATGAGGTTAGGTCATCACAAGCGCCCATAGCTCAACAGGATAGAGCACCAGCCTTCTAAGCTGGGGGTTCCGCGTTCGAGTCGCGGTGGGCGCACGTTGGCATATTTGGCTAAATCCCGCGTTGCGGGAGATTGCTGCGGTGCTCATGTGCAGGAAGCAGATTCCGCTCCTCATAATTCCCGCGCCTTGGCTTTAACCAAATCTGCCAACGTGCTGGGAGATCCAAGAAAATTATCTTAAACAAAACTATTTACATGTTACGTGGGATTTCAGAACAGGAAAAATCTTCCGGCCAAGCCGTAAGCTTGACGATTGCTGCAAGAAGCAATCAGTAATGCTGTCGTTGCGAGCGAAGCGAAGCAATCTCTCCTCTTCTTACGAAGAGGACGAGAAGTGTTTACTTTACTCGCAATGAGAGAAGCAGCCTTTACCAAACAAGCGATGAGGCGCTTTGGTATTCTGTTACTCTTGTTTCGAAGAAGTTCTTTTCTTTTGCTAGATCTATGGTTTCGCTCATCCAGGGGAAGGGGTTTTTTGAGCCGTATTGGGTGGAGAGGCCGATTCGTTCTAGGCGGCGGTCTCCGATGTACTGGACGTAGTCACGAAACATATCAGCGTTTAGACCAAGAACTCCATCGGGGAGACAATCTGCGGCGTAGACATATTCGTAATCTACGGCTTGCTGGATCATCTCCGAAAGTTCTCGTTGGAGCTCCGGGGTCCAGATCTCTGGGTTTTCAAACTTGATGGTGTTGATGAGATCGACTCCGAAATTAAGATGAATTGATTCATCTCTTAAAATGTACTGGAACTGTTCGCCAATTCCGCTCATCTGGTTTTGACGGTGGAAAGAAAGAATCATCGCAAAACCACTGTAAAAGAAGATACCTTCCATAATCACATAAAACCCGACGAGGTTTTTTAGAAAGTCTTGCTTTCCTTGTAAGGTCTCAGTTGTAAAATCAGGACGAAGCACTGCTTCGGTCAACGACATCACAAAGTTATCTTTTCCCTGAATCGAGGATACTTCGTGGTACATATTAAAAATCTCTCGCTCATCAAGACTCAGAGACTCCACGATGTAATGAAACGCATGGGTGTGAATCGCCTCTTCAAATGCTTGGCGTAAGAGATACTGCCGAGCTTCAGGGTTTGTGATAAATTTAAAAATCGCTAAAACGATATTGTTTCCAACAAGACTCTCCCCAGTGCTGAAGAAACCGAGGTTTCTCATGATCACCAAACGCTCTAACTCGGTGAGCTTGTTTGATTTCCAAAGTTCGATATCTCGTTGCATTGGAACCTCAGAAGGCATCCAATGATTGGCGCAGCCATTAAGGTAATGCTCCCACGCCCAGTGGTACTTCAAGGGCATGAGTTGGTTCACATCAACGGCACGACAATTGAGGAGTTTTTTGTCTTCAACATTTATTCGTCGAGTTAAATCGTTGGGTTTTTGATCGGCAGCGTTGCAACAAATAGACATATTCCTCCTTCTAGAACTGTAATAAGAATGAGATATTTTTTCGATCCGACAATGAAAGGTATCTCATTCTTATAGAAGCTTCCATCTATTTTCTTAATTTACTTTTCTTAGTTTCCTTTCTTTGTTTACTGGCATGCTTCGCAATCAGGATCGCTCATGTCGCATACCTTTTTCGGCTCATCTTCACTGCGTTCCACGGTAATCGTGCTCGATGCAGAAACGTTCTTCATCCACCGTGGTTGAATCCCTCGACGATTTATATCTACACTGGCTTTCTCAATCTGTGTGGCACCGACTGAACGCAGATAGTACGTCGTTTTTAAACCCTTCTCCCACGCAAGAAAATACATATCATTTAACTGTTTTCCACTTGGGGTGCTGATGTAGAGGTTGAGTGATTGACCCATATCAATCCACTTCTGACGTCTGCTCGCGCACTCAATAAGCCACTGCATGTCAATCTCAATTGCTGTGCGGTAAAGCTCCTTGATCCGTTCAGGCATCCGTTCAATGGCCTGAAGCGATCCATCAAAATACTTTAAATCATCAAGCATCTCAGCGTCCCATAGCCCATCTCGTTTTAAATCCTCAATGAGATACGGATTGATCACCGTAAACTCACCCGAAAGGTTGGATTTAACAAAGAGATTTCGAAAAGTTGGTTCGATGGATTGGGTAACTCCGACAATATTTGCAATCGTTGCTGTCGGTGCAATAGCCATGACGTTACTGTTTCTCATCCCGTGCTTCTTTAAAGCTTCGCGAACGACGCTCCAATCTTCAACAACAGAACGATCAACAGAGAGATTACCACCACGCTCAGTTGCCAAGAGATCGAGCGTATCAATAGGAAGTAATCCACGACTCCACTTTGACCCTTGATAGCTTGAGTATGGCCCCCGCTCTCGTGCAAGATCAATAGAAGCAAGGATCGCAAAGTAAGAGATTAATTCCATACTGCGATCAGCAAATTCTACGGCCTCGTTACTGGCGTAGCTTATGCCTTGTTTATAGAGGGCGTCTTGAAACGCCATCAATCCAAGTCCTACTGGTCGATGACGAAGATTTGAGTTTCTTGCCTCTTTCGTTGGGTAGTAATTAATATCAATAACGTTATCAAGCATCCGTACTGCAGTACGGATAGTGTTTTCAAGAAGCTTGCGATCAAGACCGTTCTCTTTTGTGTGCACAGCAAGATTTATAGAGCCGAGATTACATACCGCTGTTTCATCAAACGAGGTGTTAAGAAGGATCTCCGTACAGAGATTTGAGTTATGCACCACTCCAGAATGATCCTGCGGAGAACGAATATTTGAAGGATCTTTAAAGGTAATCCACGGATGCCCTGTTTCAAAAAGCATCGAAAGCATCTTTCGCCATAACTCAACAGCGGGAATCTGTTTAAAATGTTTTAGTTTTCCTTGAAGAGCCATCTGCTCATACTCTTCATATCGTTTTTCAAAGGCGGGACCGTAGATGTGATGAAGGTCCGCAGTGTCGTTTGGGCTAAAGAGAGTCCACATCCCATTTTCCTTAATCCGTTTCATAAGCAGATCAGGGACCCAGTTTGCGGTATGCATGTCGTGAGTTCGACGGCGTTCATCCCCAGTGTTTTTTCGAAGTTCAAGAAACTCTTCAATTTCTAAGTGCCAACTTTCAAGGTAGGCACAGACAGCACCCTTTCTCTTTCCGCCTTGATTCACTGCAATAGCAGTGTCGTTTGCAACCTTTAAGAAAGGAACCACTCCTTGGCTCGCTCCGTTTGTCCCTTTAATCCGAGCACCGGTAGCTCGAACGTTAGTCCAGTCATTACCAATACCTCCTGCCCATTTTGAAAGCAGCGCATTGTCTTGAATAACCTTAAAGATGTTTTCAAGATCATCATTAATAGTTGAGAGGTAGCAAGAGCTCAGCTGTGGATGAAGTGTGCCCGCATTAAAGAGAGTTGGCGTTGAAGACACAAAACGAAAAGTTGAGAGCACCTCATAGAATTCGATCGCGCGATCGTTTTTTTCTGGCTCCATTACTGCAAGCCCCATAGCGACCCGCATCCAGAAATATTGCGGGGCTTCGATACGGCGTTTGTTTCTGTGGAGGAGGTAGCGATCGTAGATGGTTTGTAGTCCCATATACTGAAAGAGTAGATCACGTTCGGGGACGAGAGCTTGAGAGAGTTTTTTAAAATCAAAACTGAGCAGATCTTTTGACAAAAGTTCATGCTCAACTCCTCGCTCAATGGATTTTTTAAAATTATCTCGACAGAGTTTTTCATAGGTCAGAGGTGATCGTCGCTCGCCAAAGACCTCCTTACTGATAACGTTGAGGAGCAATCGTGCGGCAACGGAGCTGTATGCTGGTTCCTTCTCAATCTGTGCTCGAGCAGAGAGGATACAAGCGGTATCGATCTCTTCTTCACTCATATTATTATAGAGGGAGCGAGAAACCTCTTCAATGAGCACGGTAGAATCGCATTCTGCAAGGTTTTTGCAGGCTCCCGTAATAACGGACTGGACATAGCCCCAATCAAGAGGGGATTGTGAACCATCTTCACGTGAAACCTGGACGACAACTCCTGCGGTTTCGCCTCGTAGGGCGCGAGCTTTTGCACGATCTTCACGATAAACAATATAACGTCTTGCAACGGTGTAGTGCCCATATTGCATGAGTTTTTTCTCAACAACGTCTTGAACATGCTCAACGTCGACACCGGTCGAACTGAGCGCGCTTTCAAGTACTTCACTTACTACTTCGTCAGTGATCTTTCGAAGCTCATCGCTGAGCTCACTCTCCAGGGGTTGTTCTTTTTTTTCGGCGAGATCAGCAAAGAAGGCTTTCTCAATTGCTTTGTAGATTCGATAGCGATCAAAGGCGACTGCTTTTCCCGTTCGCTTACGAACGAGCGCTTGAGCTTCAAGTTGTGGATGACGTGTTAGAACACTTGCGTTTTCTGTTCTCTTCTCCGCTAGCTCAAGCATATCTTCTCCTCATGTTCAGTGTAGGTGCTTAGCGGTTTATTATAGTAGCAGTTTGCAACGAGCATCACACAGTCTACCCCCACTGAAAAACATTAGCAGTGGGTGCCGTTTCATAATCACGGCTGAACCAAAAAGCACTACTTCAGTCAATTATTTATCGTAACCCCAACATATTGTGGTCACATAGGCATGTCAACACAAAATCCTGTATACAACTACTGCTTAATGGGAAGTTATAAACCTCTTTTAATGTTCAACTAGTAAGAGCTTTATCCACAGCACTCTATACCTTTGCGTATTACTTAAACTCAATACAACGACGGAAATAAAATAGAAAAATTTCTCACCGTAAAATTTTTCTGAGAAAGAGTTATTTATGGCCAATAAACAGAGAGATCTGTTAAAGATTTATTATTAATAAAAATAAAGAGGCTACACGGGCATGCTTGATACCTATGTTCCTATATTCGTGATGATGATTCTCGCCGCCGGCTTTGTGCTGACGATGTTGATTATTAGCATTGTGGTTGGTCCAAAGCGCTACAGTGAGATGAAGGATGACCCGTTTGAGTGTGGAACGGTTGGCACAGGAGATGTCACAACGCACCGTTTTAGTGTGAAGTTCTATCTTGTTGCAATGGTGTTTATTCTTTTCGATATGGAGGTAGTTTTTATGTATCCGTGGGCGGTGCAGCTCCGGACGCTTGGATGGTACGGATTTTGGGTAATGATCAGTTTTATTTTTGTCCTGACAGTGGGTCTTGCCTACGTATGGAAAAGAGGAGTGCTTGATTGGACCTAAGATGAGTAGTGTAAATTGTAAATTAGCAATCGCTCTTCTTGTCTGGAATAGTTTTTCAGCATGTGCAAATGACTATGTCGCATTTCCAAAACACGAAAGTTATTTTCGTCAAACGGAACAGTCGCACCTGGTAGCGGATGCAAAACCGGAAAGTCGCATCGAAGAGAAAGATCTTCTTCAGCCTCCCTCGCTTTCAAAATTAGCCTCAGGAGAGGTGCCGCCCCCGGAGCCGGAGGAGTTGCAAAATGAGCTCGCAGAGGTCTCTCAAAGGTGGTTTTATGGGCATGGAATTGGTCAAACAATTACGAATGTCAGCACCGTTGTTGTTTTCCCCCCCTATGCGATCTATCTGTTAGGAAACGCTGGTTTAAAACTAGCTGGATTTCAACCGCTCTACATCACAAACGCACTCCCGGAAGAACCCCGGAAAAAGGTTCTTACGTTTTATGAGAATGTTACCTCTGTTCCAGGACGGGTGAACTCTGCTTTTGCTGGAAGGGAGTTTGATACCATCGAATTTGATTCAAACGAGCAGTAGTTGTATATCCGCTTGAGAGTAACGTTTCTTCATTAACGAGATATCGCCAGAAAGGAACATGATTGTAGGTGTTGTTTCAAAACCTCAAGAGGCTGCAAAAAAAAGAACGATCGAAGTCATCTCTTGGCTCGAGCAGCGAGGTGTCTCCTATCGTATCGATGCTGAGATCGCAGCCTTCCTCGGTTTCGATCGCGAAAAATCTGATATCCTTTTAGAGCGGGAAAGATTTACTTCTGAATGCAACATTATTGTTGTTCTCGGCGGAGACGGCACAATGATTAGTGTTTCTCGACATCCAAGTAAAAAACCTGCACGAATCATTGGTGTAAACTTGGGAACGCTTGGGTTTTTGACTGAAGTAACCCTTGATGAGCTTTTTGCTACGTTAGAATTTGCCCTTCAGGGCAAAGAAAAAAAGGAAGCACGCTTTCTCTTGCAAACGGATGTCGTTCGCAATGGGAAGGTTGCAGAGACGTTTAATGCTATCAATGATGTGGTGATCACGAAGGAAGCGCTGGCAAGAATTTTTGGGATAAAGCTTGCGGTAAATAATGAGTTTGCCGCGTTAATTCGCGGCGATGGAGTCATTGTTTCTACTCCTGTTGGATCAACAGCATATTCACTTGCCGCTGGAGGATCGATCGTCCATCCGATGGTCAAAGCACTTCTTGTCACACCGATCTGCCCCCATTCGCTTACCACCAGGCCGTTAGTGCTGCCCGGAGACTCAAAAGTCGAACTCGAAATTGTCTCTAGCTCAAAAGAGCCAAAAAACGAGGTGTTTCTTACAATTGATGGCCAAGAGGGGATGGCTCTTCTTGATGGAGATCAGCTTCGGGTTACGACTTCAGAATCGTATGTGTATTTTGTGAAATCTCCAACGAGAAGTTATTTTGAAGTGCTCGGAACAAAATTAAAATGGGCTAACCATTAATGAGTTGAGAATAAAATATGCTTCGTGTTCTTCGCCTTAGAAATATTGCGATTGTCGAAGAGTTAGAGATTGAGTTTGGTGTTGGACTCAATGTCATTACAGGGGAGACCGGGGCTGGAAAATCGATTATTCTCAAAGCCATCGATCTTCTGAGTGGAAAACGTGCTTCAGCTGATGTGATCAGAAGTGGGGAAACCCAATGTAGTATTGAAGGACTTTTCCAAATCACCCCGATACTGAAGCAAACGCTTTGTGAGCTTAATGATGAATTTTCTCAACTGATCGTTGATGATGAGCTCTTACTTCGACGCGTTATTGATCATTCTGGAAAAAGTAAGATGTATCTCAATGGGTCGTTGGTCACTCAAGGAAGTGTCTTACATGTTGCCCCGTATTTACTCGATATCACCGGTCAGCACTCCCAGGTAGCGCTCCTTGAAAGTGGGAAGCAGAGGGAGCTTCTTGATCAATTTGGAGATACCCAAGCTCTTCTTGATGAGGTGAGAGGAAGCTATCTTTCATTTGTAGAGAGTAAGAAACGTCTTGAAGAGGCGAAGTTTGAAGGGCATCACCGGGAGAACCATCTGCGGCAATTACGTGGAGAAAGAGAGGAGCTTGAAAAAGCTCAACTCCAAAACGAAGAGGAAGAAGCTCTTGAAGGAGAGTTAAAGAAACTTGCAAATGTTGAAATACTCTCTCACTCCGTTGGTCTTTGTCTCGAGGCGATTGATTCTCCGACGCAGGGACTTGAAGCCGTGCTTACGCGAGCAGAAACGGAGCTAAAAAAAGCAAGCCACCTCGATTCTGCTCTTTTAGAACCCACGCAACTCTTTGAATCTTCTCGTGTCCAGCTTCAAGAGGTGAAGTTCTCTCTCGTGAGATATCTTTCTCGATTGCAGCAAGAGCCAGAACGTCTTGAAGCGGTGAGAGAACGGCTTTCAGAAATAAAACGACTGGAAAGAAAGTATCAACGGACCATTTCTCAACTCAATGATTATCTCGTGGAGATATCGAGAGAGCTTGATGAGGCAGATGCTGGGGCGTTTGATGAAGAAGCATTAACAAAACGTCTTGAAGAAGCCACGCTTCGATTAAAGGCTGGAGAAAAGAAGCTCTCTGTTCGAAGAGCGGTAGTGGCAAAGGAACTCTCGACCCTTATTAATAAAGAGCTTACCCTACTTCAGATGCATCGTGCGGAGTTGGATGTTTTGATTTCACCAAAGGAATCAAGTGTCAACGGAGCCGATGAGATTACGTTCATGCTTATTACGAACCCTGGAGAACCCTCTCGAGCTCTAGCAAAAATCGCTTCGGGAGGAGAATTATCGCGAATAGTTCTTGTTTTAAAAACGCTCCTTAACGAACAAACGGCGCCACTGGTTCAGGTGTTTGATGAGGTTGATGTGGGGATAGGCGGTGCGGTATCGCAAATTGTTGGTGAGCGGCTGAAAGCTGTTTCTCGCACTTCACAGGTAATTTTAGTTACCCATGCGCCGCAAATTGCAGCGCTGTCAGATCACCATTTTGTAATTGAGAAAACGACTACAAAAAATTCAACTCATGTTGCCGTTCATCTGCTGAGTTATGAACGACGCGTAAAAGAGATTGCGCGAATGCTTGCTGGGAAAAAAGTGACAGAAAAATTCGAAGATTCAGCGATAGAATTGCTAGGTTTATCCGCCAATTTTGATAGTCATGGGCCCTCAAAATCTGTAAAAAAAAGCAAGAGAAAGCATATAGCGCATGTTGAGGATCATAAGGTGGATCGAAGTATATAGTAAAAACATCTGAGCATTCATATGTTGCGTGCACTAAAGTTGTTAATTCTAGTCGGTTATGTGGTTTGATTTTCGAAGTGCTCGCTGCTATGGGTGAGTCCGCGTAGCGCTTTTAGTTGTTGAAGTAGTAGACAGTTGCAGTGGTTAGGCAGTTAAACGAGTAAACAGTTAAACGAGTCAACAACGCAAAGCGTATTTGCAAACGCAACATTTGGCGGGAGATCACTGTTGGACCGAAAATTACTTCAACGCTTAAGTGCGACATTCAAAGGAAGAGCGCTTAACATCGTTATCTTTCGTGAAGGGAGCGTCGGTTCTCTTCGTTTAGTTATCAATCGAACAGAGTTGATCGCTCTCCTGCTCTTAAGCTTTGCGCTGCTTGGGGGATTAGGAACGATCGCCGGAAACTATCTCGGCTCAGCCATGAGCGGTGCTCACCAAGCTGAACTTCAAGCACACGTAGATCGGGTGCGTTCCTACGAAACACAACTGATGCAGCGTGCTGTGGCTCTAGAAGCGATGATCTCAGAAGCGGGAGAGGGAAGTCCAGATACGCCCGAAAAGTTCCCTCATTTTGCCGTTGGTGGTGTTGGGGGTCGTGAATTTAGTTTGGCACCAGTGATTATTCGTTCCGGCAAAGATCAATCAGCTCATCTGGCACTTAATCATCAAGGAGAGAGTGCAAAAAACGTAGTAAGCTACCTAGAGTCTCAGATTGAAAACCTCCGTTCGATTCCACTTGGGCTTCCAGTGCAAGGAGCGCTTTCTTCGGGGTTTGGAAAGCGGGTTTCTCCCTTTTCAAGAAGAGTTCAGATGCATGATGGGATTGATATTTCAGTTGACCACGCAAGTGTCGTGACCGCAGTTGCGGAGGGTTCAGTTGTTACGGCGGGATATCAAGGCGCCTATGGCCGAGCAGTGCTTATTGATCATGGAAATGGCTATGAAACCTTATACGGTCATCTCTCTAGTATCTCGGTAAAAGTTGGACAAAAAATCTGTCGGGGTCAAAAAATCGGCCTTGTCGGATCCTCTGGTCGCTCAACAGGACCACACCTTCACTATGAAGTTCGTGTTGCTGGAGAACCAAAAGATCCGAGCATTTACTTAAGACTTGTAAGTCTGTTAAAGTATCTTTCTTAGTTTTTCTCCACATTGTCAGGGGCCGTAGCTCAGCTGGGAGAGCGCATGACTGGCAGTCATGAGGTCGTGGGTTCGATCCCCATCGGCTCCACCACGTGCAATCTGGCGTCCGATCTCGGCCGAAATGGGCAAAACGGAAAATTCTCCGCTGCTCATTTACCACGTGTAAACTCCGCTGCTCGAATTTCCGTTTCACCCATTTCGGCTCGACCTCGAACCCCAGATTGCACGTGGAGCGCTGAGTCGCTATCGGCTCCACCACGGGGTTTGTGAGGCCCGATCTTGGCCAAATTCGCACGAACGGAAGATTCTGTGGTGCTCACGTGCAGTAGCACGCTGCGCTCCTCGAATTTCCGTTCGCGCGAATTTGACTCAAGCTCGGCCCCCACAAACGCTGTGGTTCCCACGTGTAGGGGAAATAAATGTGTCAGTTACATTTATTTTTCTGGCGGTGAGCACATTTTCTAAACTGAACGATTATACGTATGTGCCAAGAAAACCTCGCGTTATATTACCGGGAGAGCCTCACCATGTGACCCAACGTGGAGGGCGCCGACAAGATGTGTTCTTCCTCGAAGAAGACCGAGAGGTGTATCTTGATATCATGAGACATTACACCAGGAAATTTGAGGTGGAGGTCTTAGCGTACTGTTTAATGACAAACCACGTTCATCACATGTTAGTACCACCGCATCAAGACGCACTGAAACAGGTAATGCAGCCACTGAATAAGCTGTACGCAGAGAAAATAAACGCTCGCATGGAATGGAAGGGGCATCTTTGGCAAGAGCGTTTTTATTCAGCCCCGGTGGATCATGAATACTTTTGGATAGCAATTCGTTATATTGAACGAAATCCTGTGGAAAAAGCGATAGTAACGCACGCTAGTGAATACAAATGGTCAAGTGCGGCTAGCCACTGCAACTTCAGGGCCGATCACCTATTATCTACTTCAACCAAGTGGCAGCAACTTCTTGCTACGAAGTTCAACTGGTATCAGTGGTTAGAAAATAAAGATGATCTCACGCAGATAGAAAAATTGCGAGCGTGCACTGCACAACATCTTCCATGCGGAACCGATGCATTTCTTGCCCCTCTAGAACAAGCCACTGGTAAAACCTTACGACCGCGACCACGGGGTCGGCCGTGGTAAAGGTGACAGGGGTAAAGGTGACGGGTAAAGGTGACAGTTACATTTAAATTTAAATGTAACTGTCACCTTTACTTGTTTCTTCAGTAATTTTCTTATATAATCCTTGGATACTTTACATTGTCTTTGAATGGTTCTTTGAAATCGTTGGAACGGAATTTATTGCTGTACGCCGATTCGGGTGGGGGATTTTTGATCCTTACCGGAGTCGGTAACAACTAATTTTAAGGTTTTTAGTCTTCCTGAGATCTTGATCTTCGGGGCTTTATCATCTTGTGGGTGGGAGATGGTGAAGTGTCGCAAAAAGTAAAGGTGACAGTTACATTTAATTTAAATGTAACTGTCACCTTTATTCAATTTCCTATTAGGTCTTGATACCGATTTTCTCGCATAGATGTTTTCAGCTATAAATCTCTATGATGACAAAAGTTTGTAATCAATGTGGGGGGAATTTCTCTGTCGAGGAGGAAGATAAAGCGTTTTATCGGCAATGTGATCTTCCTCTCCCTGCGCTTTGTCCTCCTTGTCGTGTTCAAAGGCGGCTTGCTTGGCGAAATGAGCGGCATCTCTATAAGCGAGTTTGTCAGCTCAGCGGAAAATCAACTATCTCCTTTTATGAAACCACCTCTCCCTATGTAGTGTATGCTCAGGAAAGTTGGTGGTCTGATCAGTGGGATGCATCCAAATACGGGCGGGAATATGATTTTAACCGATCGTTTTTTGAACAATTCGGTGATCTTTTGCGCGCTGTGCCACACATGGCGATACTTATTTCTCATGGTGAAAATAGTGATTATTGCCCTTATGCGGTACGGCATAAGAACTGTTATCTCTGTGTCTCCGGTTTCGGAAGTGAGGATAGCTATTATAGTTACTACTTAAATAATTGTCGTGATTGCTGTGACTGCTCGCTACTTTTTCAATCTGAACTTTGTTATGAGTGCATGTATTCAAGAAATCTCTACCACGCGATCTTTTGTTGGGATTGTGAAGATTCAAGCGATCTTGCTTTCTGTGATGAATGTATCGGTTGTAATCATTGCATCGGGTGTGTAGGGCTCCGACATAAAGAGTATTATATTTTCAACCAAAAATGTTCAAAAGAAGGTTTTGAGGATCTTTTTCGAGAGATAAAAACAAGTTATCGAAGCTTACGCTTATTTTTGTCAAAATATTTAGAATTTCGCCTAAGTTTCCCCCATCGAGCAAACCGCATCACCAATTGTGAAAACAGTAGAGGGGATTTTCTTTTTAACAGTAAAAATCTTAGAAGCTGCTTTGTTTGTAGCGATCTTGAAGATAGTGCTTATTCTTGGGATATCGCTCGTGGCATCTCTCATGTTTATGATTCTCATTATTCACCGGCAAGTGAATTGGTATATAACTGTCTCAGTGCGGTACAGTCGTATAAAAGTATATGTTGTGTCTCCTGTTGGGATGCCTCTGAGGTGAGCTATTCCTTCCAATGTTTTTATTCAAAAAATCTCCTTGGTTGCGTCGGGCTAAAAAATAAACAGTATTGTATTTTCAACAAACAGTACTCTGCTGAAGAGTATACGCAATTGTCCGCAAAGATTGTTGCTACAATGAAAAAGGAGGGAAGTTGGGGAGAGTTTTTTCCAATGAGCCTTGCTCCCTTTCCCTATGCAGATACCATTGCTAACGAATATTTTCCGCGAGAAGAAAAACTACCATCGAATGACCACCTTCAGGGGCAAAATCATGCAGAGGTTGAGTTTGCTCGTAATGAGGAAGTACTCGATAAAGTACTTACCTGCCAGCTTACTGGGAAACAATATAGAATTATAGCGCAGGAACTTCGCTTCTATCAGAAACTTAACTTACCAATTCCACTCTTTGCACCAGAAACACGGTATCAAGAACGAAAAAAGTTGGAGAGGAATAAAAAACTTTTTACGAGAAAATGTGAGCAGTGTAAAAAAGTTATTGAAACAACGTTTTCGCCAGAACAAAATGAAACAGTGTGGTGTGAACAGTGTTATAATAAATATCTGTATTCAAGTGGTAAAGGTGACAGTTACGAATGGCATTAAGTTAAGCGTTTATCGAGCCTTTTTTGAATAACACAGAGTTTCACGGAGTTCCACAGAGTTAAATTCATTAACTTTTTTTCTTCACTCCGTGAGACTCCGTGAAACTCTGTGTTAAAATACTTCTTATCTTAATGCCATTCGTGCCAGATACCTTTCTCGATCGACTAGATTAACTCTATTCGGCCACACCGAAAGCATCATTGCTCTAAAAAACCTTTATTCCCCATATCTTCACCGAGAAACACATTTTTTTATTCTTCGATAATGAATAAGAGGAGACAACGCTAGAATTGCTCCTCTTAGCAGTAAAAGACATTTGACAATAATAACCTACAGATTATAATACAAATGGATGTTATACTTTATAAATCGCCCTCTGGCCGAAACTTTGTTCTTGAGTTTATTAACACCATCTCCCCAGAAGGGAGAGAAGATTTTTTTGATGCCGTAATGAAATTACAAAAAGGAGAGGTATTGAAAATGCCTTTAAGTAGAAACCTCTCCCGTATTTATCCCGGCCTTCATGAACTAAGACTTCGAGATAATGCTGGAGTATTTAGGGTTTTTTATTACATAAAGCATGGTGATGCTATTTATCCACTTCATGCTTTCCGAAAAAAAACTCAAGAGATCCCTCGAAGAGAGATAGAACTTACATTAAAACGAATTAAGGATTTACGATCATGCCTTGGGAAAAAGTAGATTTAAAAGTTTTAGCAAAACGGTTAGGGATAAATTATGCCGAGGTGCGTGAAAAACATAATTTGATTGAACAGATTATTAAAATTCGCGAAAAACAGGGACAAACTCAAGCCCAACTTGCAAAACAACTCGGCGTTTCCCAAGCAAGAATTGCAAAGATTGAGTCTGGTATCGGAACCCGAACAGTCACATTCGATGTTCTTTTAAATATTCTTACTGCACTGGGATACGACTACAAAGTTACGACAAAAAAGAAAATCGCCGCCTGAATTGCTCTTTCTTACTGAGCTAACCGTAAAACAATTTTAAATTCAGCTTCAGTAACTGGCAAAACACTTAGCCGAGAGCCTTTTTGTAAAACCCCCATCTTCTGAAGTCCTTTCTCTGTACGTAGTTCTGAAAGGGGAATTAGCTTATTAAACTTCTTCACAAAGCGAAGCTTCGGACAAAACCATCGCGGTTTTTCTTTCGTTGCTTTTTCATCAAAGTAGATACTCTTTTGATCAAATTGGGTTTTATCTGGTTCCGGCTTCTCTGCTACTTTACATACTCCCACAACACCCGAAGGCTCGGCGTTTGAATGATAGAAAAGAACCTCATCGCCGACTTTCATCTCTAGAAGATAATTTCTTGCTTGATAGTTTCGCACCCCTACCCAAAGCGTTGTGCTATCGCGCTTTAGATCGTCAATTGAATAATCTCCTGGCTCAGTCTTTACCAACCACTTGCTCATACAATTATCTCCTATTCCCTCTCCCTCGAATTACATTCTATAACAAATTATCAACGTTTAATGTAGCGCTCACATCAAACGTCAAAGAGAGGATTCGAAGAGCTTTTAACAAAATGAAAGCACCTCTCCTGTCGTGGGGGGGGGGGGGGGGGCAAGCAGAAAACAACAGTGTAGAAAGTAATTTTATTTAGGCG
>CAZDIO010000028.1:0-7783 GCA_964505555.1 uncultured Bdellovibrionales bacterium
ACCAACACTGGGCAGCACCTGCACTGAGCGCGTAAGACCTTTCTCCGCGATCTCTTCTAAAACACTATCAATCCATCTCTCTCTGTGCACACCGATACTCCTAACAAAAACTAAATAAACTACTAAGTTACAATAAAATCAACTTTATCTCTTTTCTGGATCTATCACCGTAGCTTTTTTGTGAATTTCTGGTAGCTTGCGCCATATGATCAAACAAAACACGCCTAAAAAAGAACCTGCCCAAGAGCCGAGTTTAACCCCTTCGGCTGAAGTTAAAAATGCATTTCTCTCACTTCAACCAGATCTCCATATGGTTGAGGATCGGATATTTTCTCGGTTAGAATCGGATGCTGAACTTCTTACACGAATTCCGCAATATTTAATGAAACAAGGAGGAAAGCGAATTCGTCCCGTTTTTACACTTCTTGTTTCTCGACTCTTTGGTATGGAAAAACCCTCTCCAGAAGTTATTGATGTAGCTGCGGGGATTGAACTGATTCATATGGCAACCCTTCTTCACGATGATATCATCGATGAGGCTCCCCTTCGTCGTCATCAACCCTCTGCATACCGGCAATTTGGCCTTGCCCCAAGTCTCCTTGCAGGAGATTTTCTTCTTGTTCGTGCTTTTGGATTATGTGCGCGACTTGATGATTTTGTTGTCGAGGAAACTGAGCGGGCATGCATAGAGCTTACTGAAGGTGAGGTGCTTGAAACGAAACTCAGCATTTCTTCTCCAAAGACGATTGAAGATTATGTAACGATTGTTGGCAAGAAAACTGCCTCACTCTTTTTGCTTTCGGCAAAACTCGGTGCTCACTTAGCGGGGGCAGAAAGAAGCGCGGTACAACAGATGGCAAACTTTGGCTACTATGCGGGGATCGCCTTCCAAGTAATTGATGACATCCTTGATATCACCGCGGAAGAAGATCTCCTGGGAAAACCAGCAGGCACTGATTTACGACAAAAAACTCCTTCATTACTAAATATTCTTTGGCTCCAGAGCGAGGATCCCCATGCTCGAGCTTTCTTTGAAAAGGAAGCTCCCACACTGGAAGAGTCAAAACTTGCCGCGACCCAGTTAAAAAACTCTCCTCTCATTCACTACGCGCAAACCTTTGCGCTAAACTACGCAAACAAGGCAAACGCAGAACTAACACAGATCCAGGGAGAGCTTAATGGAGCCGCAAAAAATCAACTTTTTGCTCTTGTTGAATACACTCTGGAACGAGCACTCTAGACAATGAGCGTTTCTGCACTTCCCCTTCCAGTAGAGATTCGAAGAGTTACGAAAGAGGGTTTAAACGGTTCCCTTACCGGCACAGGACTAGAAATCACTTGGCAAGATGGAGAATGTTTTCTTCTCCCCAGTTCACTATTAAGACTTCATTGCCCCTGTGCTGAATGCAAAGAAAAGCGTGGGGAACAAACACACCACACCCCCCTTACTCCAAAAAAGGTCTCACTAAACATCATTAAATCAAGTCTTGCAGAGGAAACAGATCTTGAGTCCGTTTGGGGAATCGGGAATTATGCAGTTGGAATTCGTTGGGGAGATCGACACGATTCTGGAATTTACTCTTTTGAGCTTCTTAATTTATTAAGACAAGAACAGTCGGCGGTAAAGAAAACAGCGGAGGGCTTGTAAGATGATCGTTCAGTCAGGACTTGATCGCCTTGTTAGTGGGGGGGTTGCTCAACTAAAGGGAAAACGTGTCGGGGTACTTGCGAATCAAGCCTCAGTCGACTCAGAACTTCGACATATCGTAGACCTCTTGGTATCAGCACCTGAAGTCGCGCTGATTCGCATCCTTGCACCAGAACATGGCCTTCGAGGAAGCGCTCAGGATATGGTTGCAGTCGATGATAGTGTCGATCCTCGTACAAACATTCCGGTAGTAAGTCTCTACGGCTCATCACCCCAGAGCCTTCATCCCCGAGAGGAGCACGTTCGAGATCTCGATCTTCTGGTAATTGATCTGCAAGATGTGGGAAGTAGATACTATACTTTTACCCAATCAATGATGTTTGCCATGGAGGTTTGTGGGCGGTGTGGTGTCAAGGTGCTCGTTCTTGATCGCCCAAATCCTATTGGAGGAGATATCATTGAAGGTGCTCTGCTGGAAAAAGAGTTCCGAAGTTTTTGCGGCATGCATACCGTTGCCAACCGTCATGGATTGACGATTGGTGAGTTTGCACACCTTGTCAAAAAGGGGTTTGGCGAGGGAGAAAATCGCACTCAGGGGATCCCTTGTGAACTTGAAGTACTTCCCCTCTCAGGATGGAAGCGCGAGATGAGTTTTCATAACACGTTACTGCCTTGGATTTATCCCTCGCCGAATATGCCTACTATCGAAACAGCACTTGTGTATCCTGGAAGTTGCCTCTTTGAAGCAACCAACCTCTCAGAGGGACGAGGAACAACAAAACCTTTTGAGCTCCTTGGCGCTCCTTATATCGATAGTGCACACTGGATCGAACAAACCCTTAATCAAGGGGAAAGTTGCTCCGGTGCAATTTTACGACCGGTGAGTTTTGTGCCGCAATTTCAAAAATGGCAGCATAAAGTTTGCCACGGGGTTCAGATTCATGTCAGTGATCAAAAAACGTTTAAACCACTACGCTTAGCGCTCTCCCTCATTGGAGCAGCAGCAACTCTTTATCCCGATGAGTTTTCTTGGCGACAGGAACCATATGAATTTGTAAAAGATCTCTCCCCGATCGATCTTCTCTATGGAAACTTCCGTTTTCGAAAAGCCATCGAAACGGGAGCAAGTTTGACAAGCGTGTTTTCTGAAATGGATAAATTCGAACAGTGGTATAGAGAGGAAAGAAAAGAGTTCCTCCTCTATGAGCGCCCTTGATGAAATGAGGAGGGGGAAGCAAACGATCACGAATTGGTTGTTTGCTTGCAAATGGAGATAAAATACAGATACCCTATCCCTGCAGAGAGAAGCGATCCAAAAATCACCCCGAGTCTCATCAGCACAAGCTGCTCTTCTTGAAAAAACGAAAGCCCTCCAATAAAAAGACTCATCGTAAACCCAATACCGGCAATAATACTCACTCCATAAAGCTCTCTCCACCCAGACTGCTGTGGAAGTTTTGCTAATCCACTTTTTATAAGCACCATCGAAGTGAAAAATATTCCTATCTGCTTTCCGAAAAATAAACCGCCCGCAATACCGAGAGGAAGCGGCTCAAATATTCTATATAAACTTATTTCACTAAGATCTATCCCGGAGTTTACAAACCCAAAAAGAGGAACAATTAAAAAAGCAACGACTCCATGAAGTTTTTCTATGAGTCTCTGCAACGGCAAGTCCCCTTTTTCCCCTTTAAGGGGAATGGTCAGCGCAAGAAGAACTCCCGCAACGGTTGCATGAACACCGGAGCGGTAGACAAAAAACCACAAGAATACTCCTAAGAGCAGATAAGGAGACAACGCACTTACTTTCATTCGATTGAGAATCAGAAGAAAAAGAAGAACTATCGCTGCAAATCCTAAAAAGTAAAACGAAATTTGTTGTGTATAAAAGAGCGCAATAATCACAATTGCGCCTAAGTCATCATATATCGCAAGCGCCATCAGAAAGACTTTCAGCGCTGGAGACACGCGGTTTCCCAACAACGAGAGCACCGCCAAGGAAAAGGCGATATCAGTTGCCGATGAAATCGCCCAACCATGGAGCACCTCACTATCGCCACGATTGATGAAGTAATAAATCAGCGCTGGTATAAACATCCCTCCAAGGGCTGCAAAGGCTGGGAGCACACGTTGGGCTGGTTTTGATAACTCACCGACCTTCATCTCCCGTTTGATTTCTAATCCAACAAGAAGAAAAAACAACACCATCAACGCATCATTGACCCAGTGGTAGAGTGGCTCCTGAAAGTGGACGCCTGAAGACACATATCCAATGGGATAGGAGATAAAACTCTGATAGATATTTTTTGCAGGAGAATTAATCGCGAGCATCGCAAACGCTGCTGCGACAAAAAGAATCACCCCAGAAGAGCTTTCATGCTTAACAAATTGTTTCCACGCCTGACCTATTTTCACACCGTCGATATACCTTTTTGAATGTGTAAGGACAAGACAAATGTGCCTGAAAGATATGCATACTGTGCGTACCTTACTGTACAGCTTCCATACTTATTGACCCTCTCGCTCGTAGATCCTCTTAGGAAATTTATCGACTCAATGCCTCAATGTGCGGGTTTTGAAATCAAAAACAGACTGGTTCCCTTCATCACCTTATCGCACGTAGCCTAATCTGTTTCCTTTAATGTTTAGGCCAAAAACAGCAACTTTTGTGGCATGAAGAGTGCAATCCTTACGATGTCGGCCCGGTAAATCAAATTAATGATGGCTCTCGGGGTGTGAAACTATTCACACTCCGAGCAGCTCTCCCCCTCAATGGAGTTTGTAACCTCTATGAAATCAATTGAAGTGCTCCCACTGCGATCATCACTTTTCTCTCAAGAAACGATTAACCTGGGGATACTCCTTGCCATTGCACAAACACTCGATGCAATCCTCACCATGACCGGCGTAGCTCACTTTGGCACCAATATCGAAGCAAACACTTTCCTCCAATCCTTAATGCATCATTTTGATCCCTACCTTGTTTTAGCGAGTATAAAAATGGGAGCGATTGCAATTGTCATCACACTTGTCTACATCTCCCATCACGTATGGTGGATCTGCAAAGCGATGGGTTTTGTCTCCGGACTCTACCTCGGCTCAGCAATACTGCCCTGGCTCTACGTATTCTTCCGCCACCTGGCGTAAGCTTTTTCTTAGAAAGCACCCCCTCCTGGCCTTGCTCACACAATGTTTACAGGAAGCCATTCCTATATTACTCTACGATTCCATGCAGTCCTTTTGTTGCGAAAAAAGTAAGGAACACTTTTCCCTCTCTCCGTTTGAGTTAGCTCTTCGTAAAAAGTTAAACGCTCCGCTCCCACTTACCCATCCAAAAGTCACATTTCAAAACTTACTCGCCTTCTGGCAACATTTTGCAATTCACCGACGAAAATGTGATCTCTCTGGAAAAGATATTATCTCTGTTTTTCCTGAAGACTGTGCTTATCCTGTTTGGCATCGAGATGATTGGATCAAACATGCAAATCCGCCAAGCTCCGAGGTGAATTTTTCGCGTCCTTTTTTTGAACAACTGTGGGAGCTCTTTCAGACCTGTCCAATTCCTCACAATTTAGGACTTGCAAATGAGAACTGCGATTATACCGATGATTGGTGGTATTCAAAAAATTGTTATCTCTCTCACTCCGGGTTGGAATGCGAGGATTGTCACTACTGTTATCGTGTTTATAAGTGTCGGGATTGTCAGTATTGTGTTTTTGCCTTTTATTGCGAACTCTGTCGCGATCTCATAAATTGCTGGAACTGTTTTTCCGTTCTTCAGGGGTTTTATTCAAAAAATTGTCGAGACAGTGCCTTTCTTTTTGATTGTCGAAATTGCGAACACTGCCTTTTTTGCTGGAATCTGAGAAATAAAAAATACTGTTTTGAAAATAAACAGCTTACAAAGAGTGAGTACCTAAAGATTCGTGCGCAGCATGACTTCTCTTCATTTGCTGTATACGAGAAAGGAAAAGAGAGATTTCAAAAAATCCTCACCTCTCAAGCACTCTGGAAAGCGCTGGAGGTTGAAAAATCAGAACACAGCAGTGGTGCCTATATTGAGAACACCAAGAACTGCTACAACTGCTACTTCATCCATGAGAGCGAAGATTGTGTAACTTTCATGCGCGGCATGACATTAAAAGATAGTCTTGAATGTATCGGATGTTTTGATGCACAGCTTGTTTACCACTCGGCACTCGTACAAGATGTCTGCTATCAAATACGTTATTGCTACAGCATACTTCAATCAAAATTTCTTGAGTATTGTGGTTTTTGTTTCAACTGTAAATATTGTTTTGCCTGCTGTGGTCTTGTAGGACGAGAATATTGTATTCTCAACCGTCAGTACTCCCCAGAGGAATACCACACGATTACTGAAAAACTTCGTAAAAAAATTGCAGATGAAAACCTTGTAGGAAGATTTTTTCCGCCACACTTTGCTCCAAACAGTTATGATGAAAGTCTTGCAAGCTTTTATTTCCCCCTCTCAAGAGAAAAGCAACTGGAGGACGGTTTTCGATTGCAAACTCTGCTTACAAAAACAGCAAACGGCGCACAAGCTCTTACTGAGATTCCCGATCATCCAGCAGATGCTGAACCGACTATCAGTAATAAGATCTTCTGGGATGAAGAAGCAAAAAGACCTTTTCAAATCACAAAGTTTGATCTGCAATTTTCAAAGAAGAATCTTGTACCTCTCCCAAGAAGTTTCTATATCAGACATATCAAAGAGTTATTTCAATGGATGTTCTTTAACGGAACGTTGCGTGATACTCAGTGTGCAATAACCTATAAAGAAATCCAAACTCACCTCCCCTCATTTCTTGATGGGCAAATTGTCAGCGTTCAAGCTTACTTAGAAAATATTGATGGAGTAACCTCTCCCGCAGCGCCGAAAGAAGACGCATAAGAAGAGAGAAAGGTAATCTTTCCTCGTTCGGGGGTAGGTCCGTTCTATTGTTTCACTATTTTTCCAGCGGTGTCCTTCTAAATCGCTACCAGAAGTACATTCCCCTCCTTAGTTTGAGAAAATGTACTGAAGTAGGAGGGCGCGCTTATCAAAGAGGATTTTGTGACTTCGCTGGTACGCCGCCTTAAATCTGGCAGCCTAAATCGTATCCCAAGGATACCTCCCCTCCTTCACCATTAACTCTGACAATCCTCCGATCAGGCTTAACCTTGATATCGGACTTATCTATACAGATAACTAAAAGTGTCAGCCCAATTTAAAGCGAACAGGCACCGTGACACTATCGGGTACGGTAACTCCGAAACGTTTAGCTGGTTTAAATTTCCAATACCGAACAGCTTTTAGGGCAGCGTAGTCAAGACGTTCAAACCCTGAGGACTGAGTCACTGCAAGGCTGATTACCGCTCCTCGTTCATCAAGCAAAACATGTAAAACAACAAGACCCTCCTCCCCACGTTTGCGGGATACTTTTGGGTATGAAGGCCTCGGATTGAGCAGATAGTCCGGGTGTGCAGAGATTAAGGTTGATTTTGATCCTCCCTCAATTTGAGCTTTCTTTTCACCTAAATGTTGAAAGGAGGAAACACCCGTGTCCTTTGTATCTGTTCTACTTCTTTTTTTTAGCACTGGAACTACTTTCTTTATTATCTCCTGCTTTTTTGCTAGAGAGTGCTCAGTTTTTACTACCGCATCTTCAGTCTTCGTGGTTTCAATGCTGTTTGAAATAGGCTCCCGACTCTCCTCACTTGCAACGAGCTCTACCTCAACTTCTCCACTATTTACTCCGATCAGTGCTGGCTTTTCATTCTCAAAGTATCCAAAAAATATTAATGCATGAAAAAGAAGTGAGAAGAAAAAGCTCTGCTGATATGTTAGCCCCGTCAGTCCAGTAGAGAAAAAAGAGATATTCATCAGATTTTTATGAGGTCGATCTTTGGAATGCCTTCGGTCGTGTTTCGATAGCGATCTTTGCTAAGCCAGCCCTTCGAAGTTCGTCAAGAACGGTTACCACATCACCAAAATCTGTAGTTTTATCACTGTTAAGAAAAATTCTCGTTTCGGGATTTATCGCTCTAATCTTTTCAAATGTGGTTGGAAGTAGCCCCAGCGGAGTCTGCACCTGATCAACATAGATCTTCCCCTCTTGGTCGATGCTTATTGTT
>CAZDIO010000029.1:0-6446 GCA_964505555.1 uncultured Bdellovibrionales bacterium
CCCCCCCCCACGACAGGAAGGGGCCGTTCCTTTTGTTAGAGGCTCTCAAAAAATGAGTATTTTCGTTTTTCAATTCCTCTTATTTCTTCGTTGTTACGCACTCTGTTTTGTATTCCCCTCGCTTCGCTCCTACCTTCATCAAAGTGGTATGATTGTTTTGGCAAGCTCTCTTTCGTTAACCATTGGCTCAAAGTGTGTTCTCCCTTCCTACGAGTATCCAAACAATTTATCTTTGTTATTAATCTTAGCTCTCCAGGAATTACTCTTTGGAGCTCTTCTTGGTCTCCCCTTTGCGTTAGCACTTGAAGCACTCCCAATGTTTGGAAGGATCTGCGATGTGACAAGAGGTTCTCAATACGCAGAGCAGATTGCCCCAGAATCAGGGGCCCGTTCATCACTTTTTGAAAACGGTATGGGGTTACTTCTCCTTGCCGTATTATTTGGGAGTGGAGGATATCAGATCGTAATTCAATCCCTTGTCGATAGTGTGTCTCTCTCTCCTTCTTTTGTCAGTGGATCATTATTTAACGTTTCATCGTTACTGCGATTGATTCGGTTCTCAAGCGAGACAGTAATGGTGGGACTTTTATGGGCAGCACCGCTACTTATTTTAATGTTTGTTTTAGATCTTTATTCAGGAATACTGAGTAGGGCATTAGGGAAAATTAATATTCACTCGGAAATGATGCCGTTAAAGTTACTCCTTGGAGCTCTTTTTACAGCATGGATCATCTCTGAGCTGCCAAATGGAATACCAAATATATTAAGAAAAGCTGCGTCAGTACAAGATGAGTATCTTCAGACTCAGGCTCATATCTAGGGAACAAAAGAATGTCGAAAGAAAAACGGTTTGAGCCTACAAGCCGCAAACTTAACAAGGCACGAAACGAGGGGGACGTTGCAAAAAGTAGAGATCTAACTATGGCGATAGGTACAACTATCGGTTTTCTTTCAATGTTTTATCTCTCATTTAGCTTTACTGAGATGCGTTCATTCATCGAATCTTCTTTTTTAATCGATAGAGACTTTCATAGTGATAACATGCTATTATTATTAACGAAGTCGATCTGGATGGTTATCACGCCACTACTACCGGTTCTTTTACTGGTGAGCGTAACGGTTGTTCTTACAGAAGCTTTACAAGTTGGGGTCAGATTTAGCATCGAAGGCGTTACCTTTAAGCTCTCCCGACTAAATCCGGTATCGGGGTTGAGACGGATCTTTGGGTTTGAAGAGGCAGAGCAGGGCTCTTTTTTTCCGATGCGACTTATCTACGATGTAGGAAAAAGCTGTGCCTACATTCTGGGAATTACAGTGGTCATTGGTGGTTTTAGCTATTACTTGTTACCGCAGATATTTTTTGGAGATTTCCAAGAGGCTGGTGATGTAATAGAGAGCGGTTTTCAGATAAGTCTCCGCCTTGCTCTTAGTTCAATGGCGGTGTTTTTTCTTATAGGGTGTTGCGATCTGTTACTGGCGCAAAAACGTAGAGTGCGCCGATTACGAATGGATGTTGAGGAATTTAAAAAAGAAATCCGTGAAACGGAAGGAAATCCAGAACTTAAGAGTATGAGAAAGGGGCTTCATCAGGAGCTTCTGATACAAAGTGTTATTGAGGGAGTTCGACGTTCTCGAGTTGTTGTGGTGAGTAAAAAAGGCGAGTAGTACATGCCAGAAAAGCGCATCGGTCTTGTTCAACAAGGCCTTGCTCTACCAATTATCCATTCTCTATTCAATTCTCTTCACCTGCGCGAAATCTCGCACACCGTGACCAAGGAGATCGGGCTCTCATTCTCTGTGAATCGTTCTCTTCTGCTATTTCTCCCTGCAAACGAGAAAGACAATACCACCCAGACAACACGGCCTCCTGTGGAATGGAGCGATCAGGAGATTGATTCCGAGTTTGATCCTCTCTCCATTCTGGTTGCTACAAAAATTCAAGACTACTGCCACCACACCGGACATCCTTTGGTTGTGCACGATATTGCCGAACACCGCTTGTTTAATGAACTTCAAAAAGAAGCTCAGCTTTTAAAAATAGTTTCGGTATTGGCGATGCCCATTTATGTGGGTGAAGAACCGTTAGCAACAATTATTTTGTATCAATGCGATGGTGTTCGACAGTGGCTTGACGATGAGGTGCGACTCCTTGAGGACTTAGCATACTGCATCGGTCTCTCACTCTCTCATGCAATTCAATATGAGACCCTCTCCCAATCTGAATCACTCTATGGACGAATCTCAAAGCAAACATTTAGTGGAATTGTAAGTTTCGATCGTAAGGGTCGAGTACGTTTTTCAAACGTTCGTTTCTCCGATCTCTCTGGCCTTAATATTTCAAACATTTCCAATGAAACCTTTGAATCGCTTGTTGAGGTTTTGGTGGTTTCAGAAGACCAGAGCACCGTTTTAAAGCATTATCGAGAGGCGTTGCGAAGTTCAACGGTAAGTCCCTCTTTTGAGTATCGCGTCAGAAATGCACAAAGTAAAAAAATACGGGTCGTGCTTGGACAATTCTCTCCGGTCTATAAACAGGGAGGAGCGCTTGATGGCTTTGATCATTTTTGCGTTGATATTACCGCACATCACCAAGCCGAAGAGAGACTTCGTCGTTCTGAGGCGCGTTATCGTCGTCTTGTTGAACACTCAGATGCCATCATTTTTCATACAAATTCGGAACAGGCAGTAACTTTCATCAGCCGTCGAGCGCTTGATTTTTTTGGAATGTCTCCTGAGGACTTTATCGGCGGTGAGGCCATTTATTGGTTTGATCTTATCCACCCCGACGATCGCCAACGGGTGCGCGCAGTTGTTCGAGAGATGCAAAAATCCGCAACAAGCTTCGATGAGGAATTTCGCGTAATGAATCGTGTCACAGGGAGGGTGCGTTGGTTACTTACCCGTCTGGTACCTGTTCGAAACACCTCCGGTGATATTGAGGGCTGGGACGGATTTGGTATTGATATTACCGCAAGACGCGAGGCTCAGGAAGCACTTGTTATTCAAAACAAAAAAGTTAAAGCTCTTTATACCGTGTCTGCGGCAATTCGGGGGTTTCTCGATCCTGTCAACATTGCAAATCGAGGGCTTCAAGCGCTTTGTGAGGCCACAAATGCTGATGCAGGGGTGTGTTACTTCTACTCAAACTCTACTCCTTCTAAGCTTTCTCTGATTTCACACCATGGACTTAAAGAAGACTTTCCACAAATTGCAAGCTCCTCAAGCCTTCCGAATCTAGCAAATTATGTGGCAACTCAGGGGCAATCTATTGTTGTTTCTGATATGCGCTCTGATCCCAGAGCTGGAAAAGTTCTTGCTGAAGAACATGGGCTTCGTTCGGGCGTGCTTGTGCCTCTTTCAGTAGAGAACGAAACGGTCGGAGCTTTAGGTCTTTTTAGTAAGCAACTTGCAAGCTTTGATGGTGGAGATGTGATGCTCGTAAGTGCTGCTGCAAACCAAATTGGGCTTGCCGCAAGACAAGCCAATCTTTTTTCTGCGTATCGTAGGCAGACGAATAATCTTTCTGCACTCTATCGAATGAGCCATGAGCTCTCACGAAATCTTTCTCTCGATGATATGTTTCTTCAAGCGTTTACGATTATTCGAGATGAACTTGGTTTAAAGCGTCTCTGGTTAGGTCTTCTGAACGAAACGGGAACGAGGATTATCGGACAAGCTGCTTACGGACCAGGATGGAAAAGAAAGCTTGTTGAAATAAATGTTGAAATCAGTGGTCGAGACCATCCGCTGGCACGGGTCGTTCTTTCAAAGAAACTTATTGTTATTGATAATCCCTCAGAAGTTCTTCGTGAGTTTGGAGTACGGCGTATTTTTTCTCAACTTGGAATACATGCCGTAGCGCTTGTGCCTCTTGTTTCTAGTGAGCAGGTATTAGGGGTTCTAGCGGTGCAACCTGGGTCTGATGATCCCGCACTGGATGATGAACAGATGACCCTTCTTTCCAGTCTTGCCAGTGAAATTGCCACTATTTTATTAACAAAACGCTTTGAGGAGCGAATTCAAGAGAGCGAAAAAATGAGGACGGCGGGACTTCTCGCTGCTGGAGTTGCTCATAACTTTAATAACCTTCTCCAAGCCATTCTTGGACAAGCCTCGCTTCTGGAGATGCAAGGAAGTTCACCTGAAAAGGCATTGAGAGCATCACATCTGATCACCGAGGCTGCCTCCAAAGGAGCGGAACTGGTAAAAAAACTTCTTGGCTTTGCCCATCTTGAAGAACCGGCCAAAGAGCGTTGTGATATTAATGACATCATTGAACGAAATATAGAGGCATTGAAGCGTTCACTTGGAAAACAGCATGTGCTTGAGATAAAGCTTGCTGAACAATTGCCTCGTGCCTTTGTTGATCCGAAACAGATGATGCAGATTCTCCATGCCGTTGTGACCAATGCCAAAGACGCAATGGAGGAATCAGGTCAGGTGGAGATCTTTACAAAAGGGCTTATCGTGGATCAAGATAGCCCTCATTACGAGGTTCCTTACGGTAAATACATTCTTATTGGGATTCGCGATAACGGCTCTGGTATGGATGAAGAAACAAAGCGCCGTTGTTTTGAGCCTTTTTTCACAACAAAAAACGTCGATCCCAGCTCAGGCTTAGGAATGTCTGGTTCGGGACTTGGGCTTGCTGCCGCGTATGCGCTTGCAAGAACAAATGGTGGTCGGCTGGTGGTTGATAGTAGGGTTGGGCACGGGTCATTGTTTACGGTGTATATTCCAGTTGCTGAAGAGATGAGAAAAACATGGTCATGGAACGAAGTAAAAGAAGAGGGGGAGAAATCACAGGTGGCCATTTCATCAACAGCACCACTTTCTTCAAATATTGAATCTCAACCATTTCCAGAAGGAATTAAAACCTCAGACGATGGCGGTAGCGGCATCAAGAGTTTAAAAAGACCTTTCTTAGATAGACATCTTCGTATTGTAGGAGAAGAGGAGAAGATCATCGTTGAGAAAGAGAGAAGAAAATAGCTATAATGCACTTAGATGAAATCATTTTCTAAGAAACCTAGAAGAGCGATCGCACTTCAGTACCGATCTGGTTCGAAGCAGGCCCCCGTAATCTCTGTTACTGGAGAGAAGAAAGTTGCGGACCTGATGAACTCAGTTGCTCGCCGATATGGTATTCCCATTGAGCAGGACTCAGACCTTGCCCATCACCTTGGACAAGTTCCCTGTGCTGAAGAAATCCCCCCGGAGCTATATGTTCCGGTTGCAAAGCTCTTAAATACCGTTGCTAAAAAGAAGTAGCGGGACTATTCTCAGCCTGGTTCGTTAGCATCTCTAAAACATATCAATACATAAAAAACTGTAATACGAGAGATATTTATCCCTAAGCATGCTTAAAATCGAGTCAATCACTGGTGATATTCCTTCAGAAATTACCCAAGTTCAGGATGGGGTAGTAACCTTTGGCAGGGAGACAGATAACACGATCGTCATTGATAGCCTCGCGGTGTCACGTCGCCACGCGAGTATCTCTAAAGTGGGCTCACAGTGGGTGTTTCGAGATTTTGGAAGCACAAATGGTTCTTGGGTAAACGGTATCCAGATAATTGCAGGTCAGGTTCGTCTGATTCGAACAGGAGACACCATTAAGCTTGGTGATTTTTTGATGTCGATCACTGAAACGGTTGATGGAGGAGAGGTTGGTATCACCGGTCCATCTCTACTGCTGTTTTTTGGAGATCGCTTTGATGCCGAAGTGCCTTTTGATGATCGAAACCCAAGATTTGTAATCGGGGGCCCTGAGGGTGATATGTTTATTGAAGGTGAATCTCGAGATCAACCACAAATTATCGTAGTATTTTCCAATGGTCGTTTAGAGCTTACTACGGGCAAAATAAGTCGATCGGTAATTGTTAATGGTTTAGCTTCTGTAGGAACCACGGCCTTAGTTGATCGCGATGAGGTTCTTGTGGGTCCATACCGAATAATTGTCAACGATTTTGCTTCTCGAGTAAAACCAACCAGCATAAAAGCTCGAGTATCTGAAATACCTCCTGGTCCAATAACGGCGACTCCTCAAGCCTACGATCACATGAACCTTCCTCAGTATATGAGAGAGGAAGATCGTGGGGATGGTTGGGAATCTGAAGCGGCAAAGAGACAGCAGCGAAGTGGACGTAAATTCATCTTCGATCGAAGCTTAGATGACAAAACTGTCACCGGCACACTTGCGCTTGATGTTGAAGATATGGAGGGGCAACGGCGGTTCGAGGTAAGTTCGTCTCATCGTTTTTTAGGAGCCATGCAACAAGAAGAAGACGATGCGCCATTTGCTAAAACAAATGAGTTGGTTCTTGTTATCATCGGTATTGTAGTTTTTGTCTCCATTATAATGTTCCTACTTTTTCTCGTCCTGAACCTGTTTACGAAGTAACATTGAGCACTGGCTGATTAGATCATAATTAATATCTCCTTAT
>CAZDIO010000030.1:0-57678 GCA_964505555.1 uncultured Bdellovibrionales bacterium
GAATGAAATGTCATTTTACTAGAGGCTCTAAGTTGAACTTGAAGTGAGTGGTCGTGGAAACGGCGCTATTACAAAAGTGTAAGCTGAGTGTTCTTCTTTACCGGTGAAGAGGTAGAAAACTCTTGATTTTGGAGATTGCCAATAGCTACCCCAAGAAGTCGCACCGGACGCTTTCCTGCCTCGGTTTGTGAGATCAGAAAAGAACACCCCTCGGCGATCTCTTTTTCATCAAGGAGAAGTTGGTCAAAGGTTTTACTTCGGGTGACCTTTGTAAAATCTGAATACGTTACTTTGAGGGTAAGGGTTTTTCCCGAATAGTTCGTTCTTTTCATTCGCTTTACTATTCGGGAGGCTAACGAAACAAGCTCCTCTTTCAAGAAAGCGAGATCAACAATATCGGTATCGAAGGTATCTTCAACGCTCAATGATTTTCTCTCGTGTTCCTGAACAACCAGACGATCATCGATTCCTCGCGCTACTTTATAAAACCAGATTCCGATCTTTCCAAACGTGCGTCGCAGATCTTCCTCGCTCCATTTTCCAAGATCTCCAGCGGTGTAGATCTCCATCTCTGCCATTTTTTTTGCGGTTACCTTGCCAATTCCTGGAATTTTTCGAACGGAGAGGTTTTCAAGAACGCTCAATACTTTCTCGGGCCGAATGACCGTTAGGCCGTCAGGTTTGTTCATGTCAGAGGCTACTTTTGCAAGAAACTTGTTCGGGGCAACTCCGGCTGATGCGGTCAGGCGAGTTTTTTGAAGCACCGCTTCTTTCATCGCTTTGGCGATCTCTGTTGCCGAGAGGAGCTCCGTTTTGTGTGTCGTAACATCAATGTATGCTTCATCCAGAGAGACCGGCTCAACAAGATCGGAATATCCTCGAAGAATCTCCATGATCTCTTTAGAGACTAAACGATAGAGATCCATTCGTGGCGTAACAAAGACAACTTGTGGGCAGAGCCTTAACGCATGAGATGAGGGCATTGCAGAAGAGATCCCAAACTGGCGCGCCGCATAATTTGCGGTGGCAACGACCCCTCGTTTTTTTGGAGAACCTCCAACAACAAGAGGTTTTCCCCGATACTCGCTATTGTCGCGCTCTTCAATTGCTGCAAAAAAAGCATCCATATCAAGATGAATAATTTTTCGCTGAAGAGACATCGTCAACTAAGCTCAGGTTATGATGGTCGAAAACGTTACTTCAAGAGAATCTCTAGAACTCTCTCTACTTTCGATAAATCATCAAAGATGTGGTGAGGACCATGCTTTGAAAGCTCCTCCCGCCCATCTTTTCCCGTAAGTACCGCAATGGTTGTTGCGCCCACAGCTCTCCCCGCCACTACATCTTGAACAGCATCACCTATAACATACACATTTTCAGGACTTATTTCATCTATTTGGAGATGCTTTTTGGCGCGAGTAATAGCAGAGTTAACAAGAGTTGTTCGGTCATAAGAATCACAACCAAAACCACCAAAAGAAAAATATCCATCAAGTTTTCCAGTCTCAAGCTTTAATCGCGCTGATTGCTCAAAATTTCCGGTCTGAATTCCTAAAACAAACTCCTCATAAGTAGAGAGTGTTTTACAAAGCTCCAAGGCGCCATTAAGCACCTGAAATCGCGGGCTGTTTTTTACCTGAAAAGTAAAGTGTGAAAGGTAAGAGGATTTAAGTTCAGTAAATTCTTCAGAATCAAGCTCTCGTCCCAAAACACGGCGCGCGATTTCGCCGATGATTAAAGGATCCGTTTTTCCATGCGGCTGTACACCCTCGTAGGCGTTATCAACATCAAATACATCTTTAAATGCCTTATTGAAGGCTGCGGTTCCGGCGCCACCACTTAAAAGCAGTGTGCCATCGATATCAAAAAGCAAAACCTTCTTCATGGATATTAGTGAAAAATATCTGAGATCTGACCAAAGAGATTCGTTCCCACCTCTAAACCACCAAAAAACACCATCCAGGCGACGAAGAGAAAGATCGCTAAGAATCCTATAAATCGAGAGTCTTTCATCTCCTATTGAGCGTTGACGAAGGTAAGAAAGTGTAAAAAGTTACGATCTTTACCAGTGACGATCTCCATAAAAGCGTCTTTAATTTTTTTTGTCATCGGCCCCACCTTTCCATCCCCAATAAGTTTATCATCGATGGAGTGTACCGGAGTGACTTCAGCAGCAGTGCCCGTAAAAAACGCCTCATCAGCGGCGTAAGCATCTTCGAGTTTTAGAGACTTCTGAACTATCTTAATTTGGAAATGTGTCGCCAGTTGAATTACCGCATCGCGGGTAATTCCCGGAAGGATACTTCCTAGTTTCGGTGTATAGAGAATGCTATCTTTAATGATGAACAGATTCTCTCCAGGTCCTTCTGCGATATTTCCCTCATAATCAAGAAGGAGCGCTTCGTGATAATCGGTTCCATCCAGTTCTTGTACTGCAACAATGCTATTTACATAGTGACCACAGATTTTGGCATCACTGTAACTTGTTTTTGGGTGAATACGAATGAATGAGCTTGTTTTTACATTAACACTCTCATAGGGAAGGTATGCGCCCCACGGCCAACAGGCGATCGAAACAGAGACTGGAGCGCCCTTTGGGTTCAATCCCATCTTTCCGTAACCGTAGTAGATGATCGGTCGAATGTAGCATGCTTCGACTTTGTTCTTTCGAACCAGTTCTACTGTTGCGGCACTAATCTCTTCTGCCGTGAAGGGGACGTTCATTTTGATTACTTTCGCAGAGTGCATTAATCGAGCGGTGTGTTCCTTGAGTCGAAAAATCGCTGGACCGTGATCGGTGTGGTAACACCGGAGTCCTTCAAAAGTGCCTCCACCATAATGTAAGGTATGTGTAAGGACGTGAATTTTTGCATCCGCCCACGGCACAAATTTTCCATCGACCCAAATAAACTCAGTTGCTTCCATAAATAAACACCCCCCTCGATAGGTATAAACGGCCAAACTATAGCAAGGAGGGGTGTGCGAGGCTACTCTGGTGTAAATACAGATTTCCTACCAATTGCAGCATTCTTTTTGCACGTTCTTTCTGCTCAGATTTGTCAATTATGAGTTTTTGTTTTAAGTATATGCTCTCGTTATGCACACGGTGCGGCAAGTTCGCCAAGGCACTACAGAGATTGAGAGAATAATACAAAAGAACAAAGTATGTTGGTAGCGAAGACTCCTTTACCGGATCTCCAGAGCACTGCTGACCTTCGTGGCGTGGGGCTTGATAACGTGGGGGTATCAGCGATCGAAGTGCCATTTCAGCTTCGACAAAAGGATGGCGCTTCGCAACCGGTTGTTGCCACAGTAAAGATGAGTGTCGGGCTCTCTCCAGAGGTAAAAGGAGCACATCTTTCTCGTTTCGTAATTCAACTTGCCGAATGGAGTAAAACAAAAGTCATTGGGCTTGATTTTCGAAGTTTTCTTTTTGAAACAATGACTCGCTTAAGTGCCCCGACGGCGCAAGTAAGCGTGGACTTTAAATATTTCATTGATCGCATTGCGCCAATTTCAAAGATGAGTTCCCCCATGGGGTACCAATGTTCTTTTGCCGCCGCATTGGAAAAAGGGGAAAAGCAGGCTTCCTATAAATCTTCACTCGGAGTCAGGGTGCCTATTTCCACACTTTGTCCATGTAGTAAAGCCATCTCAGAATATGGCGCGCATAATCAGCGGGCGGTTATTCATGCACAGGTGAATCTCCGCAATGAAGGGGATCAACCGGTTTGGATCGAGGATCTGATTACCGCTCTAGAGGAGTGCTCATCATGTCCGGTCTACCCAATTTTAAAACGTGAAGATGAAAAATACGTTACAGAAAAGCAGTATGAAAATCCGATGTTTGTTGAAGATGTTTGTCGGGAAGCGACCCTCCTTTTGCGAAATTATCCCGGAGTTTCTGGCTTTTTAACAGAGGTTGAAGCGCTAGAGAGTATTCACGGGCATAATGCTTGGACCTCGCACCGAGAAAACTTTGAGAGTATCTTCTAGTGTTAGCAATTACCAAAAGAGTGCAATTTTCCGCCGCGCACTACTACTACCTTCCTGAGTTGAGTGCTGAAGAAAATGAGAAACTTTTTGGAAAGTGCGCTAACCGCAATGGTCATGGGCACAACTATAGTGCAGAGATCAGTATCTCCGGCGACGTGCGCGCTGAGACGGGAATGATTATGAATCTGAGAGATCTTAAACAGATCTTAGAAAAACAGATCCTCGAACCTCTTGATCATAAGTTTCTAAACAAGGAGGTGCCATTTTTTTCAGAGCGCTTACCAACAACTGAGAATCTATGTCTGTTCATTTATGGCGCCATAAAAAAAGAGATCAGTAACCTTGGGCTCACGGTAGAGAAGGTGAAAGTTTTTGAAAGTGAGACACTGTATGCTGAATACCGCGGCTAAGGGAGTAAGGCAGTGATTTATTTAAGTCGAGTCTATGAGTTTTGTGCAAGTCACCGACTTTTTAATCCTCTTCTTTCTGAAGCGGAAAACTTCGAGATCTTTCGTGAATGCAGCTACGCAAATGGTCATGGGCACAATTATGAGCTTCATGTCACTGTGCGAGGTATTCCAGATCCAAAAACGGGAATGGTAGTAAATATTGTCGATCTTGATGCGATTGTTCACGAAACGATTATTTCAAAATGCGATCATCGCCATCTTAATTTTGATGTAGAGCCGTTTTCAGAGGTAATTCCCTCGGCAGAAAATCTTGTTCGAGTGTTTTGGGAAAAACTTGTTGGAGTCATTCCACCTCCTGCGACGCTCTCGAGAGTCAAGCTTTTTGAGTCACGATCAAACTCTGCTGAGATGGAAGAGGGGATAAAAAAAGAGATAAAAGAGAAGAAGTGATGAAAGACGCACCACCCTCTTTGCACCAAAAAGTAGCAATGATCACTGGTGCCGGGAGTGGAATAGGTGAGGCGATCTCCCTTTCGTTAGCAGGTGCTGGTGGAAGAGTTGTTCTTTGTGGAAGAGATTCAAAGAAACTCGAGACCGTCAAAAAAAAGATTCTTGAATTCAAACAGACCGCTGAGATTCTCACTTTTTCTTTCGACGTGCAGGACGCAAAGAAAATTGATGAGGTCGTTGCTAGCACTCTAAAGCATTTTGGAGCAATTGATATACTCATCAACAATGCGGGGATTGCGGCACCGCTCCTTCCCCTTCATGAAGCTTCAATCGCTGATATCGATCGGGTGCTTGATACAAACCTCAAAGCAGCAGCCTACTTAATGAGAGCTGTGCTGCCAGAGATGATCGCCAAAAAGTCAGGAACAATCATCAACATCAATTCCATTGCCGGAAAAAATGCATTTCCAAACTGGTCGATCTACAACGCTTCTAAATTTGGACTCACCGGACTTACCCGCGCGGTTTCTGAAGAGCAACGAAGAAACAACATTAAAGTTATTAGCATCCACCCCGGAGCGGTGAGCACTCCGATCTGGAACACCGTCGATGTTGGAAGCGAGCCGCTCTTTGAAGAGATGCTTACTGCAAAAAATGTTTCAAATGCTGTGCTGTATGCGCTCTCTCAACCAGACAACGCGCTTATTTCTGAGTTGACGATTGAGCCGCTGAAAGATGTGATTTAAAAGAGATTTATTTGTAAACTCCTTTCCATTTTAAGAAATTGCCGCACTTTGTTCGGTGACCGACTCCGGTGGCTCGTTTTCCTTCTCGAAAAGATAGGAGAAGCACGCTTAACTTAATGCCACTTAGAACCATCTCCCATTTACAAAAGCGATTCGGTTTAATATTGTGTTTTCTTCTTAGGATCTTTCTCAATTATATAAGAAGAACTTATTTCGCATCCTATTTATCTTTCTGATAAGGGTGGATTCATAGCGTGCGACTTTCTATGGAGTCTGGGTTTTATATAGGGAGTGTTTGCCATGTGGATTCACGATCGGGATTCGGAGGACGCTGCGGACGGTCTGTTGTGTGAAGGTCCGAAAGGAGCGAGTAATGGTGGATCGCCTAGTCCAGTGACTGTTGCAGAGGCAGGGCCGTTTCGTTTGGGATTGTGTGCTGGTCCTGTAAATCGTCCATTCGCTGCGGCTGACGAGGATCCGCTACGTGGAGATGCTGAACTGGCTTGATGTAGCGGACAAGGTGCGTGTGACCTTCTACCACCTTGACCGCCTACCGTAAGGTGGTTGTGGAATAAGAAGGTGGTAGACGGTCGCACGCACTTTAAAGAAAAGAGGAGATAGCGATTTCTCTAAGTTCAATATCTAGGAATCGGAATTTTTACACAGCTCTTGCTAAGGCCTTGCCTAGTTTCTTCGGATTTTCCCCCAGAAC
This sequence comes from uncultured Bdellovibrionales bacterium, assembly GCA_964505555.1. Classification (GTDB taxonomy): domain Bacteria; phylum Bdellovibrionota_C; class UBA2361; order SZUA-149; family CAZDIO01; genus CAZDIO01. The sequence goes on from CAZDIO010000030.1 coordinate 6,315, forward strand.
AAAGAGAGCCTTAATGATCAGGTCCAACGTTACATCACTTGCGGCTGCTTCAATCTTTGCGATCCTTGACTGACTGGAACCGACTCTTTTTGCTAATTCTGACTGGCTAATTTTCTTTTCAGTTCGTATCTTTCGTAGCCGCTCCATGAGCGTAATTTTTAACTCAATTAAGGAAGCTTCTGCATCACTGAGGTGGAGAAACTCTTTAGTATCAGTAATGCGGTAACCTGCATTCTTTAGCTTTTCTTTTTTGGAACGGTTCATTCTACAAAACCTCCGAATCGTAACGTTTGAATCGTTTCTTACATGTTTCAATGATCAACTGAGGAGTTTTTTGTGTTTTTTTTGCAAATACTTCTGCAATTAAGATGGCATCTTCCTCAATACGATAAATAATTCTCCACACTTTATTCGCTTCCGGATCAGAAATTCTCAGTTCATGACATCCTGCTCCGATGCTAGGCATTGGTCGTGATTCCGGCATGCCAAGCTTCGTTCCTCTCTGAAGCTGTCTTAAAAGATATCCTGCCTCAAACCGAGCTTTCCTCGAAAACGGCGGAGTTTTAATCTCCCCATGAAGAAGTATTAACGGTTTATCTAACATCAAGAACACCTAAAGAATATATCGAATCTGACATAATGTCAAATAGTAAAATTTCTTCCCTTTAAAAGAAACTCTCTAATAATTATCGTTTAATTTTGTTAACTTGTTTCAGAGTAAGAAAGAAAATACAGATAAAGGGGCATCCCCTCGTCTGTGGTTACTTTTAATTGCTGTTAATATAAAATGTGCATAATTCAAATCGGCATTTTTTAGGCCGTCTTCTTTGTGGGTTGAGAATAGCAACTCCCTAGGACTAGGATTAATAGTGATGATCAATTGTGCTCACTGCGACACTTTATTTGAAATTACGGAGAGGGATCTCTCCTTTCTTAAACGGATTGCACCGATCATTGACGGCCGAGTATTTGATGTGCCTCCTCCGAAGTGTTGTCCCGATTGTCGATGGCAACGGCGGTTATCGTTTCGAAATGAAAGAGTTCTTTATCGTCGCAATTGTGATCTAACAGGACAATCGATGATCTCGATTTATCCGCCGGGAACACGTTTTCCAGTTTACAATATTAACGATTGGATAAGCGACAAGTGGGATGCGACAGAGTATGGTCGTGATTTTGATTTTTCCCGTCCGTTTTTTGAACAATACAAAGAGATGAAAGATTTGGTTCCGCACTTTAATCTTTCAATCAACCCTAGTCGTGATATCAACTCCGAATATACAAACTGCGCGACTGATTCAAAAAATTGTTATCTCATCTCTCAGGCGGAATCGAATGAAGATTGTTATTACTCTCGTGGCATTAACAATTGTCGAAACTGTTGTGACTGCCTGCGAGTAGATAGGTGCGAGCTTTGTTATGAATCAATAAACTTGAGTCTTTGTTATCACTGTTTTTATTGTCAGGACTGTGACAACTGCAGCAATTGCTATTTTTCTTCAAATCTTCGGGGATGTAAAAACTGTTTTGGATGCCACAATGTAATTCAAAAAGAGTACCTGTTTTTCAACGAGCAACTCTCTCGTGTAGAATGGGAAGACCGAATAAGTAAATTCCGTTTTACTTACGATGCTGTACAAAAGACCAACGAAGCAAGTAACACTCTTCGATGGAAAACACCGCACCGATACGCAAGAGTAATTCAGTGCGAAGATTCAACAGGGGATCACCTAATGAATTGTCGGGATGCTCTTAACTGCTATGACTCTCGTAACCTCGAGCATTGTAAGTTTGTTGCTGAGGTTCAAAGCGGTGCAAAATACTGCTATGATTATTCGATGTGTGGTGTTGATACTGAGCTTGTATATGAGTGTGTGGGATGTGGATATTCAGCGTATCAACTTTTGTTTTGTAGTGACGTTTGGTCAAGTGTCTCACAGGTACTCTATAGCGGGTCTTGCGGCCCAGGGGTGAGGAATTCTTTCGGCTGTTTTGGAATCCGTAGCCAAGAGTACTGTATTTTAAATAAGCCCTATAACTTGCATGATTACAATAACTTGGTTTCTCGCATCATTGATCACATGCGTCAGACAGGAGAATGGGGAGAATTTTTCCCACCGTGGGTTTCTTCGGATGCCTATAATGATACCTTAGCAGGTAGTTATTTCCCACTTACAAAAAATGATGTCGTAAGCCGCGGATGGAATTGGCGCGATCATGATGAGACGATTTCTGTAATAGAAGAAGAGAACGTTCAAGCACCGATGATGAGTGTCGATGCTCAGGAAACACTACTTAATCAGATACTAAACTGTGAAAAAACAGGTCGGCCATTCAAAGTTATTCGACAGGAGCTTGATTTCCTTAAACGACTTGACCTTCCAATTCCGCGTCTTCATCCTGAAATTCGATATGCCGAGAGAGCGAAACGCCGAAATCCTCGCCGTCTTTGGACAAGACAATGTGCTCATTGCAAAACCACCGTGGAGTCGACCTACTCTCCAGAGCGAAATGTGCACATTTATTGTGAGTCGTGCTATCAGGACATAGTTGCCTAAGGCGAGACTTTCAAATCCCGTAATTTTCCCTCGAATTTCAACTCTGTCTTTGTCAAAAAAGTGTCAGTGGCGTCGTCTTTGTTAATTGATCGTGAATTTTGAAAATGATAATGTAACGTCTATGATTCGAAGAAGATCTTTTTTCAGTGCAGCAATATTTTTTATCTTTCTTCAGGGAGCGGTTGCCGATGAAAAATCGATAACTCGTGGCCGGTATTTAAGCTCCATCAGTGGTTGCAATGAATGTCATACCTCAGGATTTGCTCCGAGCGGTGGAAAAATACCTGAAAAAGATTGGCTCTTGGGAGATGGGATGGGTTGGAAAGGAGAGTGGGGAACAACGTACCCGATTAATTTGCGAAAACTTGTTCACGGACTTACAAAAGATCAATGGATTACAATCTGTCGGAATTCAAAAGCCCGCCCCCCAATGCCCTCATACATCCTGAACATGATGCATGAAGAAGATCTTGTAGCGCTCTATGATTTCATAAAATCCCTCGGCGACGGAGGCGAAGTAATGCCCGCGGCACTTCCTCCTGGAGTGGAACCAAAAACACCCTACTTCAATTTTGTGCCGTTGAACCTTCCGCCTGCTCAAGCTAAGTAGTTGAAGCCGGGAGAGCATTCGTAGCGTCAAATCTCAACACTGTTCATATGCCAGTAATCCCTTGATAAAGCTTCTCATATTGAGAAAGGATAATCTCTTTAGAAAAGTGTTTGAGGATATATTGCTGGGCTGCTTTTGACATTATCGCTGCTTCCTCTTTGTGGGTGAGAGGATAGAGGAGCGCATGAGAAAGAGCTTCGGGGCTTTTGGGGGGAACGAGTAGTCCTGTTTGGTTATTGGTGATGACCTCTTTTATTCCACCGACATCGGTGCTGACGATAAATAGCCCCGCGCTTGCTGCTTCAAGAAGGGACATCGGCATCGCTTCTGAGAGTGAGGAGAGTACAAAGCCGTCAGCGGCATGAAGGAGTTCGGGGAGATCTTCACGAAAGCCAAGAAAGAGTACTTTTTCTCCAAGTTGTAACGCTGAAACAAGGTCACGAAGTTTGTGGTTTTCAGGACCATCTCCGGCAAGTAAGAGGAGTTGGTTTGTGTTTTGTGTGCAAGCAAGAGAAAACGCTTGAAGAAGTGTCGATTGATCTTTAACAGGGCGAAAGTTTGCAGCATGAAGCCAGACCCAGGTAGATTCATTGATACCTAGCTTTTGACGAAGACTCGAAGATACTTGGTTAAATGAAGGCACAGGATTATAAATACAAACCGTGCTCCCTTCCTTAAATCCTACGTGGGAGAGTTTGTCTTTTGTGTACTGTGATACGGCAGTAACTTTAGAGGCAAGAAGCCGAATCGCTGCAAGCTTTAATTGGAAAAATCGTTTCGTTTGAATGTGATGAACATCTCCATGCTCAGTTGCCACATGAGAAACCCCCGCAAGCTTTGCTCCTAAGGCGCCATAAAAGTTTGCATCAAAAAGATGGGAGTGGAGAAGATCGATCTTTCTTTCTTTAAGGAGAGAAGAGATGCGAAAGGGAAGGGTAAGATCATATTTGTTTCTGCTCTCAATGAGGATATGTTCAATACTGTCCTTTTTTAGCTGATCCGTAAACCAGCCGGTTCGAAATGTTGCTACAAGGATTTCATAGCCACGATCTTGAAAACCTTTAACAAGAGATAATACCACACGTTCTGCTCCCCCTGGCCCACCACTTTCGATGAAAAACAAGATACGTCGTGGAGATGCGCTTTTTGAAGTTTTTCTCTTAAAGCGCTTCAGAAGGGAGATGAAATAGGAGCGAATCTCAGTAAGCGCTGGGTTTAAGTCGTCGGTTCGAACGATCTCATCGCGTGCGCTAAGTATTGATGACATTAAAGAAAGGAACTTTATGAACGCGCTATCCCTGTCGTTGCGAGCCGGGAGGCCCGGCCGCCGGGCGAAGCGAAGCAATCTCATATTACCAATGAGGGTTCGAGATTGCTTCGCTTCGCTCGCAACGACAGGGAGGGGCATTTTGTTAGAAGTTCTTAGTCTGATCAGTAGATGATCAAGAAGTCCGATCGTCCAGCGGAGACGTTTTCCTATGAAATACTGTGGAGGATGTTTTTGTTCGTGGTTGTCGCCCCAGGTGCTAAGTAAGAGCGTAGGAAAATCTACCCCACAATCGATGGCAAGTTGGAGAGAGCCCCAGAAGCGGGGATTTATCTCCATAAGATAGGCATCTCCCTCTGCGGTGCGCTTAAATTCAACCATCATCACCCCGCTAAAGGCGAAATGCTTACACAGCAGTTGACTCAAGGAGTACTCCTTCTCAGGAAGTGCGATACTTTCACTTAGCACACTTACTCCTCCTTGCGGAGGTTTCTCGAGAATTCTTCGATGGGCAAATGAAGCTAACACGTCACCATTTGCAGCAAGAAGAAAAACACCTTCACCAACGCCAAGGATCCGTTGTTGAAGGAGGAAAGGGATATGAGCAAACTCTTTTCGTTTGATAATCGCAATTACCTCAGCCGCATTGTTTGGATAAAAAACGGGAGGCCGGAGAGATGTTCCATCAGACTCGTTCTGTGAACGGGAGGCTTTTAAGCAGGCAGGAAAGGGAAAGTCTTTTAGTTGTTCTTGAAGGAGAGGGTCGTTTGTTCCGTAAGGACAGAGCAATATGGAATGGGGAACTTTAACTCCGAGTGAGGAAGCAATATGAAGGAGTGCGCTTTTATCATTAATCTGAGAGATCGTTTGATGAGAGGAGAAGGGAAGTATGGTGCGTCTGCGAATCTCTTCTTCAAGCTGAAGCGTTAGTTCCAATGTCAGATCGGTAACGGGAAGTAGAAAGGTAGGAGAAAGCTGGGAGAGAAGTTCTAGCAGCCATTTTTTGTATTGTGCGCTCTCTGTTTCAGGGTTTGGCGAGAGTTTTTGGTGAAAAACATACCGACTTCCAAAGCTCAAGCACTTTTTCTCATGTGAGGCGACACTTACGATAAATCCACTTCGCCCAAGTGCTCGGGCTGTAGCAAGAGCAGAACGAGCTTCCCCGCCGAGAATAAGCACGCTTTTGCCATTATTCTCTCGTGCACTCATGGAAGACTACGAGAAAGTTTTGGGCCAACAAAATTAGATACCGTAAGCGGAAGGTGTTTCCAGCATTTTACAAAAAAGGAAAATTTTGGATTGTGTGGATTGATATCGGGAAGTGCAGAGGTATTTGAAAGGTAATACCAATAGAGTGGAAGTGGAGTCGATCCCCACTGCTCCTTGAAGCGATGTGTGCTGCTGTCAGTTGAAGAACGACCAAAATCAAAGTGTGTTCCTCCTTGAAGGAGCGCATCTTTAATGAGCTCCCAATAGAGAAGCATGTTTGCTGAGAGATGGTGATAACGCTTGAGGGTGGCAGCCCACGGAACCTCAACAAATCCGTTATGAGAGATCGTGATCGCTGTAGAGATCGGTTTTTCTTGATACCACAGGGTCAGCCCCCGACAATCATTAGCGAAGTGCTTTTTTACTGCTGAGAAAAAGGCTCGAGGAGATACCGGAGTGCCAAGATCACGCATGTGCTCTGAAAATACCTGATAGAAAGGGTCAATGTGATCTTGTCTTTCGTCTGAGCCTTCTGAGAAAGAAACAGTGATGCCATTTTTTTGAGGTTTTCGAATTTGGCTGCGAAGCTTTGCAGGAAAAGAAGCAAACTGTTCATCTACCGTGCTTGCAAGTTTAAGAATCATCGATACCTTGTGATGACGTTCAACAAGCTGCGGTGGTTTTGTTTCAAAGATCGCTCGGTGTCGAAGCTCCACATAGTCAACCTGATTTTCCTTGGCAAGTTCTGTTACACTCTCAAGAAGTTTCTCAGTTGCTTCGGGATGGGAACTTAATATTCCCCCACCATTTAAATAGGGAACAGAGATTAGCGCTTTTCCAAAGAGAAGGCTTTTTACTAAAAAGAGAGGAAGGACTCCTACTACTGGAGAAGGTTCTTGGCCGCCCTCTTCACAGAGCAGATACTGCGGAGTGTGGCCAAGGGTTTTAGCGATAATTTCTCGCCACTGCCATGCGTGGGCATGGTGGTGAAGGGATTGTGAGGTTACAAAGTCTTTCCACCTTTGTTCGTCACTCGGTTCTGCAATCCTTACCTGAAAGCCCACAGCGGTCCTTTAAAATTTCTCTGTAGTTTCTTTAAAACTTTCTCGTAACGGAACAAAAGAAAATTCGTTAAGAAAGAATCGCACACGTCCTTCCATCTTCGGAATTCCCCCGTAGTGTCGAAGTTGGAGATAAAAAGGAAGCCCAGGAACTCTTGGTTGATCGGTATCTAATTCCCAAGGATGGAGATAGCAGTGAGCAGGAAGATGCTCTACTTCAGTTAGTCGCTTTAATCCCCAGGTGAGGAGTCGTTGTGGAAAGTGTCTCCAATAAGCACCTCCTGCAAGGGGAATGGAGAAAGAGAAACCGTTAAGCGTAATTTCAGTTGTAGCCAGAGGGAAAACTAATAACTCTCCGTTTGCCCTTTTTATCTTCAGCGGAGTACGGCTTTTGTTTTTATTTCCGTAACGAGGGTGAGAGATCGGATAAAGACTGGAGTCATAGCGGTAGCCAGCATCGATGAGTTTATCATATGCCCAGAGGTTTCGGTCGGTGATTGAAAAATTTGGTGCCCGGTAGCCAAAGACCGGTGTTGAGGTGAGATTTTCTAGGAGACGCTTTGTTCGATAGACATCTCGAAAAAAAGCTTGTGGAGTTTGTTCATACGCAAGGCGATGGCCATATCCGTGAGAGGCGATCTCGTGTCCCAAAGCGGCAATCTGTTTTATGACATGGGGAAAACGCCTCGCCGTTGAGCCTAAGATAAAGAACGTTCCTTTCGTATTTGAATCACTAAAAAGTTGTAAGGTTTTCTCCATAGAATGCTCTAGACGCGAGCGCATGCGGTGCCAGTGGGCTGGGGGTATCCACGGCTCAAGATTTGTGGCATGAAAGTACTCCTCAACATCAACTGAGATACTGTTCAACATCTTGTTTGCACGTTTAATATGCTTGCGTTCTGATAGCTTGGTTTCCGAAAATGGTACTTGCTAGAGTTCTCTCCCGAAATACAACCCGATCGCAAGTGTTGCCGCCGCAAGTTTCACTGCTCTCGTCTCTTCGGGTGCTTGCTCCAGCAGGAGGTTTTTCCTCTCCCAAATCTATCTTCAAAAGCTGGAAAAAGCTAGGGCATGACCACGATCATGGACAGAAGCGGGATATCTTTCATCTTCTAGAGAAGCGTTTAAGAGAGCACTTTAATTCGAAGAAAGTAGTTCTTACTGGAGGAGGAAAGGAGGCGCTTCTTCAGCTGTTTTTGACTGTCAAAAAACGGTCAGAAAAAAGCATTGTGATCATGGGTGCCTATACCTGTCCTGATATTGCCGCAGCAGCGGTGCGAGCAGGGTTTCGGATTTACGCCCTAGATTTAAAGAAGGACTCATTGGAGATGGATGTTTCGTTGTTATCTGAAGAGATCATGAAACAAACCTGCGCCGTTGTTCTTTCTAATCTCTATGGCCTAATTGATTCACTTCCGTTGTGGTTAGAGTATAAGAAAAAATATGACTTCTTTCTTATCGATGATGCTTGTCAGGGAGCGTTTAGTAAAGATGGAGAACATTTTGTTGGTGCAAGACAAGAGACGGTAGGAGTTGTGAGCTTCGGTCGGGGAAAAGCGATCTGTTCAGTAGGTGGTGGGGCGGTAATTTGTTCAGATCAACAGTTAGAACTTTTTGAAGAACGGTACTCTTTCATTACTAAAAAGAGATCTTTGTGTGGGTTTAGAGATTTATTCAAAGGTATTCTCTTTTGGGTGTTTGAAAAGCCCGTGCTTTACTTTTTTCCGGCGCACCTTTCTTTTCTTGGACTAGGAGGTGCTATATATCAAGAGAGGTTTTCTGAAAAAACAATGAATACATATCAAGCGCTTTCTGCGCTAACTCAGCTTGAAGAAAAAAGTGAGCGCCAAGCGATTTTTCTTGAGCACACTAAAAAATGGGCTTCATTATTACGGGATTTGCCAGTAAGGCAGCCATACACGAAGCATTTAGATACTCAAAAGGCAGTGTTAATCCGTTACCCAATAATCTTTCAATCAGCGGCAAAAAGAGAAGCTGCATGGAATAAACTCGAAAAAAAAGGGCTTGGAGTTAGTCAAAGTTATCCACAAGCACTTTCTTCATACGCGGAGCTGCAACCGCACTTAATCTCCACACACACCCCGGTTGCCGAGGAGATTGCAAGCACGATCTTAACTTTGCCGGTTCATCGGTATGTTCAAATGTCTGATATGGAAGAAATAGTTCAGGTACTCAAAGAATGTTAGTTTTTTTAACGTGGCTATCTATTAGTTGTATTTTTTATGCCTATCTGGGGTATCCGCTGCTGTTGCTAGTGCTTTGTGCCGTGGGAAGAGCAAAACCAGTTCTTAAAAGCAGCAAAACAGAAGATGTTCCAAGTGTTTCGGTAATCATTGCTGCACGAAATGAGAAATCAACGATTGCAAAAAAAATCGAAAACACGTTAGCGCTTCAGTATCCAATAAAAGACCATGTGCAGATTCTTGTTGCCTCAGATTGTTCAGATGACGGAACCGACGATATTGTCAGGAGCTACAAAAAACACGGAGTGCTGTTAGTTTCACTTTTAAATCGTGAAGGAAAAGAACGCGCACAAGCGGAAACGCTGAAACAATCCCGAGGGGAGATTGTGGTGTTTACTGATGCACGAAGTATGCTTCGTATTGATGCTTTAGAAAACATAGTCGCATACTTTTCTGATCCAACGGTCGGAGCGGTAAGTAGTGTGGATCAGGTTATTGAGCAAGAGCAAGGAGGTAGTGGGGAGAGGATGTATGTGCAGTATGAGATGTGGCTTCGGAAATTAGAATCCCTTGTTGGGACATTAATTGGGCTTAGTGGTTCTTGCTTTGCGGTGCGTCGGGTGTTTTGCGATCGCTTTCGGGTTGATGTTCCTAGTGATTTTAATTTGCTTTTGCAAGGAGTGGAGCGGGGCTACCGTGGGGTGCATGGTGATGATGTTGTTTGCACCTATGAAAGTTTAAAAACAGAGGAGCTGGAATTTGTTAGAAAGGTGCGCACGGTGCTTCGAGGAATGAGCACGCTCTTTTCATTTCCAAAAGTAATGAATCCGGTTAGTTTCGGCGCTGTTTCTTTGCAGATGATTAGTCACAAACTGTTTCGCTGGTTAGTGCCGTTTTTTATTATTATTTCTGGGCTTTGCCTTTTCTTTCTTCGGAAAGATTCGATGCTCTATGCTGTGATGTTTTATTCTGGCTTTATCTTCTTTTCCTTAGCAATACTTGGCTATATCTTTCCTGCACTTCGAAAAAGCAAGGTCTGTAAACTTCCGCTGTTTTTTTCGGTTACGAATCTAGCCATTCTCGTAGCCTGGTGGAGATACCTCACCGGCCGTCGTTCCCAAACATGGGAGCCAACCACAAGTAAAATTTAGCATTTGTGCCTGTCGTTGCGAGCCGGGAGGCCCGGCCGCCGGGCGAAGCGAAGCAATCTCATATTACTCAAAGGGCTTGAGATTGCTTCGCTTCGCTCGCAACGACAGGCGTTTTGGCTCGTGACGCAGAGATGAAGCATTTATTAGGAACAAGACTTCGCGACGATCTCGCGAATCTTTTTTTCAAGCACCGAAGTTGAAAACGGTTTGATAATGTAGTCGGTAACTCCTGCCTGAATAGCGCTGAGCACGGCATCTTCATCTGTTTCGCAGGTAACCATGAGAAAGGGGATATATTTTAACTCAATCTCCCCTTGCATCTCTCGAAGGAGATCCAGGCCGTTTAGGTTTGGCATATTCCAGTCAGCGATGACAAAATCTACAGGAGTTGTTTTTAGTATCTGAAGCGCTTCTCTTCCATCCGGCGCTTCGATCACATTTCGAAAGCCGATCTGGGTAAGAATAGTGCGCACCACCTTTCGCATGTCGACAAGGTCTTCAACGAGAAGGATGGTAATATTGCTTCTAGTGGTCATCCGTGATCTTCCTCTAGGAACGTATCGGCGAATTTACCAACGAAGTGAAGGATATATAAGGATTTCTTAAGAGAAGTATTAAGGGGCAAATGAAGCGTTAAGTTCAATCAAATCAGCCGATTACCTAGTATGTTGATGAGAATTGAAAGATGGTATAATATCCATCAATAAAAAGGAGCTTAGTTTTGCAACACAATATTTCGCAAGATGCATCCAGAGTTTTCTGGACGAAGGATGATATTCGCAACAAGATTGAAAAATCTAAGGTTGTTGTTTTTGCAAAAGGAAATCAAGAGCATCCGCGGTGTGGTTTTTCTGAACGGGTATTTAAAACGATAACCGACTGTGGAAAGCCATACGAAGTGGTTGATGTTTGCGAAGATAAATCTATCGTTCCAGCGCTCCGAGCGTTTGCTGGGAACCTCTCCTTACCCGCAGTCTACGTAAATGGAGATCTGATCTCCACCTCTGAAACACTTCAACATATGGTTGATACGGGTGAATTAAAAGAAAAAGTCGAAGCGGCTTTTAAGTAAAGAAAATTCCTACTTTTTTCGTAACTCCCTTTCTGAAGCCATAATTGCTGGAAAGAATTGATCACTCCATGCACGGGTCGCACCTTGTTGACCCTGATAGTGTCCGGTTCCTTTCTCTCCGTAAGCAACCTCAGGAGGTTCTTCCATCTGGTAGAAAACGATCTGTGCCACACGCATCCCGGCGTTTAACTTTCGTGGGTAGGGTCCTAAATTATGAAGTTCAAGAGTTACCTGGCCTTGAAAGTTACAATCAATCCATCCACTGAGACTGTGATTTAACCAGAGTCTTCCCAGGGAGCTTTTAAGTTTGAGATCTCCAACAACGTCTCTGGGGAGCTTCACGATCTCTTGAGTTGTTCCCAAGACAACTTCGCCAGGAAATAAAATTAACTCATCTGCTTTAAATTCTTCAGGCTCCCGGGTAGGGCAGATCCAGTGCCCCCCTAAGGTAATGTCGTAACTTGCCGGGTTAACATGCTCCTCAACAAAGGGAGTAACTCCACCACTTTGTCCCCATTGCCGAATCCACCGATCAGGTTTCACCATAATATACACCAGAAATAAGGTTTATTTGTGGAGATTACTAACAGAACTACGTTGATATGGCTACTTTGAGGCTAAGACCACCGACTCTTACACTTCACCAGTCGTTTTCTTAGCTCTTTGCATCGAAAAGAAAGAAGAAAATTCTAGGAAAATTATGTCTGCGGTCTCTGAAAGTAGCTTACAAAGTGTCTCGCTAGATATCGATGCGCGCTCACTTTTTTCTAATGTCTTACTCATTGAAGCAGATCGCAGCCATGCAAAGCTTATCACCCGAGTCTTAGAGCGGGTTGTTGGGGGTATTGAGCATGCATCAAGCGCGGAAGAAGCGCTGCGGGTTTTAGAAAGTAAGCTCATTGAGCTTGTGTTTTGTGATCTTCATCTTCCTGATCTTTCAGGCCTTTCTCTTCTTCGTGCCATCCATGAAGTTCGACCAAATCTCCCAGTCATCGTGATGACAAGTTCGCGAAGTTTAGATGATGCGATTTCGGCGATGAGAGAGGGTGCTTGGGATTATATGATTAAGCAGTTCTCGGATGATTTTCGAGACCGGTTTCATTTAGTTGTACGGCGTGCAGCGATTCGCCAGATGCAGCAGATGCGAGAGCTTGAACTAAAAGCTGAACGCGATGCGTTCTGGGCTGCGGTAAGAACCTCTCAAGATGGGCTCGGTGTTGTTGATACCCAAGGAAACCTTATTTTTGCAAATGATAAGTTCTATCATTTTCTCCACAGTCTGGGCGAGATAGACGAGGAGCACCCAATTAATGTTCTTGGTCAAATAGAGCGGCAAGATACCGTTGTCTCTCAGGGCATTCGGACGCAGCTTCAGGAGAAAAGTGGGGATTCGTTGTGGAGGGCGGAGTTACGAATTAGTGGGAATACTGAAGAAAAAAACGAGCAGTACTATGAACTCACTTTAAGTTCCGTTCATCTGGGAAGGGAGGGAACGAGCGGAGTGTTTGCTGAAAGTAAGTTTGATTTTCGACGTTACGTGCTCTGGGTTCACGATATCACCGCCAAAAAAGCGCAAGAGAAGTTTCAGCGAGACATGCTCTCTACGACCTCTCATGATCTCAAAGGGCCACTGGGAGCGATTGTTACCTCTGCGGAACTTCTTGAAAGTCGCACTCTTGATGATTCACGAAAGCAGGAGATTGTGACGCGGATTGCTTCTTGTGCACGCGGGGCGATATCGTTAATTGACTCGATGCTCAGTGCGCGGCGGATTCAAGATGGAATGTTGATTGTAAAACCGCGGTGGTATGATGTTAACGAAATCATCGAAGAAATTGTTCTTGATTATCTTCCGGTTGCTAAATCTAAAACTATTGAGTTTGTTGGAGTGCCTGCTCAGGAAGGTTTACGGATATATGCTGACAAGATCGGCGTGCACCGCGTTCTTGGAAACCTCGTCAGTAACGCAATTAAATTTACCCCAAAGGGTGGAAAGGTAACACTCAGTGCGGAGCATGTGGGAACAGAGCTTCGGTTGCTCGTGCGAGATACCGGTTCTGGAATCGAAGCAGAAGCAACACACCTTCTTTTTCAACGCTACGCACGGCTTGATAAACACCAAGAGATTGACGGCACGGGGCTTGGATTGTTTGTAACAAAAAACATCGTCGATGCGCACAATGGTCGAATTGAAGTTACCAGTCAGGTAGGTGTTGGGAGTACGTTTATTGTTTCCTTCCCTGATAAGGTCGATTAATCGACTTATTTATCATTCTGAATAGATGCTATAATCCTAGGCAGGTCGAGTAAAAGACTTAGAAGATGTTGTGTTCTTGAGGCAATAAAAGACCATGAGTGATAAGAAACTACCACACCTTGATCCTCATTGGCCGAGAGGATGGGAGGAGCATGAAAGAGAGCGGATTCTCTTTATTGTAAAAAACACTACTCCACTTCAGCGTCTCAAATGGGTAGAAGCGGCGCTGAAATTGTTTGGAGATAAGATAAAGAAGTAACGAGGAAGTAAGGTCGAAGAGCCGGTGGAGGTTGGAGGGAGGGATTGTGAAAAACTTCCCTCACGCAAGATTGGTTAAAACCAATCTTCCTCCGGCGCGGAAACGGTTTTTCACAACCCCTCCCTCCAACCTCCACCGGCGTACTGGGTTCGGGGGACAAATACAAAATACAATGTAGCTAATATCTTTTGCTCTGGCGGCGATAAGCGCATATGTCGAGTTACAATAACAGAGTCGCACTACGATAAGATTTTAGAATTAAAGAATATTTTGCTTCTAAAGACGGAGCTGCAAGTTTGTGATAAGTCATGTGAGAATGAGGTAATGATCAATGTTATCCTACTGGAGAAGAGCCATGAAATTGGGAAAGTGTCTTTATTTTATTGTGATTTTTCTGACGGGCATTTCTCCCTTTACTTTAGTTTATAGTTTTGCGGCTGCTGACGATGGGACGTATTCGCTATCAGCTTCTTCAACCATCTCGGAAAAAAACTGTCGGCCAATAGAAATTTGTAAAGAAATCTCTCCAAACGCGAAACTTATATACCAAGGATCATACAGGACTAAGGAAAGTCCGGAATTACCGGGGTGGTATGTTTTTAAGTTGCAAACAGGTCAAACTATAAAGATGCGTGGCGATTTGGTTGAGGCTGATTTTCAGTTCCATTGTGGAAACGAATAAGAAGAGGGATAACAAAACAAGGGAACGCACGACAAAATAGTCGGCGTTCCTTAAAACGTTACCCCTTTAATAAATTCACTTACGATTGAGCAAACTTATCACGGCGAACATGTTGAATTCCAAAATAGTTGATTTAACTCATGCTCTGTCCTCTGATATTCCGTCGTGGGATGGGGATTGTGGTTTTAATTTGGCGGTGGAATGCGACTACAAGGATTGCTCCGGGCCGGATCTCTTCCGGGTGCAAAAAATAACCTCTCGGGCGGGCATGGGGACACACATTGATGCCCCAGCTCATTGCTTTCCGGGTGCTAAAACTATAGACAATTTAGAACTCGAAACATTGATGGTCAATTGTGTGGTCATTAAAGTGAATGACATCGCCGATCAGGATTACCTATTAAAGCCAGAAACGATTCGGAAGTTTGAAAAAGAGCACGGAAAGATTCCGCCACATAGTTTTGTTATTGTATACACAGGATGGGATAGCCGGTGGAGCACGCCGGTTACGTATCGCAATGAACTTAGATTTCCAAGCTTGGATGAAAGTTCTGGAGCACTGTTCCTTGAGCGGGATATCGCGGGTTTAGGAATTGATACACTTTCTCCAGACGCTGGCGGAAAGTTTTTTCCTATACACCGAATGATACTCGGGACCGGAAAATATCTCGTTGAAAATGTGGCAAACGCGAAAGATCTTCCGCCAATAGGAGCAAAAGTTTTTGTCATGCCAATGAAGATTCAGGAGGGAACTGAAGCACCTGTTAGAATGGTAGCGCTTGTTGAAAAAAATGAACGAGGGATAACAATTTAATGAACCTCAGAATTTGCCGTTATAGCCCAAATGACATAAACGAAGAGCAATAGACAATAGTTGATGGCTATATTACCGATTTGCTGATTCCATCTGATCCTGTTCTGAACGCCACCTCTCAGGCCAATGCGGCGCCAGGCTTCCCCTAGCTTTTTTGATGATTGGCAAGGTATGGACAGGGAAGGCCTGTGTCTTGGTGGTGTGGTTTTTTCCTTATAAGGTATAGAAAATTTATGCGTCAAGTTACTGCTCCTCTGGTTACGATTGAATCTCTTAGTAAGGGCTTTGGCAGTCGGGCGCTGTTTGAAGATATCTCCTTGATACTCACTAAGGGAGAACGAGCAGCGTTGATTGGTGCTAATGGCTCGGGGAAATCCACTCTATTTAAGATCCTCGTTGGGCTTGAGGAGGCTGATGCGGGAGCAGTTTCCGTGCACCGCGGAGCGCGTCTTGCTTATGTGCCGCAAGAGGAAAGTTTTCCAGACAATCTTACTATCGAAGACTGTCTGCGCCTTTCATTGGAGACGCATCAACATGATAGCCAGGCCTTGATCTCTATTTATAGTGGGAAGGCAGGATTTTCTGATACCACAGAGCTTGTTTCGAGTTTGTCGGGTGGTTGGAAAAAGCGTCTTGCTATTATCTGCGGATTAATTCGTGAGCCAGATCTTTTACTTCTTGATGAACCAACGAATCATCTCGATATCGAGAGCATTATTTGGCTGGAGGAGCAACTTGTCGAATCCTCATTCGCTGTTTTGTTCATCAGTCACGACCGATACTTTTTAGAAAATGTTGCCGAAAGAGTAATTGAACTCGATCCGCGATATGAAAAAGGCTACCTCTCATGCAATGGAACTTACAGCACGTTTCTTGAAACTCGAGAAACGTTTTTCTCTCAACTTGCGAGTTATCGAGATTCGCTGAAGAATAAAGTTCGACGCGAAGTAGAATGGCTACGACGAGGAGCAAAAGCACGAACCACAAAGGCGCGAGGCCGAATTAAGCAAGCAAAGGAGCTAATCGATGAGCTTCAACTATTACGAGTAGAGAGCAGTCAAGCGAATCTCAGTTTCGCAGACTCAGAGCGCCGCTCACGAGAGTTGATAAAGGTTACAAAAATCGAGAAAAAACTCGCTGGAAAAACGCTGTTTCGTGATTTTACGGTCACGCTCTCTCCCGGATCTCGGCTTGGTATTAGCGGGGCAAACGGTGCGGGGAAGACTACGCTTGTGAAGACCTTGGTTGGAATCGAACAACCAGATAAAGGCACCGTAAAGATTGCGCTTCGTTTACGACTTGCCTACTTTGATCAGCGTCGGGAGGCGCTTGATCCCAATTTGACTCTTAAGAAAGCACTCTCCCAGGATGGCGATACGGTGGTCTTTAATGGCCGGGAGTTTCACGTCACTGCCTGGGCGAAGCGATTTCTTTTTCGTGAAGATCAGTTCTTAATGCCGCTTCGTGCGCTCTCTGGTGGGGAACGAGCACGAGTTTTACTCGCGCAGTTAATGCTGCAACCGGCTGACGTCTTAGTTCTCGATGAGCCGACAAACGATCTTGATATTTCGACGCTCGAAGTTCTAGAAGACTCGCTCTGTGAGTTTGCCGGAGCAGTGATCTTGGTGACACATGATAGACATTTTCTGGATCGGGTATGCACGGCAGTTGTTGGGTTGGATGGCTCAGGGGAGTGCTCTCTCTATGCGAGTTATCTGCAGTGGGAACTTGCGCGAGAAGAGCGGCAGGGAGCTTTGCAGCGGGCGAAAGAGCCTAAACCAAAAAAAGCCGAGGCGATGTTGTCAGTGCCAACACAACCCAAGCCACAAAAACTATCCCAGGCAGAACGCCGTGAACTAGATGCAATTGGGAAGAAAATAGAAGATTTAGAAGAAAAGGTTTCGGTAATCCAAGGAGAGCTTGCCTCTCTTGATGGTGCTAAGAACCCAGAAAAGTTGCGGCTCTCCTGCGAGGAGCTTGCAGATCTCCAACAACAAATCGAGATTCTCTACATCCGTTGGGCCGATCTTGAAAAAAAGGCATAAAAGTTAGCGCACCTTATTTTTGTAGGCGGGGTCCTTGATGGAGCTTACCTATGGATAATGGTGACAGTCATAACTGGCATTAAGATAAGTGTAACAGATTGAAAAAGCGTATTGATACGTTACGCTTTTCCCACGACATTGTTGTATTTATGCCATTAATATATAAAGAGTGTAGCATCGGGTTGGAGCTCGGGGTTTTTTGCTCGAAAGGAGCTGTTATGGTTGCGATTGTTTATGCTGTAGGCGTTGGGATATTACTGTATGCTGCTGCGACGGCGAAGGAGGATCTCATAATCCGAATTTGTGCGGTTTCATCCGCTCTGGTCGGGTTCGTGTTGTCGTTGGCCGCAAGTTCTTTTTGGCCAGATTTAGGCATCGGGATCCAGTGGCTCGCGGCATTGATCTTCTGTGTCGGGTGGGCTGGAATGGTGGCTTTCGCTGTTGTTGGCATGGTCAATGAACTTGCTCGCAGAGCAGTCAGGATGGGTTGATAGGAAGACGTCAGGCATCATTGGGCACCATTAGGAATCGAGTCACGGGGCCCATAACGGTCTTTGCGTTGGCTCCTTTCCGGTGCTCATTAGTTCTCCTTGTTTCTCGTCGTATTCTCCTCGTACGGCGTTACTTTTAATCGGTGTTAATTCGCATCTCTGTAACTTAAGTCAGCAATTTTCTTTAGTATCTAAACGACAATAATTTAATATACTTGTTTTGTTGAAATTGAATTAAAAGTAGGGCGCTTCCAGGAACGAGCAACAAACGATATTTTAGGCAGGTTGTGTAATAGGTCTTATTCCTTTCTGAATTGCCGGGAGTAAATTACGCTTTGCCAATTTTAGATCATAACGACTCTGGAGGTTGATCCAAAATTCTGGTGTCGTGCCGAAGTACAAAGAAAATCGCAGAGCTGTGTCGGGAGTGATAGCCCGTTTTTTGCGAATGATCTCGCTGATACGTCCAACCGGAACATCGATGTCTCTTGCAAGTTTGTTTTGACTTACTCTTAAGGGTTCCATGAATTCTTTGAGCAAGATTTCACCCGGCGTAATTGGGGATAGTTTTTTTGGCATATTAATCGACTCCTTTATAATTAATGATAATCGACGATTTCGACATCATGAGCTGCATTTTCTTGCCATCGAAAACACACGCGAAACTGGTCATTGATACGGATACTGTGCTGACCAGCTCGACTCCCTTTGAGAGCTTCTAAGTGGTTTCCCGGCGGACAGCGTAGATCGTCAATTCGCTCCGCAGCTTCAAGCATTTCAAGCTTTCGTCGGGCAATCTTTTGGATGTTCCGAAACCGTTTGCTCGATTCATCATTATATAATCTTCGAGTTTCTTTACATCGGAAGCTTTTAATCATCAGTATATACCGTAATTCATATCCTGTCAAACAGTATGCTCGAAGCATTCAATTGTCAAACCAAATAATATAGGCAAACTAACTTAGTTTAATGGTGATTTACCTCCCTTTAGAAAAGGTAATGTTACCATTAAACTAAATCGATAGCGTTGTTAGTCATAAAAAACATGGAGAGGCGTTCGAAGTTCACTTAACGGTTGACATATGACGGAAGTCGTTACGTTTCTCCTCGGACGGTGTTACTTTTAATTTGTGTTAATTCCTATCTCCGTAATTAAAGGCAGCAATTGTCGAAGACGGAGATGAAAGTATATGATAAGTAAAATAGGAATAATAATGATTATGTTCTAGCCTTTACAATTTCGGATATGATTCTTGATTTTGATTCTTTTGAAGTGCTTACTTTCGATTGCTATGGAACAATCATCGATTGGGAGACGGGCATTCTTGAGGCGGTAGAACCTATCTTGTCGCACCATGGAATTTCACTTGATCGCGAAACGATATTAGAATTTTACGGTGAGTCGGAAACTGCTATCGAAGCAAGCTCCTATAAGAAATATAGTGAAGTTTTAAGGGCTGTCCTGGTAAATTTCGGAGAGAAATTTCATTTTACTCCGTCGGCAGAAGAACTTTTACAATTCCCGCGTAGTGTGCGCGATTGGCCAGCATTTCCTGATTCAAGCCAAGCCCTAAAAGATCTCAGTTCCAAATATAAACTCGCGATCCTTTCAAATATCGATGACGAGCTATTTGAGTATTCCCGAAGAAAATTAAACATTGATTTCTATAAAGTCTTTACCGCCGAACAAATCGGTTCATATAAGCCTTCCTTGAAAAACTTTGAATATCTAATTTCTCATGTTGGAGTCCCTAAAGCGCATATACTTCATGTCGCACAAAGCCTTTTTCACGATATCGCGCCTGCCAAACAGTGTGATCTTGCAACGGTCTGGGTAAATCGTCGAAAAGGACAAAAAGGACCTGGAGCTACCCCCTCAGCGAATGTTCAACCCCACGCGGAAGTTCCTGATCTTCGAAGTCTTGCTCGTTTAGTTGGTGTTGAAAACGGTTAATAATAGCAAGCTCCAAAAAATCCATAAATCTCAGGCCCCAGTCGATCCAAAGCAGTTTGCTGAACCCTTCAATGTGTGGATCTTTTTGTTGACTATCCACTAAATGAATTTGAGGGCTTGTATAAGTGATCGAAGAGCATTAGGCGATGGTGACCAGTTACATTTACTAAATATGGATAATGGAGAAAAAAGGTCGAATGAATGTGACTGTCACTATTGTCCCGTAAGGTAGATATTCAGAGTCTCAATAACAGAGTCGCGCTACGATAAGACTTTAGAATTAAAGAATGTTTTGCTTCTAAAGACGAAGCTGAAAGTTTGTGATAAGTCACGTAATAATGTAATGATCAATGTTCTGTGCCTCTATGAGTTAAGGGTTCTATTCGCTAATGAAAGGTTCTGAAAATGGCATGGATAAGCTATCGACTATTTAGTCTAGGCGTTATGACGGTGGGACTTGTTACCTTATGGCTGACAGGCTCCTCGGTGATCCGATGGCGTACTACGGGAGAGTTGGATGTCAGTTCTCCTTCCTTGTACGTGCTCGGAGCTCTTGTCGGGATCACGTTCATTCTTATCGCGTTAAATGGTTTGTTAACGCGACGGCGTCGTCGGCGGCCAACTAAGCTCGAGCGGCTTAAAGCGGCAGCGCCGTACAACTAGGAGGAATGGTTCTCGCAACGGCGGAAATGCCAGGGTTTTGTCAGACGTTGGTTGCAAAACCATAGCGGATAGAACCCAGGCTCGCCATTTGTGAAAAGTTGCGATATGTACAGAACAATCGGAGCGAGCACGCCTCGCAACGCTCAGGTGCTGCTAACCGTTATGGCCTTAGGTAATTGTTAACGAATGCTGCTGGCGTCACGACCTTCACCCCTCTAAATCCGGACGTATCTAAAAGGGCGTTATCGCCGGTAACTACAATTTTTGTTTTGCTGAATATTGCACATTCGAGAAATTTATCATCGTCCGGATCCGTACAGACCTGGCGTTTGAATATTGGAGCATTCCAAATCGTGCTACGAACTGCGAGCATTTGAAGAAATTGTGTAATATCAACGCTTTTGCGACGAGCAAGATCCTCTGACACTCTCATGTATTCGTCGAGGATTGAAGGAGAAACGACGAGCTCTACTTGTCCTTCTTCCCATGCTCGAATTATTCGATTGGGGGAGCCAAGAAAAAGAATGCCAGACACGAAAACATTTGTGTCGAGGACAATTCTCAATTTTTATTTCTCCGCACACGTTTGATAGATTCCGTAATATCTTTCGGCTTAAGCTTCGCCTTTTTTGCGGCTTTCTTAGCAGATCTGAGAAGTGAGCTAAACTCCCCAAGTGGAGGTGCAGAGATTGCCTTCAATACAATTGCGTCACCACTGCCAATCACAACAAATTCTACTCCAGCGTCCAATTTTAGACGCTTTCTAATCTCTTCAGGGATGACTACTTGCCCTTTTGATGACATACGAGTTGTTGCTAGATCTGCCATAGAATCTCCTTAATCTTACTAGTAAGATTGTATCATTAGATTGATCGGTGTGGCAAGTAATGATATTTTAGATAGCCATAACAAACGTGCGCAACTCCTAACAGTCGATTAAATTGGGAGATAACAGCCAATATATCTATGAGAACTCAAGCACTGCAAATAAAAGACCTTTCTCTCGTTCGTGCCCTAGAGCTGGCAGTTGCAAAAGAGATTGGTTATTTCTCCTCGTACGGCGTTACTTTTAATTGGTGTTAATCCGCATCTCCATAATTTAAGTCAGCAATTTCTTTAGTATCCAAACGACAATAATTTAATATACTTGTTTTGTTGAAATTGAATTAAAAGTAAGGCACTACCAGGAACGCCACCAGGAACGCCTCCCTTTAGAAAAGGTAATGTTACCATTAAACTAAATCGATAGCGTTGTTAGCCATAAAAAACATGGAGAGGCGTTCGAAGTTCACTTAACGGTTGACATATGACGGAAGTCGTTATACACTCCAAAAGTGATCCGGACTTTCAAGTGCAAGGAAACTGAAAAGCTCTTTAACCGAGAACGGTCTCGGAAGTTTCCCCCAGATATCCAACAAGTTGTTCTTCGAAAGCTTCGGATGTTGAATCGTTCAGTCAATGTGATGGATTTACGCGTGCCACCGGCAAACTGTTTGGAAAAACTCCAAGGTAAGCGAGTTGGGCAGTGGAGTATCCGGATTAACGATCAATGGCGTATTTGTTTTGAATGGCGAGATGGTGATGCGTATAACGTTGAAATCGTAGATTATCATTAGGGTTTATATGAAAAAGCGTCGTTTAAAACCAGTTCATCCTGGCGAAGTACTTCTGGAGGAGTTTTTAAAACCAATGAATTTAAGCCAAAACCGCTTGGCTTTAGATTTGGCCGTTCCTCCGAGACGGATAAATGAAATTGTTCTGGGGAAACGAGGTATCACCGCAGACACGGCTCTTCGACTTGCTCGTTATTTCGGAAATTCATCACGTTTCTGGTTAGGGCTTCAGATGGATTATGATCTTGATATTGCCGAAGACGAGATTGGTGATTCCGTTGAACATGAAGTGCGATTAAGAGCTTAAATTAAAAAGCATATCAACCGCTCGATTTGATCTTACTTCCCTTCGCGCAAATCAGCCTCGACGTTATATACCTCATATGAACACAGCGATCTCAAACCAAACTGACCGGCATCAATTACTGAGAGATGCTGAGACTAAAGCTGTAAAACTCTTTCAGGAAGTCGAGGCTCGTCATCTAGTAAGACCGGGGATCACGGAGAAGACCTTAAATACGGAGGTCTATCAATTGGCATTTGAAATGTATGGGATTAAAAAGTACTGGCACAAACGTATCGTTAGGGCTGGCTCCAATACGCTTCACCCATACAAGGAAAATCCGCCCGACTTATTAATTAAGGATGATGACATAGTCTTCTTCGATTTCGGTCCTGTCTTTGAAGAGTGGGAAGCCGATTTTGGTCGCACCTATGTGTTGGGTAGCGATTCTCTCAAGCTAAAAATTCAGAAAGAGATTGAGGAGGCGTGGCATCTTGGTAAAGCTTACTTTGATACACATTTAGATATTACTGGGGCAGAGCTTTATCAGTTTGTTCTTGATATGACCCAATCTCGTGGTTGGGAGTATCCGCAGGTGCATTGCGGGCATCTGATAGGGAACTTTCCTCATGAGAAATTACAAGGAGAGGAATTAGAAAACTATATTCATTCTGAAAATCGAAAAAAAATGAGAGATCCTGATGCGAACGGATCTCCAAGAGATTGGATTTTGGAGATCCATTTTATTGATAGAAAAAGAGAGATTGGTGGTTTCTTCGAGCAACTGCTAACAGTCGATTAAATTGGGAGATAACAGCCAATATATCTGTGAGAACTCAAACACTGCAAATAAAAGACCTTTCTCTCGTTCGTGCCCTAGAGCTTGCTGTTGCAAAAGAGGTTGGTGAAGAAAGATACGTGCCGTTATCAGAGCGGTCGGTTTCTCAATCACTCAAGGATGGCACCTGCATCGGTTCTTTTATTAATGACCAGTTGATCGGTATCTGTATCGGGTTTACTGAGTTAGATGATTTAAATCTCTTTACTGACAAGATCCAGAATAGTTCAGCTTTAACAGCTGGAAATTTTATTCGCTATGCTTACGTGGTGTCCTCGAAAGCTCGCGGGAAAGGTATTACTAAGAATTTATTGTCAGAATCCCTTGCTGTCTCTCGTTCAAAGAATTTGGAGCATGCGCTTGCTACGGTCGCTGTTAATAATGGACCGAGTATCAAAATTCTTCTCGATACAGGATTTCAGATCACCTACGTAGGACCGGTGTATGGTGATAAGATCCGATATGTGTCGTATCAAGAATTAAAAAAATTCAGTCACGCTTTTTCTGTTACCAAATGGATTTTATCCACGGACCTAGAAACTCAGAAAGAGCTTCTTCAGAATGGATTTCGGGGGATTTATGCTAGAAAAGAAGACGAAAACACGTTCATAGGATATTGTGAAAAAAGATAATAATCCGCTCAAGGCAGTGTAGAAGCTAAAACCGGTGTGGATGTTTGCTTGTTGTAGTTTTAAAAATTTGAGCAAGCAAGAATGCACAGCGGTCCTTCTAAGGTTTTTTCGCACCACTTTTTCTTTACAGGGTGGCTTTTAAGATACGGTGCCGAACAATTCATTTCTCAAAAAAATGAACTGTTCGGCATAGGATGTCTAATGGCAAATTGGAGAAAAGGTATGTGTAGCTCGGGAAAAAGAATAGTTCGAAATGGCACACCGGTGGTGGCAGTTGTTGTCGGTGTCATGGGATGTATCTGGACAACAGTTATTTTGATGTGTGGTTGGAGTGTCTTCATGGGTTATCGTATTTGGCGGTGGCGTCAGCGAAATCGAACGTTAGTGAGCCGGATAATCTGGGAGCCTCGCTAGCATCGACATCCTGTGGGGAGATTCTGAATGGTTTGAACCTTATGATTTCAACATTGTGGCATAGCAGGGAACCGCTGTGCCCTTTTTATGCTATGCGGTGTTTTGTACTGTGACGGCGAAAATAAACGGATAATGTAGAGAACAATCAAAGTGGGCGGAGGGAAGACCGCGAGTGAAATTAACCTATCAGATTCTAACCATTCCTGTCCGATAAACTAGTAACTATTGAGACTTTCAGAGCGGTATAAACTGGTCTGATTCTTGCAATATTGAATTCAGAAGCTAAGCAATCTAGACCTAGGCTTTAGTCATGCACTTGTTGAAGGTGTTAAACGTTCTTGCAATTAGAATTGTCATTCTTTCTCTAATCTTTTTTTCTAGCGTTCATACCGCATATTCCCAAAATTCACCGCCAGTAATTAGTTCAAGCAATCCTCCCAGCGGCTTTATTGACCCATTAGAAGATCGAGACGCAACAACTGGAGCCCTTTCTGGGATACAAGATGTTTCAATTACCTTTTCCGAACCTGTTACCGCAATTGGGGGAACTCCTCTTACTCTTTCTAATTTTCAGAACCAATATCTTCGAGAGGGCGTTAGTGCAACTGATTTGCAAACACAACAAGCTCCGACGGTCAGTCTTATAAGTGGCAGTGGTGCTGGTCCCTATCTCCTTCGCTTCAGCCCGCGTATTCCTTTAGGTGCAGTTACAAAAATACAGGCAGTAAATGTCATAGACACCAGCGGGCTTTCGATTGGAGATCCAGATTACATAGTGCTTGGATTTCTTCCCATGGATATAACCCAAGATGGAAAACTACTTGGTGATGACATCGCTCGCTGGCAGCAGATTAATAGTAACCTTTATGATCCTGCTCCGCTAACAGCGCTTAAACTTCTTGATCAAAAACGAAATGGTATTATTAGTGGGGCTGATATTACTCGTGCCATTCAGCTCATTCACGGGATTGGCTCTGTTCAAACATGGAATAATTTCTCAATCGGTTTAGCGAATGTCGCCTCCGGTGAAAATGATCTCACGCCCCCTTCGATAGTTATCACCTCCCAACACACTGGAGACGTTCTCTCTGGTGAAGTGATGGTTAGCGCTCATGCCACTGATGACACCGCTGTTGATCGTCTGCAACTGTTTGTAGATGGATCGCCGATGGCCACGCCAGATGCTATTGATCATGCTCTCACCGGGGTATCGACATTTCTGTTTTCGAGTCCCCTCGGGGAGACGCACCAAGCGATCGATGTGCAGGCAAAGATCTTTAGCTATAAGTTTAAAAACGGTGTGCCCCATGTGCTTAGTGCAATGGTAGTCGATCGCGCTGGGAATATGGCTACGAGTCCACCCATCTTTGTTACGATGAATAACCCTCAGGACTCGACAAACCCGACAACCTATCTCTTTTACCCAGAGCAAGGGCAGGTGTACCCCTATATTAATCAGGTTCGAACCCAGCATGGAGACACGACTGGTCTTAAAAAAGTTGTTTATAGTATAGACGGGTCGCCTTTTGAGACGCTCGACTATATGCCGAAGTACATGCCAAAAGGTGTGGGTTATACACTTTGGGGGAGTATGCTCCTTCCCGCAACTTGGAACAATGGTCAGCATACTCTCACGGTTACGACCTACGACAATTGGGGAAATATTTCGAGTAAGAGCTCTACTTTTCGTTTTGGGCAGGAGGGTGATAACGGACCGACAATTACTTTCGCATCTCCAGTTGGGGGAAGTATCGTAAGTGGGGTTCAGAACATTACTGTCAACGCACCCGCATCGACTGAAGAGGTACACTATTGGATAAATGGAAAGCTGGAAGGAATGTTCATTACTTCACCGTTTACGTTTGCCTGGAACACCACGACACTCTTTGATGGTAACTACACCTTGGCAGTGAGGGGAAACAGCGCAACAACTATGGGGCCACAATCACAGATTACAGTTCAAGTAGCTAATAATAATCCACAACCTCCAAAGACCGATTTCACACCCCCATCGGTTCAGCTGCTCTCACCACAGAGTGGAGATACGGTCTCAGGCTCCCTCATCATTAGAGTTCAGGCAACTGACAACGTTCAAATCGCCAATGTCTCTGCTGAATTTGAGGATCCGATCGCAAATGGTCTACTTGATCGTTCTAGTTTGCCTGGGAATAGTCGAAACCTTTATAGCTTTCTCTGGCATTCTGCATTAGCTGGAAGTCAACAAAGGCTGCAGATTCGTGTGACCGACAGTGCTGGAAACGTTACTACCGTTGGTCCGATATTACTTACCGTTCAGAATTCTCCTTCCTGATCGAAAGGGTTACATTTCTTGAATGCTTTGCAACGCAAGCATTTGAATTTGCATCTCTATCTTTTTGGGACACTATGCTAGAGGTAGTAGCATTATCGGTAGATAATTGAGGGGATTTTATATTGAAACGCACAAAGCAAGTTATGGCACTCGGAGCATTCGCCTTCTTCTTTAGTGCGAGTTCCCATGCAGATACTGCGAAACTTAAAATTCGAACGAATATGTTTGCCCCACTTCCTACGGTGGAACAAGATTCCTCACATCAACTCACACCTTCAAAAATAGCGCTAGGCAAAAAGTTGTTCTTAGAGAACGCATTATCAAAACATCAGAACGTTTCTTGTAATTCATGTCATGACCTGACGCGCTACGGTGTCGATGGAACCGCGGTTTCCCTTGGTCATCTGGGAAGGCGTAGTCGGCGAAATTCTCCTACTGTTTTTAATGCTTCACTCCAGACTGCTCAGTTCTGGGATGGAAGAGCAAGAGATGTTGAAGAACAGGCATTGGCTCCGATTATAGAACCCCTTGAAATGGCGATGCTTTCTGAAACCGAAGTTATAGATCGACTTCGTTCCATCAATGAGTATGGTGAGCTTTTTCGAAACGCATTTCCCGGTGAAGAAGATCCCATCACTTATCGAAATATCGGCCGAGCTATTGGCGCATTTGAACGGACGTTACTTACTCCAAGTCGGTTCGATGAATTTCTCAAGGGCAAAGAAGACGCTCTGACTGACCAGGAAAAAGAAGGACTCAGTCAATTTATTAATTCAGGGTGTTCAAGCTGCCATCGTGGAGTTGGAGTTGGGGGGAATATGTTTCAAAAACTTGGGGCGGTAAAGCCGTACGTGACAGAGGATCTGGGACGCTACGAAGTGACTAAAAATGAAACAGATAAACAAGTATTTAAGGTGCCGTCTCTAAGAAACGTCGAGAAAACGGCCCCATATTTTCATGACGGAAGCGTTCCAACGCTAAATGAAGCGGTGACTTTAATGGGTCGCCATCAGCTTGGTCGCGAATTTTCTCCAGAACAGGTGGAAAGTATCGTGACGTTTCTTAAATCTCTTACTGGAGAAATTCCAAAAGGCATTTCAAGTGAATAAGTCCATAGAAGACAGGGGATGAAGTGATGAGTAAGGTCGAAGAGCCGTTGGAGGTTTGAGGGAGAGATTTGGGAAAAACTTCCCTCACGGGATTGGCTGCGCCAATCCCTCCGGCGCGGAGACGGTTTTTCCCAATCTCTCCCTCCGCGCCCATGTTGAGGAGGTGTCAATTTGGAGATATACTGTTGTCGCCAGTTCGTTAGGACGATTGATGAGATGACTCTTCTAGGAGCTAAAAATATTTTCCATACCGCTCCGATTATCGAGGCACTTGGAATCGAGTGTTCTCAAGTCACTGAGAATCATTGCACTGCGTCGTTAGTTTTAAAACCGCTTCATTTTCAACACTTAGGGATAGTTCATGGGGGAGTTGTGACTATACTTGCTGGCCACGCGGCTACTGCGTCCGTGACTTCCTTACTTGAGGAAGATCAGTTCGTTGTAGCAAACCATTTTATTTGTAACCTTTCATCGCCAGCAAAAGAAGGGATCCTTCAAGCAGACGCTCGGGTAGTGGATCGATTAGCCAAAGGAGCGACGACGGAGGTTATAGTAACAAACGTGGTGAATGACCAGAGAGTTGAAATCGGAAGATTTAAGTTTAATTTTGTAATAAAAAGAGACAGAGAGCACACGTCTGGATCTGACTCACGTTAGTGTGCTCACTCCCGGGAGGAGAAACTTTGAGGCTCAGAAGAATGCTCTAAAATTATAATGTGGGGAGTCTCCTTATGAAACCCCCCAGGGCTTGCAGTGGGTGGGGGATGGCAACCGGCAAGATCGGTCACGCTGTGATAATGTCTTCGTTGTCCTTTTCTTTTTCTTCCATCTCATCGAGTATGCGAAGCATCTCCTCAAATTCCTTAAGAAGTTCCTCGCCGCGACCTTCATCCAACATCTTTTGCCAGCGTTCCGCGGGTTGAGGAGGTCCAAGAAACTCCATAATCGCCAGACCGGCCGCATCGTCTGAGGCTCGCTCAATGCGAAGACCGCTAGAGAGCCGCTCGCCCCCATTCCAGTGCAGACTCAGGTTTAGGTTTTCTGGAAGCATTGAATGATTGTGCTGTAAGACATCTCCTAGGCATACGAAGACTGTGAAGAGTACAAGACAACGCAATTTCATGTGAAAGCCCTTTCAAAAAAAGCCAAGATGGATAAAGCCCTCCTGGCAACCTTGTGTTTGAACCTATAAGAAGACTCCTTATTCGGAGCATATCAAAAAATCGATCGTTGGAGAACTAGTATAACTTCTCGTACGGTGTTACTTTTAATTGGCGTTAATTTGGCTCTCTATAATTTGAGTCGGCAACTTCTTCAGTATTCAAACGAGAATAATTTAATATACTTGTTTTGTTAAAGCAGAATTAAAAGTAAGATATTACCAGGGAGAAAGGAGAAACCAGAGAGAAACACTTTCTGCATCCATACGTTCAAAGTTAAGTTCTGGCGTGACCAGAGGATCTTCTATCGACATGCATACCGCCGCATCTACATGTGAGTACTGCAGAAGAACGTTTGAACTTACCGAAACGGATCGTCAGTTTTACGATCGCCTTGATGTTCCCCCACCTCGTCTTTGTCCTAGCGATCGACAACGTCGCCGAGCTGCTTTTCGTAATGAACGAAACTTATACGTTCGTAGCTGTGATGGGACGGGGAAAAGAATTGTCTCGATGTACTCTCCTGATAAGCCCTTCAAAGTTTTTGACCAGGAGTATTTTTGGAGTGACGCCTGGGATGGTATTCAGTACGGGAGAGAGTTTGACCTTCATCGACCTTTTTTCGAGCAGTTTAGGGAGTTGCAGCTAAGCGTTCCGCGATTATCGCTTTTTAATGTTCAAAGCGAAAATAGCTATTACACCAATCATTCCGCATACAACAAAAATTGTTACTTGGGAGTGGATTTAGGTAAGTGCGAGGACGTTCTTTACTCAAACTGGATGACAAATTCTAAAGACTGCGTTGACTGCTCTTATTCGGATTATTGTGAGTTATGCTATTTCGTACTTTACTGCGTGCACTGCTATAACTGCGATTTTTGTACTGATTGTGAGCAGTGCCGCGATTGCTATTACTGCTATGACTGTCACAATTGCGAAAACTGTTTTGGTTGTACAGGTCTTCGTGGCAAACGCTATTATCTGCACAATAAATTCGTTGGAAGGGAGGCGTTTGAAGCGCACCTAGAGGATCGACAATTTTCTTATCTGAAGCAGCAGGAAGATTGGCAACAGTTTAAGGCGATTCGTCAAACCGTACCGCATCGTTTCGCCTCTCTTATTCAATGCGAGGATTGTAGCGGTGATCATCTTCATCAGTGTAAAAATGCGCACTATGCGTTTGATAGCGTGCGTCTATGGGATTGCAAGTATATGTATGAGTGCGATGAATGCAAAGACGCATATGATTGCTATCAACCGGGACTCGTTGAGGCGGAGTTGATCTATGAAATCCACGCCGGTCAGGGTCAGAAACAAAGCCGCTTTATGAATGTTTGTCGGCAGGTCAATGAGTGCAACTATTGCGATTACTGTTTTGAGTCTTCGCATTTATTTGGGTGTGTTGGGTTACGACGAAAACAATTTTGTATTCTTAACAAGCAGTATCCGGAAAAACAGTATCACGAAACTGTACAGAAGCTTATCGCGCACCTTAGAAGCACGCGCGAATGGGGAGAGTTTTTCCCCTTTTGGTGCTCGCCGTTTGGTTACAACGAGTCCAAAGCGCAAGATTTTTTTCCAATTACGAAAGAGGAGGCTGTACAGAAAAATATTCCCTGGTCTAGTTACGAAGCACCTATTCCAGATGGAGCACAAACGAGACCGGAAGATGATATTCGCGCAATTTCTGATCATATCTTTGAAAAGGTAATCAAATGTGAAGAAACTGGACACCTGTTTCGAATCATCAGTGCTGAGCTTGGATTCTATCGACGAAAGAACTTACCTATCCCGCTCTACTCTTCAGAGGTGCGATATCGGTATCGCATGGCGCTTCGAAACCCGCAGCAGTTGTGGAAACGAAGCTGTAGCCGATGCGAAGTTACCTTTCAAACGAGTTATGCACCTAGCCGAACGGAACAAATTCTATGTGAATCCTGTTATTATGCCGATCGATATGGAGAAGGGGAGGTTTCATGACAGCAGTTACGTTTATCTCTATTTAGAAAATATGACGGTCACCATTGTCTTGGCCAAAACCTAAAGATGTGGGGTAGCCTTGCTTGAGCGAAAGAGATGATAACTGAGCATCGTTGCCAGTAATCCTCCCTAAGGTCCTTTCGTTTAAACTCTCGACGATATCAGGTTGACACCTGATATCACAGCACGCCATATTTCAAAAAGACGGTAAGCTCTTTCTCATCACCAACGGTATAGAGAGATAACGCTCTCCTAGGAGTATGCCTTTTGTTCAAATGGGCAACTTCCTAGGTGCGATCACTTTAGGGTTTTAGTTTCTGAAGTTGGAATCTGTTGGGAGTTAAAACGATGGAGCGCGGATCAACACTGGTAGCAGATAGCGATGGCGCGGCCCTTGGGCTACATACAAATAAGCAAGGCCGCACACGTATTTTGGAATGTGTCCACCAATTATCAGGAGAAGGTTGCACGGTAACTCATTTTGCCATTGCTCATCGCCTTGGCATAGATGAAACGATGGCGTCTCGTCAATGTGATGAACTTATTGCTGACGGAGCTCTGTCCGCTCACGATGGATTCTTGAGCGTTTCCTAACGGGATCAAGAAACCAGGAGGAGTCGGGACTTTGTCTCAGCGGCTTAAAGATGCCCACCCTGCCGTATGCGGCGCGACCCATCCCGTTCGGGGTCGCGCCGCCGGTGAAGTAGTATGTTTCAGTATTGCACCTAGGAATTTTGTAGCGATCTCTTAAGCCAACTTCGGTGTAAATGCTGAGTTTTTTATTTGCCCCAGCGTCCTCTACGGTAAATAAATTATCCAACACTAACCATTATACGCATCTTGAATTTTTTCAAAATACGTTTGTAGCTTCCAGTTTGCTATCAGGTTCTCAGCAAGCATCGAAGCCCGTTCCACCCGATCAGAGATGCCTAAGCCTTCATGCCAGTTTGAAAGGATGTGAATGTTTGAGTGTTTTTCATGAAATGCTTTTACGGCGTCTTGTAAGAGGTAATGGCCTACGGGGTAATTAGGAACTGAGTGCGGGTGGTGGACTTCAGAGAGGATCGTTGGCGGAGAGGTTGTTCCGATGAGATTCATTACTTCAGAAGTAAGTTGCTTCTTAACATTTTCTGCAGTGACGTTTGCAAGTTCTTTGTTTGTTGCTCCTCCACTAAAGCAGGTGAGAAGATGATACCCATTGGGTGCGCGGTGTTTAAAAACAGAAGAGGAGCAGATCGCACCAAGAAGGGCTTGCCCCGGTTTTCCTGGAAGGAGAAATCCAAAAGCGTTCAGTGGGTGTTTTACTGTTGAAGTTTGAAAGGCAAGATGGAGAATACCTAGAGGAGCAAATGGGATTTTTCTTATCTGGGTTGCAAGTGCTGGATCATGTGCTGCTAAGAGCTTTGCTGACTCTGCGCCCGGTGTGGTGATAATCAGTTGTCTTGTGGTGATGTAAGAAACAGCATTTTTTTCATCTAGGACTTCAATAGTTACAAAATCATTTTCTCTTACAAACGAACAGATACGCCTAGAAAGAAAAAGAGAATGACTGTGGAGACGGGCTCCAAGTCTTTTTGGTAATGCACTCATCCCCTCTTTGAAACTCACCATCAACAAGCGCTCACGAGCCTTGTTTTTGTAACCTTTCAAAATGCCCCGAAGAACTGAGCCGTGATCTTTTTCAAGCTGCCACAGTTTTGGTAACGCACTTCGGGTGCTCAGTGTGGTAATATCACACGCCCAGATCCCTGAGAGAATCGCAGAGACGATATTTCTTGAAACCTCTTTTCCAAATCTTCGGGAGATAAAAGAAGAGACGCTTTCGTCCTCTGTCTTTGATCGGGAGATAAAAGGCTCACACAGTGCACGCAGTTTTCCAGGAAACGATAACAAGGAGTTTCTAATCGCTTTTTGTAGAGAGTTTGGTACCTCAAGAAGTGAGAGCTTTCCTCTTCGGAAGCTCCCAATATAGCGTCTCTTTGCTACAGGCTCGGGAAATAAAAGTTGATCCTGAAGTCCAATGTCGGCAATAAGCTTTGCAAGGGTGGGCTTTAAAACAGTCGAGTTTGGGCCATTTTCAAGAAGAAAACCATCTTTTGTAATGGTCTTACAGACCCCACCGATCTCATTTGATGATTCGATAATTGCAATATGTAAGCCTGCTTCTTGCAAAAGGTAGCCAAGTGTAAGGCCACTAATTCCACCACCAACGATGACCGCATCATAGACCACGGATGGAGTACTCCTTTACGGTATTTATAAACTCCTTTGCAGATTGCAAAGGAGTTGTAGGGAGAATTCCATGTCCCAGGTTTGCAATGTAGCCTTTTTGAAGTTCAGGCTGAGAGATCATCAACTGTGTTTCCTTTCTTACCTCTTCTGGGGATCGGTAAAGCTTTGTAGGATCAAAGTTTCCTTGAAGAACCATTGCCTCACCAAGGAGCGCTCGTGCAGAACGGAGATCTATCCGCCAATCAATACTCAAACAGTTTGCACCAGAGCTCGCCATCTCTTTTAAGAGATGGGAGCTTCCATTAACATAGAGCGTTGTTGGGCAGGAGTGCTTAGAGAGAGCTTCAAATATCTTCTGTGTGTAGGGGAGTGCAAACTCTCGGTAGTCAGCTGCGGAGAGGTTTCCAGCCCAGGTATCAAAGAGTTGAATCGCATCAGCGCCACTTTCTCGTTGCGAAAGAACGTAATCAATAACTACGGTGGTAAGCTTCTCAAGTAAGAGATGCATCGCTTTTCTGTGCTCTTGAGCAAAGACCTGGGTGCCATGAAAATGTTTAAAGGGGCCCTGTTCTATGATGTAGCAAGCAAGGGTCCATGGGGCTCCAGCAAATCCAAGAAGGGCTTTTCTTGGAGATTCAGATGCCGCTACTAATTCTTTTTTTAGGGATTTAACCGTTTCAAAAACGTAGGAAACTTCAGACACTACTCCATTTACTTTGAGGGCTTGAATATCTGCCGGTGATGTAATCGGATTATAAATCGTTGGACCGGGTTTGAAATCTACATTTATTCCCATCGCCTGGACGGGGATGAGAATATCTGAAAATAAGATCACCGCATCGACGTCCAAAATACGAAGGGGTTGAAGAGAGACCTCCGCCGCAAGCTCTGGACTCCTACATAACTCAAGAAAACTATGTCGCGCTTTTAATGCTCGATACTCTTCGAGGTAACGCCCAGCTTGTCGCATCATCCAGACCGGCGGGCGATCAAGAGGTTGATTACGAAATGCTTGAAGAAGAAGAGGTTCCATGGATGTTACAACTCTTACAATGAGTATTCAAACTCACCGTGTGGGCTTTTTAAAATGAGCTTATTGTTTTTATCGGTGTTCTTTTCAACACGCCCGATAATCTTTGCTTCAACACCGAAGCTCTTTGCCGTATCGATGACCTCTTTTACATGCGGCTCTTTTAGATAGAGCTCAAAGCGGTGTCCCATATTAAAAACTCGATACATCTCCTTCCAACTGACTGCGCCATGCTTTTGAATAAGTTCAAAAAGTGGGGGAGTGCTAAAGAGGTTGTCCTTGATATAGAGATTCCCCTCTCCAAATCGAAGCATCTTTGTTTGACCTCCACCGGTAAGGTGGATGGCACCGTGAATCTCTTTTTTTAAGGAGTTATAGATTTTTACAAGTAAGGGAGCATATGTCCTTGTTGGAGAGATGAGCGCTTCTCCAACATTTAACGAAAGTCCTGGGATCTGATCGGTGAGGCGGTAGGGTCCATGATAGGAGAGAGTGTTATCAATTGCGGGATCCGCGACCTCTGGATAAGCGGTTTTATACTGCTTATCTAAAAGAGCATGACGGGCAAGGGTGAGGCCGTTTGAGCCGATACTTGAGTTCTCTTTCTCTTCGTAGGTTGCTTTTCCGGTGTTTGAAAGACCAACGATCACATCGCCAGGAGCGATCCGGTTTTGATAGATGATCGAACTTTCTTTAATCCTACCTGAGAGAGTTGCATCAACCAAGAGGGTACGAACAACATCTCCACAATCTGCTGTTTCCCCACCGGCAAGCTCAATGGGGATTCCAAAACTCTCAAGAAGAGAAACTAGTTCAGTATATCGCCGAATAATTGCTTCGAGAGCATCGTCACCAACAAGGTTTGCATTTCGTTGTACCGTGTTTGAAAGAAGAAGCCGTTCAGGAACACCAAGACAAAATATATCATCGAGGTTCATCACCAGGGCATCTTGAGCAAGTCCAGAAAAATGTTGGGCGTTTTTAGTTTCTTGAAACATTAAGTACGAAACGATAGTTTTTGTGCCCGCTCCATCAGAGTGAAGAAATGATCGGTACTCTTTATCTCCCGTGAGGTCTGAGTTCAGAACGGCAAACGTATTGTGGGAACTTTCTAGTCCAACACGCTTGAGTGTTTCATGAAGCCCGGCTTTTGAGGCTGAGGCTCCCAATGCTTCGTAGACCGCGTCGGTTTTTGTTTTAGAAGGCACTTAGTTTCCTATCGATTTATAGTATAAAAAGTATTGTTCTCAAAAAGTTTAGGAAGTAGAATGCGCGGTTGTTAAGCTAACATATCAGGATATTTTTATGAAACGTTCCCTTATCGAATCACGCTTACGGTCAATTCCTAAGGCTCTTCAGGAGAAAATTGAGCAGGCACCAGTTCCCTATTTTGTACTCGGGGTTATCGTTGGCTGTGTGTTTATCCTTCTTTATAAACTTCTTGTTACTGTGATTATTCTTGGTGCCATGGTGATCGGAGCGCTTTGGTTTTTTGGGGAGGAGGATGGAGTAGGGAAAAGTGAGGGCATGGGAGGAGGAAGTTCCAATCCTGAGGTCGTTAACGAAAACGACGAGGTGATCTGATTAAGAGCCTCTGACAAAATGAAAACGCCTGTCGTTGCGAGCAAAGCGAAGCAACGACAGAAAGTTTCATTTTGTTAAAGGCTCTAACAAAAACACTACTCTTTGAAGTTAATAAACTGTAGATCCAGCTGAACGTTTTCTTTAAGTAGCTTAATTACTACCTGCAAATCATCTTTTTTTGGCCCTTGGATACGAACCTGATCTTGTTGAATCTGTGCCTGAATTTTCTTTAGTTTCTGATCTTTAAT
This sequence comes from uncultured Bdellovibrionales bacterium, assembly GCA_964505555.1. GTDB lineage: Bacteria > Bdellovibrionota_C > UBA2361 > SZUA-149 > CAZDIO01 > CAZDIO01. The sequence continues at coordinate 42,046 of CAZDIO010000030.1, forward strand.
CAGCTGCACGATCTTTCTTCCATCCTCTGTAGAGATTCCCTGTTTGATAAGAATCTTCTGACGAAGCGCGCCGCCGGCAGCACTCTCTGCTTCTTGGTAATCAAGAGAACGAAGCCCCACACCACGTTTTGCCATTTTTTGGTTGAGGATATCTTTTAACGCCTTTAGCTTCATCTCATCATCTGCCGCTAAGGTGATTGAGTCCTTGTCCAGTTCAATTGTGCTTTTTGAGTTTTTCAGGTCGTAGCGGTGTGAGATCTCTTGGAGAGATTGGTTCACTGCGTTGTCAACTTCCTGCATGTTGACCTTTGAAACTACGTCAAACGATGCCATAATATCTCCTTCCTTCTAATTAGTTTTGTTAATATAGTGCGTACCGTTGATTCGTTTCTACCCCTTTCAACTATGTACCCTCGCTAAAATGGGGATCGTTATGTTTGGGGATACGGTTCTAACGGACAATACTCGTGTAATTTACTAGGAAGTTTTATTTTCTTTTTAGCGTATAATGTCTGAACAACAAAAGACACCTCCTTCTTCAACCCCGACCCCTTCCATTCCGGATGTCCAGCTTCGACTCCAAGAGAACTTAGATCGGGATTTCAACGGACGACTTTTCCCCCTTGAGCCCCACCGCTGGGTAGAGTTTGGTCTTACCTACCGTTTTCAAAGAGAGACCCAACGGGAGGTTTTTCAGCGGCTCCGAGATGATAAGAAATACCTTTTTTCAATGCTCATTGATGTTACCTGCGTAGATTGGCTAGATACGAAAGATGCTCGATTTGAGGTGGTGTATCAACTGTTAAGTATTAGTCACCTCCATCGACTGACCTTAAAAGTTGAAGTGGGTGAATCAAGCCCCGAAGTTGAATCGGTTCGAAATCTTTGGCCTACTGCAAATTTTCTTGAGCGTGAAGTTTGGGATATGTACGGAGTATCATTTAAAGGACACGGAGATCTCCGGCGGATTCTAATGTATGACGAATTTACCGGACATCCTCTTCGGAAAGATTATCCACTTCGTGGCAAACAACCACGAGTTCAACTTCGAATTCCCGAATTACGAAATACCTCAGCAGACATGCTTCGCGATCAGCTTGTAGCGCTTCCCGTGCGACAAGGGATCCGGAACAAGGATGAGCGGCGCCCAACTGGCACGCCTGGTGGGAGGAATTAGAAATGGGTGAGGTAAGAAACGACTGGGAACCGCGCGAGCTAAACGATTCGCTCCACAGTCAAACGATGATCCTCAACATGGGCCCTGCTCACCCCGCAACCCACGGTACGGTTCGATTAATTATAGAGCTTGATGGGGAGCGTATCGAGCGGTGCGATGTGGATGTGGGGTATCTTCATCGTGGATTTGAAAAACAGTGTGAGAACGTTACTTATTCACAGGTTATTCCTTATACGGATCGCTTAAATTACGTATCTCCAATTATCAACAACGTTGGCTATTGCCTCGCGGTTGAAAAACTTTTCGGAGTTGAAGTTCCCATTCGCTGTCAGTACATCCGGGTGATCATGAGTGAGCTTTCACGGATGTGTGATCATCTCACCTGCCTCGGTGCTTCAGCGATGGAGCTCGGTGCGTTTACGGTGATGCTCTATCTTATGGAAGCAAGAGAGTATCTCTATGAGCTTGTTGAAGCGGTAACGGGAGCACGACTTACGATTTCGTATGCACGTGTTGGTGGTCTCCATGATGATCTCCCCGAGCGGTTTAAAGAGGAGACTCTCGCTCGTTTTGAAAAGATAAAAAAACATCTTGATGATGCAGATCGCTTGCTGACAAAGAACCGAATCTTTGTTGACCGGATGTGTGATGTTGGAGTCATTGCTCCTGATGAAGCAGTTGCCTATGGCCTTACAGGACCGCTTCTTAGAGCATCAGGGGTGAACTATGACGTAAGAAAAGCGTTTCCCTACTCAGCCTACGAGCGGTTTGAATTTGAAGTTCCCCTGGGAACAAAAGGAGATAATTACGATCGCTTCATCGTGCGTTTTAATGAGATCTATCAATCGATGCGCATTGTTGAGCAGGGTTTAAAAAAGCTTCCTGAAGGGCCAATTAATATTGATGATCCACATATTATTATGCCTGGAAAAGACGAGGTGTATGATTCCATTGAGGGGATGATCAATCAGTTTGAGATTGTGTTTCGAGGAATTGAGCCGCCCGCAGGAGATGTCTATCTTCCAGTTGAGGGAGGCAATGGCGAGCTTGGCTTCTACGTAGTTTCTGATGGAAGTGGAACCCCGTACCGGGTGCGCATTCGACCACCATCTTTTATCTCGATGGGGATCTTTGGTCCGCTTGTTGAAGGACATATGATCGCAGATATCGTGCCTCTTTTTGGAATGATTAATATGATTGGCGGTGAGTGCGACCGATAGGAACTTCTTGGGTATGGTAATTTTAACACAGAGTTTCACAGAGTTGCACAGAGTCTTAAGAACGGATCTGAATTTGAGAAATGATCTTCCCAGGATTTTTTACACTCTGTGTAACTCTGTGAAACTCTGTGTTAAAAAAAATCATTAAAATGAACGACAAACGATCTACAAACATTCCTACACTTTCAGAAAAGGCCGAACAGGGTCTTAAGAAAATTACGGCGCGCTATCCCCATTCTAAGTCAGCGGTTATGCCTGCGCTCTATATTGCTCAAGAGGAGCTTGGATACATTAGTGAGGAAGCGGTTTTGTGGGTTTCAAACCGCCTTGGGTTATCACCGGCACATGTGCGGGGAGTGGCAACGTTTTATACGATGTATTACCGGAAAAAAGTTGGCCGCTACCACGTTCAGGTGTGTAGAACGCTCTCGTGTATGTTGTGTGGGGCACGAGAGCTCGTTGAGTATCTAAAAAGTAGATTTCAGCTTGCTGCAAAAGAGGTTTCAGCAGACGGTATGTGGAGTTATGAAGAGGTTGAATGTTTGGGAAGTTGCGGGACAGGTCCGATGGTTGAGATAAACGATGTGTACTTTGAAAACCTCACCGTTTCAAAACTCAAAGACCTTCTGGATCGTATCGAGAAGGAGAAACCAGATCTTCGTTACTCCGCGGCGCGCGAAGAACTTGGAGCGGGTTTTAAAGATCTTCCAAAATCTGAAGTGTGGTAGGAAATGAAAGAGCATATCAAAATACTTTCAAAAAACTTTGCTCACGAGGATCAACGTGAACTCGCGGCGTATGAACGACGCGGCGGATATCAAGCTGCAAAAAAAGCGCTGCAGATGACCCCGGACCAAGTTGTTGCTGAGGTAAAAGCATCGGGGTTGCGCGGACGAGGGGGAGCGGGTTTTCCAACGGGGATGAAATGGGGCTTTGTGCCTCGAAATAGTGGAAAGCCGGTGTATCTTCTTCATAACGCGGATGAGAGTGAGCCCGGAACGTTTAAAGATCGCGTGCTTCTTGAGCGAGATCCGCACCTCTGTATTGAGGGGATGATTATTGCTGCGTGGGCACTCCAAAGTAATTGGTCCTGTATCTACATTCGTGGTGAGTATGCCTATCCTACAGTGTGTACAGCAAAAGCGGTCGAGGAGGCGTATGCCAAAGGATATCTCGGAAAGAATATCTTTGGCTCTGGATTTTCTCTAGATATCGTTGTTCATCGTGGAGCGGGGGCATACATCTGTGGTGAGGAGACAGGACTTATTGAGTCTCTTGAGGGAAACAAAGGACAACCCCGAATCAAACCACCGTTTCCTGCGGTGTTTGGGGTGTATGGTTCACCCACGGTGGTAAATAACACAGAGACCTTAGCGGCTCTTCCTTGGATTATTGAAAATGGTGCAGCCTCCTATAAAGCGATCGGTACAGAAAAATCTCCGGGAACAAAACTCCTGAGTGCTTCGGGGCATATCAACAAACCTGGGGTGTATGAGATAGAGCTTGGATATCCGCTCCTTGAGTTTCTTGAAAACGAATGTGGTGGGGTGCGTGGAGGAAAGAAATTAAAAGCGATAATTGTCGGTGGTTCCTCTGTTCCTGTGCTTCGAGCTGATGAGCTTTCAGATGCCTGTCTTGATTATGAATCGATGAATCAGAAAGGAACATTTCTTGGTTCTGGAGGATTTATCGTGATGGATGAGACTACAGATATGGTTGATGTGGTGTTGAATCTTCAGCACTTCTATACTCACGAATCGTGTGGGCAGTGCACGCCGTGTCGAGAAGGGGCGCATTGGGTGGAGAAGATCGTTTCTCGAATTCATCGAGGGCAGGGAAATGTCTCTGATATCCCACTTCTTCGAGATATTACCTCACAGATTGCTGGGCACACGATCTGTCCTTTTGGTGATGCGCTCGTGACCCCGGTGCTGAGCTTTTTAAAGAAATTCCCTGAAGAGTTTGAAGAGCGAATCTCTCGGGGTTTTGTTTCAACAGAGGGATCAGCATATGCCTGAAAAAGAGATCGTCACCCTGACTATCGATGGCAAGACGGTGCAAGTTCCAAAAGGTACGAACTTGATTGAGGCTGCAAAAGTTGCTGGTATTGATATTCCTTATTACTGCTACCACCCACATCTCTCTATCGCTGGAAACTGCCGGATGTGTCAGGTGCAGGTGGAGGGACAACCGAAGCTTACGATTGGTTGTAACACGGGTGCAGCAAACGGCATGGTGGTTCGTACCCAGGAGTCCTCTCCCGATGTGGCAGAAGCACAACGGGCAACACTTGAATTCTTACTGATTAATCATCCTCTTGATTGCACGGTGTGTGATCAAGCGGGGCACTGCAAACTCCAAGATTATTACTACGAGTATAACTCGAAAGCCTCGCGCTTTATTGAAGACAAGGTCCATAAAGTAAAGGCTGAGGTGTTAGGTCCTGACGTTGTCTATGACGGGGAGCGATGTATTGTGTGCACCCGTTGTGTGCGTTTTTGTGATGAGGTTTCGCATACTTCAGAACTGGGGGTGTTTAACCGAGGGGACCGAGCTGTCATCGGAGTTGATGAGGGGCGTATTCTTGATAATCCCCTTTCAGGAACAGTGGTGGATCTCTGTCCGGTTGGTGCACTAACTCACCGTCGGTGGCGTTTTAACACCCGCATTTGGTACACAAACGAGGTTGATTCGATCTGCCCAGGGTGTTCTACGGGATGTAACGTCAAGGTTGCTGAACGGGATGGAAAAGTAGTTCATGTCAAAGCACGACTTAATTCTGAGGTGAATAAAGAGTGGCTCTGTGATGAGGGGCGGTATGGCTTTGAACGGTTTCAGCCTGAGGAGCGACTGGCCTCACCGATGATCCAGAAGGGTGATGGATATGAGAGTGTTTCCTGGGAGGTTGCCCAGCAGGCACTTTCGGCGTTAGGAAAAGCCACAGAGGGAGACACTGCGGTGTTTCTCTCGCCGTTTCTTACCTTAGAAGAGTTATGGGTGAGTATAAATTTTTCTGAAAAAGTTTTTGGGATCAAGAGTTCCTCTCCACAGATCGCGATGCAACTTCGTATTCGAGAGTTAAGCTCGGTAGAAAAAGTGCTCATTAGTCCAGACTACGCACCAAACGCTCAGGGCGGGGCATTTCTTGGGTTAGGCGCACCGGGGGTAAATTTTCGAGAAGAATTAAGTAAGCGGTATCAAAATCTACTCTCTCAGGTGAAGCAGGGGAAAGTTAAACATGTGCTCTTTGTTGGTGACTTCGCTGTAAGTGACACCGATGTTGATGAGCAATTAAAGCAAACAGTACTTCAGTGTGAAAGCAGCACTGCTTTAACACCAAGAGGGTTTGTAAAAAATGGACACAACGTAGGAACCCTTAACTCCACCTGTCGGGTGCTCCTCCCATCAAGGACGGTTAACGAGAAAAACGGTCTGATGATGAATGAAAAAGGTCGGGTGCAGCGCCTCCAGGGAGTTCTTACTCCACCGTTTGGAACATTTCCTGAGTGGCTTATTCTTAAGCGAATTGCTGACTCGTTAAAAAAATCAATTCTTCCTGCTGAAGTGATCGATGAACGAAGTCTCTTTCGTTACTTTGCTTCTCAAGTTCCCCAGTTTGCTGATGTGACGTTAAGAAAGATCGGTGAATTGGGGCTAGCGCTTGGTCAGGAAAAGAAAGATAGTCAATCAAGTGGTGATGATGTGCGCGTAGGAATATAAATGGAATTTGGGATCGAGTTGGGGATAATCGTTATTAAGGCTCTGATTATCCTTCATGTTCTTTTGGGGATTGCAGCCCTTTGCACCTGGATTGAAAGGAAGGGCTCTGCGTTGATTCAAGATCGGGTAGGCGCAAATCGCGCCTCGATTTTTGGATTTGACTTAGCAGGTCTGATTAACACCCTCGTTGCTGATCCGGTAAAAGCAATTACCAAAGAGGACTTTGTTCCGAAAGGAACGAGTCAGTTCATGCACAGCCTTGGGCCGTTTCTTGCAGTGTTTCCAGTCTTAGTCTGTTTTGCGGTAGTGCCCTTTGGTCCTCCACTTCGAATTCTTGATCGAGAGATCACCTTACAACTTGCAAACTTAAACGTTGGAATATTATACGTTTTTGCTTTCGGATCCCTTGCGGTTTACGGCGTCATGCTTGCGGGGTGGGTATCAAAAAATAAATTTTCACTCTTTGGAGGACTTCGTGCCAGTGCGCAGATGATCTCTTATGAGGTTACCTTAGGGTTAAGCATTATTGGTATCCTTGCAATTTACTCTACCCTTGATCTTAATGAGATTATCCGTCAGCAAAATACAACGACCTTCTTTGGAACGCTCCCACGGTGGGGGATCTTGTTAAATCCAATCGGTTTTTTTGTTTTTTTTACTTCGATGATGGCGGAAACAAAACGAGCTCCTTTTGATCTTCCAGAGAGTGAGTCCGAAATTGTAGCTGGGTATCTCACCGAATATTCAGGGATGAAGTTTCTTCTTTTCTGGCTAGGAGAGTTTGCAGAGATTGCGGTGGCCTCAGCCTTTGTGGTTATTTTATTTTTTGGCGGATGGCATCTTCCCTATGTAGATATTACGGCGATTACCTTTCCAGCGTTTCTTCCAGAAAATACCGCGCAGTGGCTACCAGCACTTTTAGGAACGGGGATCTTTTTAGCAAAGGTTTTGTTTTTTTGTGTGCTCCAGATTGTTATTCGGTGGACACTACCCCGTTTTCGCTATGATCAGTTAATGAATCTTTGTTGGAAACTCCTTCTCCCGATAAGCCTCGTAAATTTAATAGTAACGGTGGCACTTGTTGTGGGTGGAGTCTATGGCCAGGTGTTGTAAGGAAATCACAGAGAGAAAAATCATAGAGAGAGAATTTACGCAGAGAAAAATTACACAGAGACGATGACGATAATAATGTTAATTTTTGGGATTCTTACCGTGCTTACAGCCTCTGGCGTGGTGTTTTCTCAAAAACCTCTCCACAGTGCGCTCTTTCTCGTTCTTACCCTCTTTCTTGTCGCGGCACATTTTGCTCTTCTCGGGGCGCATTTTATGGCCGCTATTCAGATCATTGTCTATGCCGGTGCAATCATGGTGCTGGTAATCTTTGTAATCATGCTTCTTGGCGTTGAGGCTGATGGGAAAATTCAACCGAAAAAAGCACCGTTTTTTGCGCAGGTGATCTTTATTAGTTTCTTTCTTGGGCTTCTTGTTGCAGTTGTTCATACGGGCCTTAAATTCCCGGTTGCTGAGTATATTCGTTCGGGAGAAGCGGCACCCCTTGGAAATACGGAAGCGATCGGACAGCTTCTTTTTTCAAATTATCTTTTTCCTTTTGAGGTGACCTCGCTCTTACTTCTTGCAGCGATTATGGGAGCGGTGATGCTTGCTTTAGAAAAGAAGCGACCGTTAGGGAGTGGACGAGGACTTCGTTCGAAGCAAGGACTACGGCGATGATTGATCAAACAAGTTTTTACCTGATGCTAAGCGCGGTTCTCTTTTCGATGGGAACCCTTGGGGTGATCTTTCGAAAAAACACGATCGTGATCTTTATGTGTATTGAGTTGATGCTGAACGCCGTAAATATCTCCTTTGTTGCGCTCTCAAGTAAGTTTGGGGAGCTTGATGGTCAGATTTATGTTTTTTTTGTGATGACGGTAGCAGCAGCAGAAGCAGCAGTGGGTCTTGCGATTATTATCTCGGTTTTTAGAAATTATGAGAGTGTTGATTCAGACGACGCTTCTCAACTTCAGGGATAATCATGAATACCTTACTCTCTCTCATTCCGCTCTGCCCCCTTCTTGGATCCTTTCTTGTATTTGTTCTTTGTCGTCGTTCAGAGAAGCTTCAAGTTCTTGCTGGGTGGCTTGCTACGCTCTGTTCAGCGTCTGCGTTTGGTATTGTAATTGTTCTCTTCCAAGGGCTTGGCGCTGAGGGTGAACATTTTACTACCTCCTTATGGAGATGGATTTCGGTATCGCCGGTCAATATCGATTTGGCGCTCCGTTTTGATCGCCTCTCTGCGGTGATGTCGTTAGTGGTGACCGGGGTTGGTTCTTTAATTCACCTCTATGCGATTGGGTACATGGCTGAAGATGACAGTCGCCCCCGTTTTTTTAGTTACCTCAATCTTTTTCTCTTTTCGATGCTTCTTCTTGTCTTGGGAGATAACCTTGTAGTGATGTTTGTTGGCTGGGAAGGGGTAGGGCTCTGCTCCTATCTCTTGATCGGGTTTTGGTACAAAGAGATGGAGAATGCTCGAGCTGGGCAGAAGGCGTTTGTAGTAAACCGGATTGGTGATGCTGGGTTTTTAATTGGAATGTTTGTTCTCCTTTCTCGTATGGGGACGATTCAATTTACGCAGATGCAAACGCTTGTTTCGCAGATGCCCCCATATATTATTGAGATCGCAGCGTTACTTTTATTTGTCGGAGCGATTGGAAAGAGCGCACAGATTCCGCTGTATGTCTGGCTTCCTGATGCTATGGCTGGTCCCACCCCAGTTTCGGCACTCATTCATGCTGCTACCATGGTTACTGCTGGGGTCTACATGATGGCGAGAATGTCGTTTCTCTATGCCCTTGCTCCACAAACACTTGTTGTGGTGTTGGTGATCGGAACGTTGACGGCGTTTTTTGCAGCAACCATTGCTCTTGTTCAAAACGATATTAAACGGGTTCTTGCCTACTCTACCGTCAGCCAACTTGGATATATGTTTATGGCGATGGGGGCTGGAGCGTTTAGTAACGGAATTTTTCATGTCGTCACCCACGCCTTTTTTAAAGCATGTCTCTTTATGGCGGCAGGTTCGGTGATTATGGGATGTCACCATGAACAAGATATGCGCCACTTTGGGGGATTAAGAAAGGAGATGCCCTTAACGTTTCTTGCCTATTTTATAGCAACCCTTGCTATTGCCGGCTTTCCATTTCTTTCTGGATTTTATTCAAAGGATGCGATTTTGTGGACGGTGTTTTCAAATGAGGGGCTCCCCGCGCAGATTGCCGTATTTGGGAATCTCTCCTTAGCGAAATTCACCTGGCTAATAGGACTTCTCACCGCGTTTCTCACCGCGTTTTATATGACGCGAAGTCTGATGCTAACTTTTTTTGGAGAGTATCGTGGACACCATGAAGCACATGAGTCACCGTGGGTGGTGACGGTGCCCTTACTGATCTTAGCTTCGTTGTCTGCTGTTTTTTCGTTTCTCTGGGGAGAAGATCTCATCCACTACCTTGGGTATTGGACTCGAGCCGATATGAAGTTGGGGCATGAAGCGTTTGCCCATAATGAACTGTATCATACGTTGGAGTTAACCTCGATCGGAGTAGCGCTTGTTGGTATTTTTCTTGCGGTTTGTTTTTATGGACCGCTGAAGTCAGTTCCCTCAAAGTTTGCCAGTACATTTTCTTGGCTCTACCGAGCGCTCTCTCGAAAGTGGTGGATAGATGAACTCTATGGAGCAATTATTATCCGTCCACTCTCTCGGCTCTCGTCATTTCTATTTGCCGCCATTGATCGCGACTGTATTGATGCTTTTGTAAACGGGACCGGAATGTTTGTTGAAGCAAACGGTGAGTTTGTCCGGAGATTACAAAGTGGAAAGATAAGCTTCTATCTTACGTTCATGTTTTTAAGTGCCGTATTACTTATCTATTTTTACCTGCTTTTACGTTAAGGAGCTTTGTTTGGTGACATATTTGACCCCTTCGCCTTCGATGTTATTAAGTTTCCTTGTGATCACTCCATTTTTTGGAGCGATCTTTCTTGTCTTTGTGCCGAAAGAAAAAGTGCGCTTTTCTCAGGCAACCGCATTGATTTTTTCACTCCTTGCGTTTTTTCAGGCGCTTCTAATTCTTTGGCTCTTTGAACCACAGGCGGAGAGTTTTCAACTTACCGAAAGCTATGCCTGGCTTCCTGAACTTGGGGTCAATATCTTCTTTGGTATTGATGGCATCAGCCTCTGGTTAATTCTTTTAACGACGTTTCTTTCGGTGCTTGTTTTTATTGCGGCGCCGAGTGTTACAGAAAAAGTACGCGCGTATCTAGCGTGCTTGCTTCTTCTAGAAACGGGGATGCTAGGAACGTTTGTCGCACTTGATGGGGTGAGTTTCTACGTCTTTTGGGAGTTGATGCTTATTCCTATGTATTTTTTAATCGGGGTGTGGGGACATGACAGAAGGATCTACGCGGCGTTAAAATTTGTTCTCTATACCGCTTTTGGTAGTTTGCTGATGCTGATTGCAATAGTGTACCTTGGCTATCTCCATTCACTACAGAGCCCTGATGGGATGATGAGTTTTCTCTTAAGTGATTGGATGGCGCTCAAGTTTACCCCGAAACAGGAGCTTATCCTTTACTCTGCGTTTGCGCTTGCGTTTGCGATTAAAATCCCTCTTTTTCCACTCCATACCTGGCTTCCTGATGCCCACGTTGAAGCACCTACCGGTGGTTCGGTGATTCTTGCTGGAGTGCTGTTGAAGATGGGGTTGTATGGGTTGATTCGTTTTGGGCTCCCCGTGTTTCCTGAAGCGAGCGTGGCTGCAGCGCCCATCTTTGCGGTGTTGGGGGTGGTGGGGATCGTGTATGGGGCGCTCGTTGCGTGGGTGCAAACCGATATGAAGAAGTTAGTTGCCTACTCTTCGGTCAGTCACCTTGGTTTTTGTGTGCTTGGTTTTGCATCGATGAATTTACAAGGGATGCAAGGAGCGATGCTGCAGATGATTAACCATGGCATCTCAACAGCGGCACTGTTTTTTATGGTGGGTGCACTCTATGACCGGCGACACACCCGTTTGATCTCTGAGTATGGTGGACTTGCGGTGAAGGTTCCGGTGTTTTCCTTTTTCTTTTTAGTATTTACCTTAAGCTCGATCGGACTTCCGCTTACTAATGGATTTGTTGGTGAGTTTCTTATTCTCTACGGCGGATTTCTCTACAGTATGGTGTATGGGGCGATCGCTGTGTCTGGGGTTGTTTTTGGTGCGATGTATATGCTCTCTCTTTATCGAAGAACGATATTTGGTGAGCTTGATGAGAAAAAAAATGGAGATCTTTCTGATCTCTTACTTCGTGAGAAACTTGTTTTTATACCGCTTTTAATCTTAGTTTTTGCAATCGGTTTGTATCCAGCACCAATTCTTTCCAGTATGGAGCCTTCAACGAGGAGACATCTCGCGTTTGTTGATGAGCAGGTAAAAGATAAGACGCAGTTTGTTGATGTAAGAAGAGACGAGAAACGGTAATTTGGAAAAATGACTTTGGAACTACCATGAGCATCATCGACCTAAAAGCTTTGATCCCTTACGTGATCGTTTCTGGCGGAGCATTACTTCTTTTACTGTGGGATCTCTTTCAGCGGGGCCGACGACCGATTGCACGTCTGTATGTCACAGGGATAATTCCGGTAATGGCGTGGGTGTTTTCATGGCCACAACTTGCTGAGCAGGGAACAGCGTTTCATGGCGCAGTGTTTGTTGATCCCTACACCCTCTGTTTTTATACTATTATTCTTCTTGGAGTGTTTGTCACATTTCTCCTTCACGACGATCAGCTTCAAAGTCAGGGGGTAGACCCCAGCGTAGATGTTGATGTGCTCATCTTACTTGCTGCAGCCGGAGGGATGGTGATGGTTTCTGCAGCAAATCTTATCGTTCTTTTTCTTGGGTTTGAACTCCTCTCTGTTTCTGTCTATGTGCTTAGTGGGCTTGCAAAGAAGGAAAAAGCTTCTTCAGAAGGGGCGCTGAAGTATTTTATTATGGGAGCTTTTAGTTCGGCATTTCTCCTCTATGGAATGGCCTTTGTTTACGGTGCTACGGGAACCATTGATCTTCAGGTATTACACGCCCTTCCAAATCTGGGAGCGGATAAAAACCCGATGCTGATCTTTGGGGTAGGGCTGTTGATTTTTGGATTTGGTTTTAAAGTAAGTCTTGTGCCCTTTCATTTTTGGACCCCCGATGTGTATCAGGGTGCACCCACATCGATCGCCGGATTTATGGCAGTGGTGGTGAAAGCTGCTGCGTTTGGAGCATTCTTTCGAGTGCTGGTGATGGCGTTTGGTGGGATTAGTGATGAGTGGGTTGGGCTTCTCTGGATTCTTTCTGTTCTGACGATGACGTTTGGAAATATTGTCGCGCTTCGTCAGCGGAGTATTAAGCGGATGCTTGCCTACTCGAGTATCGCCCATGCGGGATATCTGATGATCGGTTTTGTTTCACTGGGCTCTGCCCAAGGGGGAGAGGCGATGATCTTCTACCTTCTTGTGTATGCGGTGATGACCCTTGCTGCGTTTGGGGTGGTGCTTGTTGCAACCAGTGGCAGTGAGCTTCAGTATGGAAAGGACTCAATTGAGTCTCTCTCAAAACTTGGATGGACGCATCCACTAATCGGCTTTACGATGGTGATTGCGATGCTCTCTCTTGCGGGAGTTCCTCCTCTTGCAGGGTTTAGCGGCAAATTCTTTCTCTTTCGGAGCGCGGTTCAAGCAGGGTTTCCGGGGTTGGCGATCATTGCCGCTATGAACTCGGTGATCTCACTTTATTATTACCTGCGGGTGATTGTGGTGATGTATTTCTCTGATGAACGAAAAGCCGAATGGCTTCCTCCTAAAAAGATGCTCCTTGGTGCCCGAGTTGCCCTTACCTTAATGACGGTGGGAACGATTTATTTTGGGCTTTTTTCATGGAGATACTTCGCTGCGGCCCAACGGGCTATTGAAAGCCTTGGATAAGAAACGCAGATAAATGCGGTCTCCCAAGGAGGAGCTTTCTTATAAATCCCTGTCTGAAAGCCGGTAAACTAGCTGGTATAGTTTTTTTATACGTCGTGCTAGATATTTAACCAGGAAGGATTCCCTTAGTAGGTGATATAATGGCTACGCATATTGAAGAGCACAATCAAAATGCACTACTTGAATACCGGTGTGCTTTTTTTCCGACAAAATCTCCCGAAAGCGCTTCTGAAAACGCAGCTACGACACACACACGAGCTGGTTCAAAAAACCACTTTACCGCTCTTTCCCTGGGGATAAGACCCTCTCCGCTCATTGCTTTTTTTGTAGAGGCGGCCCAAGAAAGCATCAGTAGTCAGATCGCGGTGAAGCTTTCTTATGAAGCGATTATTGAAGCAGCATTTTCAGTAGTCGATAGCGGCAACACTAATGGCAGTACTGCTGAGCACCCATCGCTTGAGATCGTTCAGGAGGCTTTCAAAGCTGCAAACCAACGGGTCTACCAATATGCCCACCGCATGCTTTCTGGAGGAAAGGTCTCTGCTCATGCACTCATCGTCTCTTTTGATGGACGGCGGGTGACAATTGGCCAGGTGGGATCATATGAGAGCATCTTATGGAGAGATGGAAGACTGCTTCGCTTCCATGAGACCTCGGAGGAAGTTAAAGAAAATCGTGCAGGAATGCTTGAGCGTTTTATCGGAGCAAACGCGCAGATCTTAGTTGACCTAGCTTCTGTTCGGGTAAAAGATACTGACATCATCGTTGTTACCTCCCTTCCTCAAAATGATGAGCTTCTTTCAGTCTTTCAATCTACCTTAAAAACGATGTCCTCTCTTGATGAGGCTTGTCACCGCCTTTCTGCGTTGCTGCTTCCCTTTGTAGAAAAAGAGCGCGCAAAAAATCATGAGCCGGTGATCTTTATGATTCAGGTAGGACCACCAACAATCATTCTTAGAAACGTTGTATTTGAGGAGTTTAATTCGTGATACCCCGCTACTCTCGGCCACAGATGGCCTCCCTTTGGACCGATCAGGCGCGATTTCAACTATGGTTAGATATTGAGATCGCAGCGCTCGAGCAGTTTGTTAAAGATGGTCTTGCACCACAATCTGCCTTAGAAAATGTGCGAAAGAAGGCGCAGTTTTCTGTAGAGCGGATTTTGGAGATCGAAAAAGAGGTTAAGCACGATGTCATAGCGTTTCTTACCAACGTCTCTGAGTCTGTGGGTGATGATGGACGGTATCTTCATTTGGGGATGACCTCTTCAGATATTGTCGATACAGCTTTTTCTCTCCAATTAGTGCGTGCAACGGATCTCCTCCTTACGGGGGTCGATTCGTTAATGGCGGCAGTAAAGAAACAGGCGATGAAGCATCGAAAAACGATCTGTGTGGGACGCTCGCACGGTATTCATGCAGAGCCAACAACGTTTGGATTAAAACTTGCTGTTTGGTACGAGGAGTTAAAGAGACAAAAAACTCGGTTAACTGCTGCGCGTGAAGATATTCGAGTCGGGGCGATCTCTGGGCCGGTAGGGACGTTTGCGGATGTTCATCCTAGGGTTGAAGCACATGTTTGTAAAATCCTTGGCCTTGAGGTTGAGCCAGTATCAACGCAGATTATCTCACGAGATCGTCACGCCGCGCTTTTTCTTTCTTATTCACAACTGGGAGGAACGCTTGAGAAGATCTGCTTGGAAGTAAGACACCTTCAGCGAACGGAGGTTCGAGAAGCAGAGGAGTTCTTCTCTGAGGGGCAGAAAGGCTCAAGTGCGATGCCGCATAAACGAAACCCAGTTCTTTCTGAAAATGTTACCGGGCTTGCAAGACTCCTTCGTGGGTGGGCGTTAGCGGCGATGGAAAATGTGCCGCTCTGGCATGAGCGAGATATTAGTCACTCCAGTGCGGAGCGAGTGATCGGGCCGGATATGACGATTACCCTTGATTTTATGTTGGCGCGGGTAACTTCGATCGTTGAGAATCTGCTTGTGTATCCAGAGCAGATGAAGAGAAATTTAGAAATGACGAGAGGACTTGTGTTTTCTGGAGGGGTGCTCGTGGCGCTTACAAAGAAGGGGATCTCTCGAGAGGAGGCGTATCGTTTGGTGCAGGGGCATGCGATGGAGGCGTGGAAAGGGGTGGCTTCGGAGCAGGAAGGAATTGGATTTGTGGAGAGGGTGAAAGGAGATAAGAAGATTACGGGATTGTTGAGTGAGGGGGAGCTTTCGCATGCACTTTCTTTGGAGAAGCATGTTTCACATGTGGATGAGATTTTTAAGAGGGTGTTTGAGGAATAAGAATAAGACGCCGTATCAAAACTTAGACTTAGCGTCTTTAAGACTTAAACTTAGACTTAGACTAAACTTAGCCTTGCTCTTGCACTTGTTCTAATGTCCCGTCCTGATTAGCGTCCACATCAGAAGAGCGAGGAGTCTGGTATATGAGATATAAAGAGGGGACGTATCGTAAATTTAGCGAGGAATTGAAGGAGCGGATAGTAGAAGAGAT